>DAOPYA010000108.1:0-14637 GCA_035352635.1 Candidatus Rifleibacterium sp.
ACAGGCCGAAAACTCCAAAACCCGTTCCTCAAAAAATAGCAACGCTATTTTTCGGAAATTTTTGGGCAGTTGCGCGGCAGGCTTTCTTGTGTTATCTTCCTGATACCCGGGTTACTCGGGTATAGGGGTGTAGCCAAGTGGTAAGGCACCTGCCTTTGGAGCAGGCATCTCGTAGGTTCGAATCCTCCCACCCCTGTTGTTTATTCCTCTGGCCGCACCGGATTTTACCTGCCAGGCCGGTAATCGCCTCGCAGCACCAGGGTTTTCTTCAACCAGCTGAATCATGCAAAAACCGACTCGAGTCGGTTCAACGCCTCATCTTCTTTGCGGGCCTGCTTATAAATTATCAGCAACGAAACACATTATACTTGCCACGCCAGTTCGCCATGCATGGCGATTGCAGAAACAAGGGCGGTTGCCTGCGACTGGCGTTTTTTTTTATCTGCGGGTGTTACAAACTGGCAAAACTGTGTATAATAACCGCTGAAAACTAGAACCGAGGTTAGTATATGTCGCAAAAACTGCATGCTCTGATACTGGCGGCCGGCAAAGGCACCCGCATGAAATCAGAACTGCCTAAAGTCGTACATCCAATTCTCGGGCGGCCGATGGTTGCCTATGTTATCGATGCCGTCGAAAAAATTGGCTGCCACAAAACCATTCTGGTAACCGGTTATAAAAGCGAGGTTGTTCGCCAGGCTCTTAACTCAAGCCATCTTGCGTATGTCGAGCAGACCGAACAACTCGGCACTGGCCATGCGGTGCAATGCTACGCCAAAAATTGCCCCGAAAAACCAGATGATCTGCTGGTAGTCTGTGGTGATACCCCGCTGATTTCGGTTGAAACCCTGCAAAAAATGGTCAACATTCATCGCGAGAAGAAACCGGCCATCACCATGATGACACTGATAATGCAGAACCCCGGCAATTACGGCCGGGTATTGCGCCAGAACGGCAACGTGGCGGCCATAAGAGAAGCCAAAGACTGCAGCCCTGACGAATTACAGGTTAATGAAGTCAACCTCGCCGTTTATCTTTTTGAATCTGGTTTTCTGTTCGACAACATTTTTTCGCTGACCCCGAACAATCGCCAGAAGGAATACTATCTGACCGATCTGGTCGAGATTGCCGTTAAAAAGGGCCTGCCGGTAGTTGCCTGCATCGAAAAGGACGAAGCATCGACCCTTGGCATAAACAGCCGCCAGCACCTTGCTGAAGTCAGCAGCATTCTTCAGAAGCAGATTTTGCAGCAACTCATGGACAGCGGCGTTACAATTACCAGCCCTGAAAATACCTTTATCGGGCCAGAGGTTAAAATTGAACCCGACACCACCATTCACCCCGGAAGCATGCTGACCGGGCGTTGCCAGATTGGCCGCAACTGCGTTATCGGGCCAGGCTGCCGGGTTTCTGATGCCGTTATCGGCAGCAACAACCAGATCGAATTTAGCGTCATCAGCAATACCAGAGTTGCTGATAATTCAAAAGTAAGCCCATATTCAGTAATTGAAGGAAACAGTTAAACAGTCGCACCAACAGGAGGGGACCATGCACAATTCACGGGTCAAGGTTTTTTCAGGTTCGGGAAACCAGCAACTTTTCACTGAAGTCTGTCGCTGTCTGAACATTCCGGAAGGCAAGATTCTGCACACTTCATTTGCCGATGGTGAACTTTATTGCCGCATCGAAGAATCGGTTCGCGGTTGCGATACCTTTATCATTCAGCCCACCTGCCCACCGGTTAACGAAAATCTTATGAAGCTGCTGATCACCATGGATGCGCTGCGGCGTGCTTCGGCTGCCAGTGTTACTGCTGTGGTTCCGTATTTCGGCTATTCACGCCAGGAAAAGAAAACCACTGGTCGCGAACCGGTTACCGCCAAGCTGGTAGCTAATATCATCACCATTTCGGGTGCCAACCGCCTGATGACTATTGACATGCATGACCCCGCCCTCCAGGGGTTTTTCGACATCCCCGTCGATCACCTCTCGGCCGGGCGACTTCTTGCCGAACACTTTCTCAAGCGCGACCTCACTGACCATGTTGTTGTATCGCCAGATACAGGCGGCGTATTACGGGCCAGACAGTTTGGCAAAAAACTGAACCTGCCCATGGCCATCATCGACAAACGCCGCCCCGAAAGCAACCGGGCCGTGGTTATGAACGTCATCGGTGACGTCGCCGGCAAAAATGCCATTATTATCGACGACATCATTGACACGGCCGGCACTCTGGTCAACGTCGCCGAAAGTCTCATGGAAAAAGGCGCCAGATCGGTAGTTGCTTGTTGCACGCACGCCCTGCTGTCTTCGCCGGCGATTGACCGCCTGCCGAATTCTCCGGTGCGTGAAATCGTCTGCACTGATTCTGTGCCATTAAGCCGCGAAAAAATCGAAAAATGTAACATCAGTGTTCTCTCTCTTGCGCCGCTGGTAGGCGAAGCCATCAAACGAATTTTTGAGAAGCGCTCGGTAAGCGAGTTGTTTCTGTAACTTGACGAGGAGTTTTTGTGATGCATAAAATTCAGAAAGTTTTGACCATTGCCGTTGCTGGTGCCATTCTGGCCACCAGTTTGAGCGGCTGCGGCGGCAAAAAGAAATCTAACCCGGTTGCCGGCAAAACCGAAACAGTAATCGAAGCCGACAGCGACGGTCAGTATGCCAAATGGAAAGACAACACCAAAGTAAGAACCGCCATCGACAGCAAAGACTACGCTACGGCAATCTCTCTGGCAACTGCCAGAATTGAAGACAGCCCCGGCGATGCCAGAGCTCATTTTCTGCTTGGTCAGGCACTTCTCGAAAAGGGAGACCTGATAAAGGCCCGAAAAAGTCTCGAAGCCGCGGTCAAACTTTCCCCTGACGACCTGAATTTTTCGCGAGAACTGAGCCGCTGTCTGGCAACCATAGCTGACTCGGCCATCGAAAAGAACCTGCCAGGCGAAGCGATCGAAGTGCTGAAGAAGCTTGTTAAAGAAGGCTACAAACCCGAAGCCACCGCGCAAAAGCTTGCCGGAGTTTATGACAGCGCCAGTCTCAAGCTCATTGAAAGCGGCAATTATGATGAAGCCGAAACCCTGCTGCGCGAAGGCACCAACGTGCTGCCCGACAATCCCGAAATTAAAGTGCGACTTGCCGATCTGCTGATCAGTAATGATCGATTGATGGAAGCCGAGCGAACTCTGAAAGCCCTGCAGGAAACCAACCCCGGCCACACACCGGGTCTGATTGCTTATGCCAGGCTGCTGCATCGCATGGGCGAAGTTGGCAGGGCCGGGCAAATAATCGAAAAAATTCTAAGCAATAACCCTGGTGACGCTGATGCGCTGGCACTTAAAAGCGCTTTCAACAAAGATATACCGGTGGTCACCGTCAGCCGGATGCCCGAAACTAACCTTAACGAAACAAGCCTGAGCGGAACACTTGAGAAGCTTAAGCTTCAGGAACAGTCAGGCAACCTGAGTGAACAGAAGAAGTTGCTCACCACAATAACCAATTCGTTTCCGTCTGAAGAGTGGGCACTGCATAAACTCAGTGTCGTCTGCGAAAAATTGGGCCAGATTGATGAAGCCATCACCAGTATCGAAAAATACCTGCAGCTGAAGCCCGATCATGCGAAAAGTCAGTTGCACTACGCCCGCTGTCTGTATCAGAAGGGCGATCACGTAAAAGCTCTTGAAATTATCGACCGCCTCGAATCAACCTACCCCGACAAACTTGAGATTCTCAGTGAACGTGGGCAGGTTATGGCCAGAACCGGTAATTTTGCCCAGGCCCGCGTCTGCTGGAAGCAGATTCTCGACCAGAACCCCGATCACGCGGCCACTCTCTTCAATTTTGGCCAACTCGAAATGGAATCGGGGAACCATGATGTGGCCGCCACTTACTTCGAAAAAGCCATCAGGAAAGAGCCATTCAACAATAAATACCGGTATTTTGCCGGTCTCAATCTGGTGCAGGGCGGGCAGAAAGAAAAGGCCGACGCCCTCTGGCAGGCTTCAAAATCTTCTCTGAACTCTCAAGACCCTTACGCAGCAAGAATTCTCAAAGCAATTGGCGAAGAAACCCCTTCCACGCCGGGCACTGCTTCTTTGGCTTCGCCGCCGCCGCCACTCAATGCTGCCATACCGGCCGGTGCGCCAATCCCTGAAATCACGGTGGTTCCGGGGCATGTAATCAACGAAAGCCCTCTCGACCCCGATTACGAAAAGGCTCTCGAATACGCACGCGGCGGGCTTTACAATGAAGCAATACAATCGTTCAAAACAGTGCTGATTAACGACCCGGGCAATTTCAACGCCCTGATGAATCTCGGCAAGGTGTTTACCGCCACCGGTCACCAGGCTCAGGCAGTCGCTTTTTATCTCAAGGCTCTCAAAGTCGACCAGCGCAACGTTCATGCCCTCAAAGCACTTGCCAACAGCTACTCTGAGATAGGCATGCACAACCTGGCTGCTCAGATAACTGACCAGATGAGCGTTTCCAACCCCGACCAGCTCGAAGGGTTCCCCAAATACACACAAAAAGCCATAAAAAATGACCCGCGAGGCATTGAACCCCTCGCTCAGGCACTGATGGCTGAAGGGTTGCATGCCGAGGCCCTCGCCGTCGTTCAGAATGGCCTTTCGCAGCAAAGTGAACTGACGATTCTGCATCTGCTGCAGGGTGATGTTCTTAAGCAGATGGGCCAGCATGAACCGGCCCTCGAATCATACAAAAATGCCTTGAGCCGCGACCCGCAGAGTCCTGCCCCCTTTATCCGCATCGGTGATCTTTACCTGGCATCGGGTCAGGTTACTGCTGCATTTGACGAGTATCAGAAAGCAATGAAGAGCAGCTTTATCGACCCGGACAGCATGCTCATCATCTCTGATCGCCTGCGCCAGATGGGCCGCGAAGCCGATGCAAAAATGGTTCTCGGAAAAATCAAGGGCATGAATCTCAACCAGGAACAGTTGCAGAAACTCGACCAGCGGCTGGGCACCAGCCTTGCCGCACCGCCAAAGGAGGAAACCCCATGACCAGAGAAACTTCATTAGCCAGCCTCGACGAGGCGATCAGCGAATTGCGAACCTCGATCAAGAACGTTTCAGACACCGAAGTCAGAAAAGAACTTGAAAAAACCCTGAAAAATCTGATGAGAGCCCGCGAAAAAATGAATCCGGCCCGGCCGTTTTCATCTCTTTACGTGGTAACCCTGCCATTTGTCGTCATTTTTGCAATGGTCGGCATCTATTACTTCTCACGCTGCGCCGCAAAACCAGGAAAATAGATGCACACCTATATTTTCGGGCCGGTTCCCTCACGCCGACTGGGCATTTCGCTCGGGGTCGATTTGACGCCGACCAAAACCTGCTCGTTTGACTGCCTTTATTGCCAGCTTTGCCGAACCAATTTTCATACCGCCACGCGCTGCGCTTTCTGCGACCCTGACGAAGTTCTGCGCGAACTACGCGAAACCCTGGCGGAAATTGCGCAACCAGACTGGATAACCCTTTCAGGAACCGGTGAGCCAACCCTGCACTCAGGCCTGGGCTATCTGCTTGCCGAGATCAAAAAACTCAACAACGCGCCAACCTGCGTGATCACCAACTCATCATTGCTGCATCTGCCCGAAGTCAGAAACGAACTGCTGCTTGCTGACCGGTTGCTGCCAACTTTGACCACTGTCAACAAATATACTTTCAAACGCATTCACCGGCCAACCGAAGATCTCGACTTAGAGAGCATTCTCAATGGCCTGCGCAAATTCGTCAATGAATTCACCGGAACGGTTGAAATAGAAGTTTTCGTCTGCCCGGGCATAAACGATTCGGATTCTGAAATCGAGGCACTTGGCAACTACCTTAACAGTCTCGACGGGCTTGAGTCTGTCTATCTGAACACGGCCGTAAGAGTACCCCTCGAAAGCGAAATACAGACCGCCGATCAGAGCTGTCTCAACAGGTTCAGAGAACACCTTCGTCTGCGGGTTCCGGTATCGACGGCATTTGAACACAGCCTGATACCACCCAAAAAAAGCAGCTGGAGCAGGCCGGCCCTCTCGTCTGACGTTCTGAAGTTGCTGTTGCGTCACCCATGCAGCCAGGAACAACTTGAAAAAGTGTTTGGTTCTTCTGCCGAAAACATTCTGCGCCTGCTGTGCGAACTTGCTGAACGTGGGCTGATCAAAAAAGAAAACAATGATTGCTGGTCATTGATTAACGATAACCAGTGCCGTTCAGGCACCTGATACCGCTTATGGCAAAGAATTGCCGGCCGGTTTTCTGGCGGGCTTTTCTGGTTTGAGCCTGAAAGTTATAGTCGGGTTCAAACTGAGATCCTTCTTCATATCAACCGGCACAAAGCCTTCGGCTACTGCAAAAAGCTCGACGTCAGGCTCAGCGGTTTTAGAAAATTCGATGCTGAAGTTGCCCGAATCGTCGGTAATGGCGGTCAATCTGCCGCTGCTGACATAGGCCCCGGGCAGCGGTTCGCCTGTGATCGAATTAATTACATGACCGCTGAGAACGTAGGTCTGCGCTGCATTTTCTGACAACAGCCTGTTCAAAAGATTTTCAAAATCGGTTCGGGCTACAAAAGCGCCGGGTTCAGCAAATTCGGCAGGCAATGAACCGCCGGGCATTCTTGCCGAAAGAATCACCTCTGACTGGCTCTGATAAGCAAAAACCCGCATCAACTGACGCGTTTCATAGATTCCCGGGCGATTCTTGCGCAAAACCTTGCTCAGTTTCTGCAGGTAACAGATGGTTTCAAGGTTCGGTATTGGTTCCTCTGGCCTGAAACTGCCATCAGGGTAGCCGGTCATGATTTTCAGAGCCAGGGTTCTGGCAACCGTAGCCCGGGTAACCTCGTCGAGATCGGGCGGGGCGGCAATGGGTTCATCGGAGGCCTGAATATTTTGCTTTTCGAGCACTCTTTCGATAAGCAAAGCAAGATCTAATCTGGTCAGCAGAGGTTCAGCGGCACGATACGAAAAGGCAGAGAAAAGCAACAGGCAGCAGCCAAGAATAAAAACGACCAGCAGCTTTTTAATGTTTTTGATACTCATTGCTTCAAGCTCCACTCAAAATCCAGGTTTTTCCTTCACGAAAAAACCTGAGCCGGCAAACTTCGGCAATTGTTTTGAGAGCCTCAAACGGGCTGGCAGCCTCGAGTTCAAGACTGAATGTTTCTGGCAGCGAACCGGCAATCGTTAGATCAATACCAGCCTGCCCCGCAAGTTCGCGAAGCACGGGTTCCATAGGGGCGTCCTGAAGGCTGATAACAGCAGGCGAGTAGCCGCTCTCTTTCGGATCAAGAAGAAGCTTGCTCTCTGCAGTGCCGGGTTTGAGCATTACCGATTTTTCTGAAAGCCTGACGATGATGCTCTTATCAGAAAATCGCAACGAAGCAAGGCAATGCGGTTTGAGATAAAAACGCATGCGGCTCAAATCGCCACCCTCAAGACCTTCTTTCAGATAGGCAAGCTTGATATCCCGGCCGGCAAAAGTATTTCCGGTAAGGTCATGGGCGGCAACCGTTCCGGGAAAATCAAGGGTAAGGCAGTTGTTTGCTCCGATGTATCGTGCCTGTGGCTTAACCAGGTTATCCATGCTGATCACGATATCCGTATTACCCTCTACTTCAGAAAATGAAATTTTCTCGATGCGGTTTTGCGCCGGGCCCGCATTGGCAAGACGCCACGAAACGGCGGTTAACAGAATACAGAAATACACCAGATAAATCGCCTTTTTCATGGTAACTGCCCCCCGGCAAACAAAGCAGTTTCCAGATGGTAGAAACTTCTGATTCTCGATGTGTCAGGGAACTTGCCCGGCGAGGCTTCGAGGGCGAGCAGTTTTTCTTCGAGTCGCGCCGCGGTCACGGTTTCACCCGCTTTAAAAAAAGCACTGGCAGCCACTTGCCGCTTCAGATGACTCGCAGCGGTCTCGAGGGCATAATTCCATTCAGCAGCTGAGATCGGCGCGTACGGTGCCAGTTCAAGTATTTTTCGATAACCAATTGCCCTTATCTCGACGAGATTTCGGCACAGGCGATAAACCGGATGATCGAGCGGAACATCTGCGAATGGCATACTCGACACCTTGGTGCTGTCGGTGCTGTTGAACAACTGGTAACTCATGACCATTGAAGCCATGAGAATAAAAATGGCAAGTACCATAACCCCTTTAAAGGCCAGATGGCGACGCGGCTTTGCAGCCAAATGAACCGTTTCCTCTGGCAATCTGGAGCCGCAGTTGCCACAAAAGCGGGCAACAGCAATATTGGCTGCTCCACACGAACAGCAGAGGCGGCCGCCTGCAGTTGTTTCAATAATTGCACTCATCGTCTGGAAGTTGTCTCCATATACCCAGTATCGGCAACAATGGTGTTTTTTTAAACGAATACAGTGGCACCCCACAAGCAGAGAGGTGGTACAAAATAATCGACAAACAGGGGTTTTTGTGATAAGATTCTGGCTGATTTTGTGATTATGGATCTTGAAAGGGTACACAGAGAAAAAAAATGACGCCTATCAGAAAGCTTATATTCATTCTCGCTGATATAATAATAATTGCTTTCTCGCTGATTGCTGCCATCTGGTTGAAGTTTGACAAGCTTGAGCTTCAGCACATTCAATATCTTCTCTTCATCATTCCGGTATTGATACCGGTCGGGCTGATCGCCTTCTGGTCGGTGGGTCTGTATAACCGCACTCTGCGCTTCACTTCGCTACCTGACATGGTAGCGGTTTTTACTGCCGTAACCGGTTATTCAATGTTGAAGCTCTCGTCTATTTATTTTCTCGAATCTTTTCCGAGCCTGAGCGCTGTTTTTATCATCGACTGGATGATCTGCCTCCTCCTGATCGGAACCAGCCGTATCGCACCGCGTGTCTGCCTTAATCTTGTCGAATTGAGCCCACTGCGCGGCTGGTTGTCGAATAAAGGCCTGACTAAAAACAAGCGGGTAATGATTGTCGGGGCAGGCCAGGGCGGCGAAAGCATTCTGCGCGAAATCAAGCGCAACATCAATCTGCCCATCGATGTGGTTGGGTTGATAGATGATAACCCCCAGAAAGCCGGGCAGATTATTCACGGCGTTAAAGTAGTCGGAAACACCGAACAACTGGCCGAAATGGCCGAAAAATGTCAGGCTGATGAAGTTATCATTGCTATCCCGTCGGCATCAGGCTCAGAACTGCGCCGCATCGTCAAGCTCTGTCAGAGCTCGCGGGTCAGATTCAAGACCCTTCCGGGCCTTCAGGATATCATCGGTGGCAAGCTTGTCAGTTTGCAATTGCGCGACATCGCTATCGAAGACCTGCTGCGCCGGTCGCCTTCCGAAATCAATCTGGCCGAAATAGCCGCCTATGTGACCGGCAAAACCGTTATGGTGACTGGTGCCGGCGGCAGTATCGGCAGCGAAATCTGCCGGCAGATTCTGCCCTTTCAGCCGACCAAACTGCTGCTGCTCGGTCATGGCGAAAACAGCATTTTCACCACTCATCAAGAACTGCTGCGGTCACCGAACCTCGGCAACACCTGCCTGATTCCGATCATCACCGACATTCAGGATCGCGACAAAATTAATGCCCTCTTCAACGCGCACCGGCCCGAAATCGTTTTTCACGCGGCCGCACACAAGCATGTGCCGCTGATGGAGCTAAATCCTGAAGAAGCGGTCAAAAACAATGTTCTTGGCACCAGAAATCTTGTAGATGCCTCACATAATGCCAAAGTTGAACGCTTCGTCATGATATCGACCGACAAGGCGGTTAACCCCACGTCGGTAATGGGCGCCAGCAAAAGGGTAGCCGAGAAGATTCTCAAATGTTATGCCCGCCGCAGCTCTACCAGATTTGTTGCCGTCAGATTCGGCAACGTGCTCGGCAGTCGTGGCAGTGTCATACCGATGTTCAAGGAACAGATCGAAAAAGGCGGGCCGATCACCATCACCCACCCCAAGATGATACGCTATTTCATGACCATACCAGAAGCCAGCAAACTGGTCATTCAGGCAGGCGCTTATGGCAAGGGCGGCGAAGTTTTCATTCTCGACATGGGTGAGCCGGTGAGAATAGTCGATCTTGCCGAAGACCTGATCAGGCTTGCCGGCCTTGAAGTCGGCCGCGATATTGAAATAAAGTTCACCGGCATCAGACCTGGTGAAAAGCTTTATGAAGAGCTTTTAACCGCTTCAGAAGGCATTACCGCGACGCGCAATAGTAAAATCTTTGTTGCCAGGCCCGAAGATATTAACGAAGAAGAGTTGCAGGCCATGGTCGAAAAGCTTGAAGCCGCTGCCAGAATGGGCAAACCACGCAACATTATCAAATGTTTTCAGGATATCGTGCCATCATTTGCGCCGAACCGCGATATGATTCACAACGAAAAACCCCGCGACAGCCAGAGTCGAGTCGATGAAAAGCCAAAACTCAGAGTAGTTGGCTGAAATATCTGCAAGAATAAGAAGAGCCGCTGATCGCAAGGTCAGCGGCTCTTCTTATGGTCGTTTCTGGTGGTTTCTGAACGCTTTGGCGCGGCAGGCTGAATTTAAATCTCAGCTTTATTTGCCGTCTATCGGCGGAAAGGGCTGAGAAGAAGGTTTATCGTTCTGCACAGGTGTTTCGCTGCCCTTGCCCGGCTCAGCATGCCCTGACATAACCGGTGGATAAGGCTGACTTTCGAGGGAGGGCTTTTTTTCTTCTTTCGTTTCGTGGGCGGCCATGGGTGGGTATGGCTGGCTGTCGAGTTCGCCATGAATGCCTTCGGCCGGGTCGCGGTTTTCGGATTCGTCATCGATGAGAACCATATCGTCAGAATCTTCGACCTTGGCAAAATACTGAAACAGCTTGCGGTCAAAGGCCTTCAGAAATGCTTCGACACAGATCGGGTCAAACTGTTTGCCAGAAAACTTCTGGAGTTCGCCAACCGCAGTCTTGACCGACAAACCCTTGCGGTATGGCCGGTTGGTGGTCATGGCGTCAAAGGCATCGGCAACACAGATAATTCGGCCGGCAAGGGGTATATTTTCGCCGGTCAGGTGCTCAGGGTAGCCGCGGCCATCAAAATATTCATGATGGTGCAGAACCCCCGGAATCTTGTCAGCAAGGAAATCTACGGGTCTGAGAATCTTGGCACCAATGGCCGGGTGCTTCTTGATAATGGCGTATTCTTCGTCGGTCAGACGACCGGGTTTGCGAATAATGCTGTCTTTGATGCCGATCTTGCCGACATCGTGCAGCAAACCGGCATACCTGATGCTTTCAATTTCTTTCGGGGTCAGGTTCAGTTCTTCGGCAATGGCAACCGAATACTGGGTTACCCTTCGGGAATGGCCCTGAGTGTATGGGTCTTTGGCATCAATTGCTGTGGCGAGAACCTCGATCGTTGAGAGATAGACCTTCTGGATATTTTCGTAGAGGCGGGCGTTTTCTATGGCAGAAACGGCCTGATTGGCCACATTTTCGAGGGTTTCGAGGTCGTGGTCATTAAATGGAATCTCGCCGGTTCGGTTGAGAACCTGAAGAACACCGACAACGCGGTCTTTGAGACGCATCGGCACGCAAATCATTGATCTGGTTACAAAACCAGATTTTTTATCGGCGCCCTTAAAGAAGCGTGGATCTTTTTCGGTGTCGGGCACAATCACAGGCTTGTTGTTCTGGGCACACCAGCCGGCCAGGCCTGTACCCATTGGCAGACGGATTTCCTGGAGTTTGGCACCGACGTTCGGGTCGCCCGAAACAATGTGAAAATAGAGTTCGTTCGTCTGGTCATCGACGAGATAAACTGTTGAGGTTTCGCAGCGCATAACCTTGGTCGCGGTGCTCATGATCTTGGTAAGCAATTCACGCAGATCAAGAGTTGAACTGACGACGCGCCCGACTTCGAGCAGTGCGCCCATTTCTTCCATGCGCAGGCGAACCAGCTCAACTTCAAGGAAAGTGCCGATCGAAGTGGTAGCCAGCTCTCGGAATGCTTCGACCGAGGTGATCACGCCGTCTGACATTTCATGGAGAAGGAGAACGCCAAATGGGTCATCATGGGGGCCAAGAGCGCTAAGCAGGTGGGTTTCGCCATTTTCGTCGGCCACCACCCCGGTTACCATGGGCAGTTTTTCGAGTTTGATGCGGGTAAGTTCTTCGCAATGGAAGTTAAGGGATTTTTCGCTGAAACCATCATTGAATCTGATTCTGGACATCTGGGCCGAAGCGTCGTAAAAAATCACGCCAAACCCTTTTTTGCCGAACAGATCGTTAGAAGTACGGCTGAGTATCTGAAGAATTACATCGGTATTCTTTCCGCTCGAAAGAATTTGTTTCTGAGCTTCATAAAGAAGCTCCTGATGCAATACTTTTAAGCTTTCAGCCACTCCAGGTGGTCTCCTTACCTTACTTACAAATTCACGTCAGTAGAATCACTACGCAGCCACATTACATTCTCATGGTTTTCTGCAGATGTTTATGTGGTTTTAATTTTTCATCGAGCCAGACAATCGTATAATCACAGCGTAGCAACCCCCAGCCGGCGCCGGCAGTAACCGGAACCCGATCAATATTTCGCTGCCACCAGACCTCGGGTGCCAGACCACCAATCGAGCCATCATTTTCGACGACCCCGACATCAGGCTGCAAAAAGCTGCCATCTGATTTCAGATCACCAGGAACAGCCACAAAACCAGCGCCGCTCCCGAAGATGAGCAGAGTCAGACCCGGGGCAGCACACCGCCAGAGCAAGGCCTTGCGATAGGCAAAGTCGGTACCATCCACATTTAACACTACGGGTAACTGGTCAGTTTTGTTTCTGAAAAAATTATCGAGTGCCGCATGGGGTAACGAAACCGGTATTTTGCCGCTGCCGTCAACAACTCCAAGCATCCAGACTGAGCCAAACTGCGTTTTCATTAAAAACGCACCGGTACCCGGCGTTGATTCGCCAAGATTCATCGGCCTGATGACCGGCAACGAAGTTCGCGCCAGCAGCGTACGGCCAGCATTGCGGCCAACGGATTGTTCGCCCGAAAAAACCACATCGATTCCACTGTCAAAGAGCATTTCGACCTGTGCGTCCAGCCTGGCGGCGTTGGCAAACAGACCGGCTGCATTACACGAAATAATGCAGCCTGTGCCAGCTTCCTGACGAATCGATGTCGTCAACCTTCGAAGCTGAGCCTGCTCAACTTCGTGCTGAATAACACCCATAAAGGCAATTGCTAGCATAGGCAGTTAATTGTATCACATACCCATATTGACCACAACAAAATCGCTGAATTTAAAACGACTTAAAAAAAGTTCGCCGCGATTTAGTAATGTGAAACCCAGCTCAGGCCAACGGTTTTTTCTTCAATATTATTCTGGGTATGTAATTCATGGCGTTGGTTGTCTTCCTGGTAGGCAAGTTCAAGCGAACTTCCCCGCGCAAATGATTTTTCGATTCCGATTCTCCAGGCATTGCGGCTGTGGGTCGAATAAAGATAGTCTTCAAATTCAATGTAATCACGATTAACAAACTCAGATTTCATTCTGAACCTGAATGTGTCAGTAAAGTGGTAGTCGTAGCCAAGAATGGCACGCCATTCATCTTCGTCGGGGTAATATTGCCGGGGTTCATCAAAGCGACGACGCAGACCGCCAAGAGTAAGAGACGCGCTTGAGCGGCCATAAATGAAGAAGCCTTCGTAGGTCACCGCGTTCAAACGGTAGTTTTCGGAAGCGGCTTCGGTGAATTTCTGCAATTCATCGCTCAAGGTGAGCGTTTGAGCCATGTTAGCGCTGTAATAATAATCAAGACCCAGTGAGAGTCGATTACCCTGGCGGTCGTGATGAAAAAGCGATGGTCGTTCGCGGTCAAAATCGGTTTTCTGGAAAACGTCGCTGAGCCGCAGTGTTAAATCAGCAGCCGCATCATAAGCAGTTTCGAAGCCAGCAGTTATTTCACTGGCGTCGTTATCAACGCTGTTGTACTGACGGTTGCCAAGGTCGCCGAAGACTCGCAGAAACAATTCGCCACGGCGCCTTTCCCGCATATATTTCGCTCTCGGGTCATCATCTCTTGGGTTTTTGGCAAAATCGGTATAGTAGTCAACTGCTTTTTTGGCAGCCATAGCCCCCGGAAAATTGGCGAAATACTCTCTTTCACCACGGGCCGAAGCCGCTACCGGCACATAGAGATGATGCCCGGGCAGTCGCGATGCAATTTCAAAGCCGGCTTTGCCTTCCCTGAAATTCGCATTGCGGTCAATATCGTATTCACGCTCTTCAAAGTCGCCGATCAGGCTGAAACATGTGCGTTCATTAAATTCATGGGTCATCTGAGCACGACCACGGTTGGCTTTATAATTCAGGCTTTCGAGATCAGGCAGATCGAGTACATTGTTGAAATAGTCGAATTGAACGTAGTCGTGGTCACCGGCGGCGATGCCCCAGGTGACGTTCAGCTGGTGATCAAGTTCGCCATAGCGGTAAGTTGAATAATCGCGGGCCGCGAATTCGGTCTCATTATAATGGCGATAATAGAGATTTTCTTTAATATCGAGATAATGGCATTCGCTCAAGTCGTTTTTTAAAGCCAGATACAGATCGCTGACGCTGCCCATGAAGTTCTGGTCATACTGTTTTTTTTCAAACGAAGGCGTGGAAGTGGCGACATT
>DAOPYA010000109.1:0-14623 GCA_035352635.1 Candidatus Rifleibacterium sp.
GACGGTAGAATGCGGGTTTGCGGGGGTGGGGGGAGGTTTCCGTTTAGGTGAAAAAGTGAAGGTTTTCAGCAATGAAGAGGATAAACCAGGCGTTGCAGGTCGCCGCCGGCGTCTGCACGCGGGTTTTTGAAACTGGTTTTATTGCAATAAAACAATGACCGAACAACCGCCAGTTGAAAAACTCAAAAATTGGAACGTGGTTGTTTACAACCAGCCTGTATTTATTACCGCATAAATTGAAGACAACCCGGTTATTAGCCACAAAGCTGGCTGAAGCAAACACTTTTTTACATCAGAAGGGCTGAGCCAAAGGGCTCCTAGGCTTTTTTGATTTTAGCCATGCCATAGCCGGAGGATACTGGCGCTGAATATCGATTAAAACATCCGTGTCAAGGAAATTCATTGTCGGCGTCCTTGCTTATCCAGGCTTTTTCCCGCAATTCCCGCGCAAACTTCAGGTTATCTTTTATGTCCTTTCGATCTTTCCAGATCCCAACCAATCCAGAATTTAAAAGTTCTTCAACCGTAAGCGTTCCGGTTTCCGGTTTAACGGCCTTGTGCTTTCTATTCAAGGACATATAATCCCCCTTTAAACCCGTGATTGCAAAGGGCACCTGGAGAATTATAACACAAAAATTCCTTCTTACACACGATTTTCCTGCTTATAAAGAGACAAAAACAACCTGACCCAATATCCACGCTCTTTAAGAGTTAGTAAGAATGTCTACATCAATCCCCGAGGCCTTTCGGCAGGGGTAGAACCCCGGGGGCTCTGAGGGTCACCAGGTCATAGCAGAGAAGGCCTAAACGGTTAGCCTCGACGGTAGAATGCGGGTTTGCGGGCGAGGTTTTCAGCAACGAAGGGGGGCAAGCCGGACTCTACAGGTCGCCGCCGACGTCTGCGTGCGGATTTTAAATGATTATATTTTTTATTGAACGAAGCTGAGAAAAGAACCTTTTGTAGATTGAGTAATTCAACCGGTGGAATGTGCGGGAAAAATTACCAGCAATTGTAAACGGCAAATTTTTGAACAATGGACATTCAAGGCTCTTTAATTAGGTGAAAGCATTTTGAAAAGGAGAAATGAAATGGATACTTTACGAACCCTGGCTACTCTGACAACCGGCATCATAATCGGCGGCCTGTTTGCCAAATTAGGTAAAAAGCTGCTTTCTGACAACCAGAAGGGGGAATCAAAATGACCATCAATCCAATGGATATACTGAAGGTGCCTTTTAAGATCGGTGAACGTATTTCGCGGCCGGTCATGAACGCAATCGATGATTTCATGGGCAAAGATGTTGATTCATTCCTGGAACAGGTTCCCGGCGGCAGGATTCTGCAGAACGCTACCGGATCATTCAACAGATGGATGCTTGAGAAAAAAGAGACGATCACCGGCAGTTCCGACAATGCCGAGGATGCGGTGAAGGTTGAAGACGACGATGGCAACAAAACCTGAACACGAGGATCTTTAGATAAATTGTTAATAAAATTATATTTCGGCCGGGCAGACCTTTGCCCGGCTTTCTTTTTATGGGGGCATTTTTTTGAACGAAGGCCTGCGTGAGCACTTATAAAAATTGATGAATTAAAAAGGAGTCTGCCATGCAGGGTGAATTCTACATAATCTGCTACGACTCGCCATCGAACAAGCGCCGGGGCAAGCTTCACAAGCTGCTGAAAAACTACGCGGTTTCGGTGCAGAAAAGCGTTTTTGAGACCTTTCTCGACGACCAGACTTTCGATCAGATGATGCGCAAAATCGAAGCCCTGATGGACCCCAACGCAGACAGCGTAAGAATTTATGGCATGTCGAGAAGATCGCAGCGGCAGATGAAGGTTATCGGCTGGCCCGGCAGGCTGGTCGAACCTGACCATTACTTCATCGCCGACCCTGAAGGAGCTGGCCAGGGGCAAGTCGTAACCATTGAGGATGACGGTGACCTGCCTGAGTGGCTTTGAAGTTTTTTTTGAACAGTCGTTTTAAAACAGCCTTTATCAGTTTAAAGAGGTTAACGGAGGAGCAAATGGTAAGAAAAGTTAACAAGAGGCATGTAGATGGCTACCAGAAGGCAGTTGCGAAAGAGGACGCTGCAATCGTTTCATGTTTTTCAGAAATTGAAAAGCACCTGATGGAAAATTGCGCCGTAGTCTTTGTTCTTGACTGCCCATGCGGTTGTGGCAAGCTGAACTGCAACCGGCTCAAGTCTAAGCCTGAAGCCAATCTGGTTCTTTTGCAGGTTGTGAACGACGAGTTCAGTTTTAATATGTCTCTGCGGGTAATCAACTGAATCTGTAAAAAGGGGATAAAAATGGAAAAGAAAATCGAATCGGGTCTCAACTGGAACCAGGCCGAAAACCTCAGAAAAGAAAACCGCTTTGCAGAAGCTTTGCCAATTTTCATGGCCTATTTTGCAGAGCATCGCGATGAACCCACGCTCTGGCGCTGTGTTCACTGTGCACGCCATTTGAAAGACTACAATACCGCCCTTGAGCTTATCGAAAATAATTACCAGGATTTCACGGGGTCTCAGATGCTGCGGGTGCAGTTCGCGTGGCTCAAATACGATGCCCTGATTCCGACTGCCCGCAAGCGCAGCGACTGGGAAGGCATTCTGAAGATTGCCGACGAAATTTTTGAACTTAACCCTGAAGACGGCGAGATTCTTTTCCGGCTTACCCTGTTTGCCGCAATTGACGCGGCCCGCAATCTGAACGACTACCGAAAAATGCTCGAACTTACCGACCTCATCGCGCCGGAAAAACTCGCTGCTGAAGGGGAATCTTTCAAGGGTCGCCGCATGATTTCGTGGCGCGAACGCTGGTATTTTGCACGCCTGCATGCCCTCTTCGAAGCCGCGCTGTATGAAGACTGCCGGCGCCTGGCTTTCAGGGCATTCTCTGAATACCCGCGCAAAATCGAGTTTGCACGGCGTGCAGCGCTGTGCCGTGACAAGATGGCCGCCAGAGGCGATGCCGAAGAAGAATTGATGGCTATCACAAAGGTCAGGGGCTGCCCCTGGTATATTCTCGCCGATCTGGCGAAAATCAGGTTCGAACTGGGCAAATACGATGAAGCGCTTGATTCTGCGATCGCGGCGGCAGGCATGCATGGCGACCTGAAAACAAAGGTAAATCTTTTTTCGCTGATCGGAAAAATACTGCTGGTGCTTGGTGAGAGCGACGCGGCTCTGCATCATGTAACGCTTTCGTGCTCGATCCGAAATCGCGAGCACTGGAAAATTCCTGATGATTTGAAGCAGCTCTCTGACCGTTTCGGTCTGGGCGGCAATCTGCCGGCGCCTGAAATTGCGCTGAAAAACTGTTCTGGTTTCTGGCGACAATCAGGTAGCCAGCCGGCGCGGCAACCCGGTTGCAGGGAATCACAGACTTATCAGAAACCATCAGTGCCCGCGCTTGCGGAGGCACCGGTTAAAACTGGTTTAAAAGGCATTCTGGGTGCGGTTCCGGAAGGGCGACCCTTCTCGTTTATCACCAGCTCTGATTATCAGAAACCGGTTTATGTAAAACTGACGGAAATTCCCGAAGAGCTTCGCTATGAAGGCGCCCGCCTCAGCTTCGATCTTGTTGAGAGTTTTGACCAGAAGAAGGGTGAAAAAAGCGTGCGGGCAGCCAATGTTTCAGTCGAAAAGACGCTTGCCAGGGCAGCATAAGAGAACGTAACGGCGCTACTCAAAACCGCAAAAATGAAAGGCAATCGCGGCCAGGTCAGAAAGGCTGTTCTGAAGGGTTGCCTAAGAGTGCTGATGAACAGAGCGAAAAAGGAGGAACCGGAATATGGAACTGAATGAAATTCTTAAACAGATTCGGCTCAAAATTGCCCGAAGCGACTTTTCAGGGGCCAGAGACTTGCTGCTTGGGTCTTCTGGCATCGGTGAAAATGCTGAGGCGCAGGCACTTGGCGCCCGCCTGCTGGGTTTTACTGATGGTTTCGAGAAGGCCAACAGCATGTTTCTCGATCTTGAAGCGGTCTGGCCTGATAATTTTGACGTATATAAAATGCATTGCCAGCTCTTGCAGGAACACGGTGACTACAACGGTGCGCTGATTGCGGCGGGCAAAATCATCGCCCGCTTTGCTACAAAGCCCGAAGCCTACGAAATACTTGCCGATTCGTTCGAACTGGCCGGCAAGCCCGCAGAAGCCTTGCAAGCTGTCACAGAAGGTCTGGCGGGTTTTCCCGGCCTCGGGTCGCTGATTGAAAGACAGGCAAGGCTCAGCGCCGCTGTCAATCGTGCCGAAATCAGTATGAACGGTCTGGAAGAAATCAAAAACGAGCTGACTTCGCAGCCGGTTCTGCCGACTGAAGAAAATTTGCAGCTGCTGATGACTATGTTCAAGGGAAGAAGCGGAGTGCATGCGATTCAGACGCGCATGGGCAAGACCTGGGGTTACATTCCCGAGAAACGTCAGATGACGTCAGAGGATCTGAGAAAGCATCTTGGCGGTGAAAAAACGCTCGGAATTTATCTGACTGATCTCGATAATACTTCGCGGTTGATGGTCATGGATCTCGACGTCAGAAAGGCCTGGCTGAGCGCTTACGGCAATTCACCCGAAGAACGGCAGCGAATTAACAGCCTTCTCAAAAGCAGCAGCGACCAGATGAGCGAAATTTGCGAGATGGCGGGCTTGACGCCTTTGATAGAGACTTCCGGGAACAAGGGGTTGCATTTCTGGTTTTTTGGCGGCGACGATTTTGCGTGCCGTTACTGGCGTTCGCTTGGTAACTGGCTGGTCGCGAAATTGCGGAATGTTCCTGAAGAGCTTTCGTGGGAGGTTTTTCCGAAACAGGACAGGGTTGCGGCTGACGGGCTGGGAAATCTCGTTAAACTGCCGCTGGGCACGCACCAGAAAAGCGGCCGGAAATCGTATTTTGTTGATCGGCAGACTTTGCAGCCGTTTCCTGAGCAGATGTCTATGCTCAGGCAGGCGACGAGACTCTGCCGGGGGGACTTTGAAAAGATTCTCGGGGCGATAACGGTCGATAATTGTGCCGATGCTGGCGCAACGAGCGAAAAACAGGGCGGCAACGCGGTTGAATTTAAGCCCTTCAAGGCTTCGGGTGGTGCGAGGGGTTCTGTGACAGAAGTCGCGCAACGTGATGAAGCGCTGAGTCTTGCGGTCAGAATACCGTTACCTGAGCGGCAGACCCTGGAAGTTGAAAAGCTTCTGGCCGGGTGCCGGCCGATGTGGGAGATTCTTGAGAAGGCCCGTCACGAGAAGGCACTGAGTGATGAACAGAAGCATGCGTTCATTTATATATTTGCTCATCTCGGCGAAGAGGGGCGGGTTTTTATTCATCAGGTGATGAACCAGTTGCCTGATTACCGGCCTGATGTGGTTAATGCCATGATCAAAGCGGTGCCACCCAATGCACCTGGTTGCGGCAAAATTCGCAAAAGAATACCAGAGTTTTGTGGGCTCGACAGGTGCAACTGCCAGTTCAGGCTGCCAGCAGGGAGTTACGCGTCACCGGTGATTCACGCGGGCTTTTTCCCCGGCACTGGAACGGGAAAGGTTTGCGAAATTGCACCGGCACGACTGGCGGGTCGTGAAGCGCTTGGTGGCGAAAGTGGCGGCATTGATCGCATGATGCATGAATACATGCAGATGACTGAGGAGTTGACGCGGTTGCGGGAAAGGGCTTCGCTGCTGCGGCGCCAGATCAATCAGCTGTTTAACGATGCTGGCAGTGAGAGAATCGAGACCCGGATTCGGGTTTATCAGAGGTTGCCTGACGAGGATACGCCTCTGCTGACGGTTGGTTGAAGATTTAACGAGAAATTTGAAGTGATTTCGAGGTTTGTATCGTTTATCTATTTATCAGTTCGTAGCTGGTGATTTTGAAGGCTGCAAGTATTTCGGGCAGTTTGCTGTCGCGAATCGCAATAACCAGGTCGATTTCGGCGCCGAGCAACGCGGTGAGCAGGTGGTTAAAACCACGGCCGCTCAGTTCGAGCGGGCCGATTTCATCGATGTAAAAGCGACTTGCGCTGTTAAGAATGGCATTCTGGGTAATGTGGCGGGCGAACAGCAGGCCGGCAGCACTGAAACTGAAGCGCTCGTTCAGCAGGGCTACTTCTTCCCAGCCGGGGGGGAGATGGCCCGCGACCCTGATAAAAGGGCAGGCCATACCGGTTGGCAGGTGCACAAGGTCGTAGCCGATGTGTTCGCCGCCTGTGAAGACCTTTTTGCAGGCGAAACCGTCGGCTTCGGGGTGCGACTGAAAGTCTTTGAGAATCCATGAGGTTTTGCCGCTATTGATGGGGCCGGTCAAAATATAAATCATGCTTTTAGCCCTGCGAGCCACTGTCGTGCCGCCACCGCAAAGCCATGCTCATCGTTGCCTGGCGCCGGCAGAAAAAGACCACGCAGGTCAGCGGGCCCGTTCGCGACTACAAAGCCGTGCCCGGTCCATTCCAGCATCGCCTGGTCGTTATAATCGTTGCCGATGCTCATGGTGTGGCGTTGTTCGATGCCGAGTTCGCGGCACAGCCATTCGGCAGCCAGTCCCTTAGAAACCGCCGCCGGAAACACTTCGATCCAGATGTGGCGGCCATCGATGGGCGAGGTGGTTCTGATGATGCTGAGATGGGCAAAGCGTCGCTGCAGCTCGGCGATGATCGCGTGGCCATCGCATGAAATCGCGAGAAACTGGGTGGCGCGGCTGATTTTTTCGAATGGGCCCTGAAAGGCGAATTCCTGCAGATATTTGAGGCGGCTGATCAGATCAGAGGTTGGCTCAGGAGACGCGTACCAGTGAAAACAATGATTGTCAGGGATCGGGTGATGAATCGAAAAATCAATGGCACAATCGCTGAAAAACCTTGCAAGGGGCTGAATATCGTCTTCGTTGAGTTCGTGGGTGCACAGAATGCTGTCATCGGCAAATGAGCAGACCCCGGCCCCGGTCGAAAAAATCAGATAATCAAAGGGCAGGTGGTGATCGACGACCTGGCGCGCTGAATGCAGATTGCGGCCTGTGGCAGCGACCCTGACTATCTTTTGTCGGCCCAGTTCATGCAGCGCCGCCAGATTCTCATCGCTGATTTTGCCGCTGCTGTTGAGAAAGGTGCCGTCGAGATCTGTGAGTACCATGCCGCGTTTCATTGTGGTTCAGTCCTGTTCGAGCAGTTCAAAACAGCCGGGCCGGAACGGTGCGTTGAGATTTGGCAGCACTTTTTCAAGAAAAATGCCGGCACGCTGGTCGAGGTTGTGGCCGTAAGTGGCTCTTACTGCGGTTGAGATGAATTGCACGGCGCGATCAAGCGCAACCGGCAGGCTGTCGCCCTGCATCAGACAGCCGGTGACGATGCTGGTGAAGGTATCGCCGGTGCCCGGGTAATTGGCCGGGATATAGTCGCACTGAATTTTCCAGGTGCGGCGGTCATCGCGGTTGTAGGCATAGACAAACGTCTGTTTTTTTCGGTCAGACTTGTTGACGTTGGTGATGATAACCATGGCCGGGCCCTTCTCGCTGAGGGCTTTGAGGAGTTTTTTAAGTTCTGACTCTGCGAGTTTCTCGCTGTAGGGCACATCGAGCAGGGCGCAAGCCTCGGTGAGGTTCGGGGTGACGACATCGGCGCGTGAAATAAGGGTTTTCATTTCGCTGACCATGTCGGGGGTCATCGAATCATAGAGCCGGCCGTCGTCGCCGAGCACCGGGTCGATGACCACGAGCTGGCCCGGGGCCTTGAAGTCGTCAATGAATTCCTTAACAATTTCGATCTGCAGGTGCGAACCGAGAAAGCCGCTGTAAATAGCGTCAAAACTTAACTGCATGGCTTTCCAGTGCTCAATGAAGGCACGCATGTGCATGGTCAGATCGACAAGTTTGAAGCCGGGCATTTCGGTGTTTGAAGACAGCACGGCGGTCGGCAGTGGGCAAACCTGAAAGCCCATTGAAGTGAGCACCGGAATGACCACGTTCAATGAGACGCGCCCATAGCCTGAGAGATCGTGAATGGCCGCGATACGTTTTACGGGGTGACGAAACATGAGTTTACGGCTTTTAACTCAGCAAAATGGCGCTGACCGGGCAGGAATCGGCAGCTTCTTTTGCCGATGCTTCGTTTTCGTGTGCAATTGGCTTCTGAATAACGGTTGATTTGCCATCATGAAGCTTGAAGACGGCCGGGCAGATCATTTCGCACTGGGCGCAGCCAATGCAGATGTCGTGGTCAACGAATGCTTTCATTTTTGTCTCCTGCAGAAAAAATGCGGCTCGACGCCTCATTCATCATAAAGCGTCGAGCCATGCATGGCAATAATTATAATAATTGCCCGATCGCTCAGTCGAGGGTGTGAATTACCATGCCTGAGCGCAGTTTGGGTTCAAACCAGGTCGATTTTGGCGGCATGACTTCACCGCTGTCGGCGATCTTCATCAGCTGTTCGATCGAGGTCGGGAACATGGCGAAGGCGACGACAAATTTGCCGCTGTCGACGATTTTTTCGAGTTCCTTGACACCGCGAATGCCACCGATGAAGTCGATGCGCTTGTCGGTGCGCGGGTCGCCGATACCGAGAATCGGTGCGAGCAGGTTGTTCTGCATGATTGAAACATCAAGGCTGGCAACCGGGTCTTTGCTGTCATAAGTGCCAGGTTTGGCTGTCAGCTTGTACCATGTGCCTTTGAGATACATGCCGAAGGTGTTGGCAGCGGTCGGTTTTTTGTAATTCTGCTTTTCGACGTTGAACTTTTCGCCGACTTTTTTGAGAAAATCGGCATCGCTCAGGCCGTTGAGATCGTGAACGGCACGGTTGTAGTCCATGATCAGCAGGTGATTGTGGGGGAATATAACCGCCATGAAGAAGTTATATTCTTCGTTGCCAGTGTGTTTCGGGTTCTTTTCGGCGCGAACTTTGGCGATGCGGCAGGCGGCCTGGGTGCGATGATGACCGTCAGCCACGTAGAGGGCCGGAATTTTTGCGAATTCTGCGGTGATTTTTTTGCCCCATTCGGCATCTTTAACGACCCAGAGCACGTGCTGAATGCCGTCTTCAGAGGTAAAATCGACTTCGGGAGGGTTTTTGATAACTGAGTCAACCATACTGTTGATAGAATCGCGGGCCGGGTAAGTCAGAAAAACCGGGCCGGCGTTGCAGTTGGTCATATCGACGTGTTTCAACCGGTCTTCTTCTTTGTCTTTGCGGGTGAATTCGTGGCGCTTGATTTTGCCATCCCAGTATTCCTGGGCGCTGCAACAGCACATCAGACCAATCTGAGCGCGACCGTTCATTACCTGTTTGTAAATGTAATAGCAAGTTTCGCTGTCACGCACCAGCCAGCCTTTTTTCTGAAACATCTGAAAATTTTCGACGGCCTTGTCGTAAACGCGCTGATCGTAGAGGTTTATGCCGGGGTCGAGGTCGATTTCCGGTTTGTTGATGTGCAGAAACGACTGCGGGTTGCCTTTGGCGAGTTCACGGGCTTCATCAGAGTTGATGACGTCATAAGGGAAAGATGCCAGTTTAGCGGCCACATCTTTCGGGGGGCGCAGACCTTTAAAGGGGCGTACAATAGCCATTTTCCTTCTCCTTGAAGAGTGATTCTGTTGAGGCATGCTAACAAGACCACGCCAAACTGTCAACCACCAAGCCCCGACGCCAGGGCAATGGAATTTTATTCATGGAATTTGGGTCGATGATGGACAGAAAGATCGCGTTGGATTATGTTTGAGAATATGATTGAGTTGAAAAATTCTTTATCGAAGAGCCTGCTGATGATTTTTGGTGGCGGGCTGATGGCGTGGGCAAGTTGGCAGCTCTTGCAGACCGGCGAAGCCAATCGTTTTGTCGTCTCGCTCAGCCTGGTTTTTTTCGCGGTGATCGCCCTGCAAGGCTGTTACCGCTTGCTTGACCGTCGTGCTAAATTGAGGCTCGACCCGCGGGGCTTCTGCCTTGTTGATGACTATCGGGGCGTAATCGGCTGGGATGAAATAGTACATGTAGAAATAACCAGTGAATACAACGATCTGAAAATTTTTCTGGAATTGAAAAATGGTAAATTCATCGACGAGAAGCTTTTTTTGCTGAACTGGTCGGCCGAAAAATTGCAGGCACACATTATTGCCGCCGTCGAAAATGCCAACCCAGGCGCTCTCGCCCGTTTTATAAAAAATGAAGAAGCAGAAGAACAGCGAGAAATTGAAGAAGAGAAAAGGGCGAAGCAGCGGCTTGTGAAACCCGGGGCGCCAGAGACCGACAACCCCGATGTTGCCCCTGAAGAACCCGAAAAAATTGCGAACGACGGCATTTTTCCGCTGTGGTTCAGTGACGACCCGATTACCAATGAGTTCATCTGGTTTACGGTGCTCGGCAGCGGCATGACCGGAGGCCTTTTTATTATGGCCAACTTTGATGGTTCTGGCCCGGCCAAAATAAGCATTGGCATGCAGGTGCTCATCGCGCTGGCCGCGGGGCCGGTAATGGCCGTGGCCGCCTACCTGCATGATCGCAGAGACTATAATCGCCGCCTGAATAAGCTCGGCCGCCAGCATGAAAAAAAAATGAAGACGAAAGCACCACCAGCGCCCGAAAACCTGAAACAAAAAAAACAAAATAAGAAGCAAAAACACTGACTGCCCCCCCAGCGCGGCCAGACATGCCATCAAACGCGAGAGTTAGCCGCTTTGTGCTGCTTTCGCAAACGTTACAAGGCGGCAGCCGGTCGTAATTTAACTGCCTGAAGATTCACCATGCGATTCATTTGCAGGCGAAGCTCACACTGTAACCACGGCCACGTATCTGGCAGTTTGCCATGAAAATAAAGGAACAGTAACTGTCGCATTGACAACTGTCGAAAAAAAGGTTATCTTCAGGTTATGGAAGAAAAAAAATACAACATCGGCCAAATTGCGGCACTGAGTGGCGTCAGTCCACGCACTATAAGATTCTACGTGCAGTCAGGGCTGCTGGCTGCACCCGCGGGGGCCGGGCGCGGCCATTATTACACAGATGCTCATCTGCAGGCCTTGCAGCGTATTAAAGATCTTAAAGACAACCATCTCAGTCTCGACGAAATCGCCAGGCGTCTGAACGGTGGGCCGGTTGAGGTAGTTGGCCTGCCGGTGCCGACCAGTTGGGTGCGTATCGAGGTGTGCCCTGGCGTTGAAGTTCACATACAGGGGGGGCGCTACCCGGTAACCCCGGCGCGAATGCGCCGGTTGCAGGTTTTTGTTCAGCGTCTTTTCGGCGAAACTCAAACAACAGAAGAGGTAGATTATGATGAATGATCATTGCGCGATGATCGACAAAGTGACTGGTCGAGAGGTGGCATTGCGGGCGGTGGCGGTCAGGGGGTTGGTGAATGGTTTGTCTGTCAACTGGCAGGTGACCCAGCAGTTTGCTAATCGCGAAAAAATGCCGATTGAAGCGGTTTTCACCTTTCCGTTGCCGGCCGACGCAACTCTCTGCAGTCTCAAGATTCTCACCGGCGACAAGACTATCGTTACGCACGTCGAAGAGCGTGAAAAAGCCTTTGAAGACTACGATGCGGCGATCAGTTCTGGTGATGGCGCCTATCTTCTTGATCGCGAGCGTGCTGACCTGTTTGTCATGAATCTGGGTAATATTTTGCCGGGCCAGAGCATTGAAGTGCAGATCGAGATGTTTCAACTGCTGCATGGCGCGGCAAATGGGGCGCGGGTGGCTTTTCCGGTCGCGGTGGTGCCGAAGTATTTTCCGGCGGCTTCTACGACTGAAATCACCGAATGGGAGCGAATTACACCCGACTTTGTCGCAAAGGTTCCCTATGGCTTCAGTCTGGCGGTTAAAATCGTGCAGAGTTGTCGCATCAGTCTTGTTGAATCACCAAGTCACCCGATCAGGGTTGTCTACGGTGATAACGAGGCTGATATTACCCTGAGCCAGGCGAATACAGTTCCTGATACCGATGTGGTTATCAGTTTTGAGCTGGCTGAGCATATTAAACCCAGGGTTTCGCGCTGCAATTTTCTTGGGCGCGAGCACCTGCTGTTCGAAGTTTTTCCTGAATTCACGGCAGACGCGGGTGATTCTTCGCGTCGCAAAGAACTGGCCTTTGTAGTTGACTGCTCAGGCTCCATGGAAGGCGACGCCATTCGTGAGGCAGTCAATGCATTGCAACTTTGTGTCAGGTCGCTGAATGAGGGCGATCTCTTTCAGATCATCTGTTTCGGCTCAAGCTATGAGGTTTTGTTTGACCATCCGCGGGTTCTCGATGATACAACTCTGGCTGAAGCATCGGCAAAGATAGCCAGAATTACGGCAAAGATGGGTGGCACTGAGATTCTGCCGGCACTGAAGGCGGCGGTGGCATCTTTAAGTGTTGAATTTGCCGATATTGTTTTATTCACCGACGGGGCGGTCGGCAACGAAAAGGCTGTCTTTGATTTTGTGGCTGCCAATCAAGGGCGTTGCCGGTTTTTTCCCTTCGGTATCGGCAATGGTGTCAGCGAATCGCTGATCCGGGGCATTGCCGAACGTGGTCGTGGCCAACCTGAATTTGTTTTTCCGGGCGAACGTATCGAAGCGAAAGTTCTCAGGCAGTTCAACCGCATGGCATCGCCGTTTCTTTCCAACGTCAGTATTGATTGGGGTTGCAAAGGTGTTGAGGCTGTTCCGGCGATTATTCCTGCGGTTTTTTCGGGTGAAGTCTTTCGGGTGGCCGCCCGCTCCAAAGAAGGCAAAGCTCTGCCAGCCGATTTGCATGTCGAACTGCACGCGCAGCTTGGTGATCGTCAGCTTGTATTTAATGCCGAAGCGGTCATCTCGGCAGCGAACAGTGTTCCGGCCCGCTGGTGGGCGCAGCAGCGAATTAACGACCTTGAAGCCGGTGCTGCTGAAGTGGCGGCCGGCAGTCGCCAAAAGCGCGGCCCTGATCGAACGAAACAGACGATCATCGAATTGGCGAAAGCCTATGGTATTATTTGCTCACTGACCAGTATGATTGGCTTCGAAGAGCGCAGCGATCAACAAAAAAACAACGGCCAGGTAGAATTGCGGCGGGTCCCCGTCATGCTGCCGGCCGGCCGCGATTTCATGGCCAGCCAGCCTCTCGGCGCAAAAAGTTCGGGCTTCGGCAGTATCTTAAATTGTATGTCTGCCTGCTACGCGCCTGCGTCGTTGATAGCCCGTGAAGAATCCCAAGGCCTCTTCTCATCGACAGTGAGCCGATTGCGCAATGCCTTCGCCCAGCCTGATCCTGCCCCGGCAGCTAAAGAGGCGCGGGGCACTGCGATCCCCCTTGGCTCTGACAAATGCGAAGACAAGCTGATCGAGATTCTTATGCATGCCGGCGCTGATGGTCTCTTTAAGAAGTCTGACGAGTTGCTCGCGCTGATTGGCGTCAATGAACCTGAATTCGCCGCCTGGCTTTCCAAAGCTCCGGCCAGCCTTAAAGCCCCTGAACGGCAAAAATACGCCATGACAATTCTGGTTAAAGATTACCTCGAAAGGCATTTTGCCGACCGCAAAGACCTGTGGGCAGCGATTGTAGTCAAAGGCGAAAAACGCACCCAGAAGATGCACTGACCCCAAAACAGAAAACGCCCGGGGCGATGGTTACGCCCGGGCGTCTTTTTGTCAGGAGCTTCAGTTCGAAGCGGGTAAGATCATCTTCCGCGGGTAATCACCGGAGGGTGCCCGGTCAGGGAGCCCTCGTCGTTGCGGTCAGACATGTCGTGACTGTTCATTTCATTTTTGCTGGAGATCATCCAGCTCTGAAAAAACACAAGAATGCTGAGGTCCATCATAACACTCCTCCTTTCGTAAAATTGGCACGACCGGGTATATGCATATTGCGTGCCAACTTTTAGAAAAAGCCCTGATTTGGGCTTTGCGTTGGTTGTTGCTGGCAAAATTCGCTGATAGCGCTGTACAGAATCAATACATATTTCTGTGCAAAAATTGAACAATAAAATTATATTTGACCTGTTTCGGGTGTTTCTGTATAGTTTTACTGCTGTCGAGGTGCTTTGCCTGAGCGACGGTTGCAGATCGTGTACCGAACTGCCGATAAGAGAGCTTGTTTCGTGACGCTGGCAACAGCATAAAGAATAGCTGGCAGTCGCTTCGGCCTTCGCTTCAGTATCGGGCCGACCTGGCTCTAGAGGTTAATCAGTAATAAAAAGACAAGGAAGGGAATACTCATGACTCCACATCTCAAGCTCAAAGCCGGTCAGATTTCTCCTTATGTGCTCGTGTGCGGCGACCCGGCGCGTGCCGAAAAAATCGCCAGACTCTGCGAAAAATACGAAGAACTGGCTTATAATCGTGAATATCGCACTTTTGTCGGCCTCTACAAGGGTGAAAAGATCACAATCACCTCACATGGTGTTGGCTCGGCCGGCGCCTCAATCTGCTTTGAGGAACTGATCAAAATTGGCGCCCGCGTTATCATGCGTGTTGGCACCTGCGGCAGTCTGCAAGATTACCTCGGTCAGGGTGACCACATCATTGCAACCGGCGCGGTACGCGAAGATGGAGTCACCCCGCTGCTTGTTCCGCAGGGGTACCCCGCGATTGCTGATGCAGAAGTTTGTCAGGCTGTCGAAAAGGCCTGCAAGGCGATCTCTGCCCCATACAAACGCGGCATCATGTTGACCAGCGACC
>DAOPYA010000110.1:0-14493 GCA_035352635.1 Candidatus Rifleibacterium sp.
GGGGTGCCGCTTAACACCTACACGAATTGGGTACGGGGAATCCGGGCACCGACCCGGTCGTGCCCGACTTCTGCCGTAAAAACCTGCCGCCACTGAAAACTGCCGAAGAAAGCCGCCATGAGGCAATCGGCAGATTTTCTGTCGCCTGGGCAGAGATCGCCGACGATACAGGCATTTTCGTTTCATTCGCGATGGTCGACCCGGGTGGCCGTGCCGCCAGCCCGTCAGAACTCTTCACCCGTGCCCTGCGCCAGAAAACCGGCGGCAGCAGCGAATTTTCAAAACTGCTGAACACCCCGGCGCTGCCGCTGATCGGGCATCTTGCCGATAACGCCCATGCGGCCGTCGATCTCTGCGAATGGCTCTGGCGCCGCCAGATACATGGCAGCAGCCGCGATGAGCTGCGCGCCATTTTCGAGCAGACATACCCGACCTGGAAACGCCACGCGGCGGCCCAGGCTGCCAGAAGCGCCGGGGCGAGCCAGGTTGCAAACGGCATCCCCGGCTGGGATGCCGCAGCCTGGGATTTCCGCGACCACCCCGAACGATCACTCTCCGCCAGCGGTATCGACGAGCTATCAGGCTGCTCGTTCGCCTATTTTCTGGGCCATGTTGTCGGCTGTATGCCATCTGACCAGGTTGATACCGTTGATGCAGGCTCGCAGGGCTGGCTCAATGCCATGCAGCGCGGTAACCTGCTGCATGAAATCTATGAAATTTTTCTGCAGCGCGCCGGCTGGCCGGTGACCGAAAAGCACGCCGGTCTGCTCGAAGAGGTCGCTGAAGAGGTCGCCGCCAGATACCGTATTCTGGTGCCACCCGCCGGTATTTCTGCATACGAGGTCGGCAGGGCTCAGATACGCCGTGATGCCCTCGAATTTTTTACCGGCGAATGTCAGGCCGCCGCTGCAGGCGAAGCAAAACCGGTCGGTTACGAATTGTTTTTCGGTATGCCCCTGCCTGAAGGCAAGACCAACCCGCTCGGCCTTGATACAGCCGAAGCCGTGCCCTTCAAAATGGAAGACGGCAGCGTCGTCAGACTCAAGGGTAAGATCGACCGCATCGATGAGACGCCTGACGGCTTGAAAATCTGGGATTACAAAACCGGCTCGACGAAAAAATTCCTGAAGGGCGGGGAGGCAGAAGAAAAGACACAGCTGCAGCTGGCACTCTATAAATACGTCGTTGCCCGCATGCTGGCTGAACGCAAAGACCCGCGCCGGGTAGTCGGATCGGGTCTGTATTTTCCAACCGAGAACGGGCAGAGGCAGCGCATCGTCATGGAAGACGGCGACGAAAACCAGATCATCAATCAGCATCTGGCCGGCGCGTTCGACTTTCTCGTCGATGGCCGGTTTGCCGCTTCGGGGCCATGTGAAGAGTGCAAAGCCCTGAATTTGTGCCCTTATGCCACGTTATTCAATGGCGACAACGAAGAAGTGAAGGGGGAGGACGACTGAAATGGCTGCAAAGAAAACAAAACCCACAGAAACAACTGAAGATGCCCCCGCCACAACCGGCACTGGCCGCAAAAAAAAGGCCGGCAATGCAGATAATGCCGACAATACCGGAAATACCGAAAAGGCTGAAAAGGCTGAAAAGCCAAAAAAAGGCGCGAAGACCGCCCCCGAAATCTGGTCTTACAGCGAAGATGGTATCGATGCCACCATCGATGACAAGGTCAAAGAACGCATACATAACGAGCTCGACCGCAATTTTCTCGTCGAAGCGGTGCCCGGCTCAGGCAAAACCTACAATCTCGTCGGGCGCATGGTTTCTCTGGTGCTGAGCGGTCGACGGGCCGACGGTATTGCTGCGATCACTTTTACCCGAAAGGCCGCCGAAGAACTGCGCGGGCGCTTCAGAGAGCGTGTTGAATCACGCCTTGTCGAGGCTGCCGGGGCAGAGAAGGCTCTGCTCGAAAAAGCTCTGGTGACCATCGAAGATGGTTATGTCGGCACTATTCACGGTTTCTGCGCCAGAATTCTGCGTGAATACCCGGTTGAGGCACGCCTTGACCCTTCATTCAGCGAGATCGAAGAGGCCGACGAAGAATATTTTTTCGCCCGCACCTGGGCCGAGATGCTCAGTGAAAACCCCGAAATGCTCAAGCCATTCGCTGACCACGAAGTTGACCCCGAAGCCGACCGCATCATCAGAGGCCTGCGTGCTTACTGCCGCTACCCCGATATCGATTTTTCGTGCAGCGACCCGCTGCCGCCGCCAGACCCGAAGAACCTGCTGCAAATCGTGGCTGACTGCTGGCGAGACATCAGGTCACTTGACCCGAGACCCGCAATCATCGAAAACGGGGTCGATGCGAAAGCCGAAGAGGTAATGAAGCACTGGTTCAACATTGAAAAACTTGCGGCCCGCCTGCAGCGTTTCAACGGCAAAACCACCTGGAACCCCGACGAAATAAGAGATATCTGGCGGGCCATGCGCTACCTGGCTGACCCGAAACTGTCTGATGGCGCCGTTGGCATCGATGACGGCGGTCTGTTCAAGCAGTATAACGATGATATAAAGGCTGTCTGCAAAGAATTTCGCGAGGCTTACAGCTGTTATGTTTTTCCGAAGATTCAGCCGGTTCTCGATAAAATCAGGCAGAGAGAGCGAGACTGGCGCAATCAGAGAGGCTATGTCAGCTACCTCGACCTGCTGTCGCGCACTGTCGAACTGCTCAGAGACAACCCGCATGTCAGAAACGCCGTTCAGGCACGCTACCCGGTTCTGATGATCGACGAATTCCAGGATACCGACCCGCTGCAGGCCGAAATGGCATTTCTGCTCACCGCCGATGACCCCGAAGTCAAAGACTGGCTGCAGGCCCGACCGAAGCCGGGTTCGCTCTTTCTTGTCGGTGACCCGAAGCAGTCTGTCTATCGTTTTCGGCGTGCCGATATTCAGATTTATCATCAGGCCGGTCGGCATCTGCAGGCAACCGGCGGCGAAATTATCTCGCTGCAGCAGAACCGGCGTTCGCGTCTCGGTATCTGCGGCTGGGTTAACCGGGCTTTTGCGCCGGCATTAGAAGCCCAGCGTGGCCTTAAACGCGGCACCTTCGATCAGGCCGGGTTTATGGCCATGCTGCCTTTGCGCACCTGTGGCTCGGCCCCGGCAGTAACCGCTCTGCCCATTCCGACAGAAATTCACGGCGGCGCCACCCGCATCATGGCCGATTACGATTCTGAAAAGTTCACCGATATCATCACTGCCATGCTCGGCAGTTCATTTGAGGGCATCAAAGAGGGGCAGCCGCTCTGCCCCGACGACTTTCTTATTCTCAGTCGCAAGAACGATCTGCTCGCCACCTACGCCCTGCGCCTCGATGCAGCCGGGGTGCCGGTCAGCTTGTCGGGCGGCGGCAAAACCCTGGCGGCAAAACTGCAACAGGATTTCAGGCCGCTTTACTGGGTGTTGCGTGCCCTGATCGACTGTTCTGCCGCGATAGTCTGGGCAGTGCTCGTTGGCCCCCTTTTCGGCTGCAGCGACGAAGAGATATACGAATACTGCCGCACCGGCAACCGGCTCATTCTGACCGCCCCGGTCGAGGGCGAATCGACGGTGGCCCGTCTGTTGCTGAAGCTGAAGCTGTTCAGACAATGGATGCAGGAACTGCCGCCCGGCACAGCCTTTCGCCGCATCGTTGCCGCTCTGCATTACGATGCCTGGTTGCAGGGGCGCGATTATGGTCTGCTTAAAACAACTTTTTTGCACCATGTCGAAAAACTTTTCGACAAAATGCTCTTCAGTCAGGCAAACGACGTGCTCGGCAGCTGGGTAAAACACTGGCCAGTCGATCAGAGTATTGACGAGCCAGGCCGCGTCAGGCTGATGACCATGCATTCGGCCAAGGGTCTCGAAGCTCCGGTTGTGCTGATGGGTATTGCAAAGCGCCCGCAGTTCAAAGACAGCGAGGTCATGCTCAATCGCGGTATCGACGATGAACCTGCCCCCGTCGCGAAAGGAATGGTGCGGCTGGGTTTTGATTTCGGGCCTTATCAGCAGCGTGAATTTATCTGTTCACCCGGCTGGAAAAATGCCCGCCCGTTTGAAGTCAATGCCTACGCCGCTGAACAACTGCGTCTCGACTATGTCGCCTGCACCCGTGCCCGCGATTTGTTGATTGTTTCACGCCACAACGCCAAGGGTAATACTACCCTCACACCCTTGTCTAAAGGTGTTGAAGAGGCAATGAACAATTGCCCTGAATTCGAACTGCCGGCGGTTGCTGCCGAAACCGCGTCGGTTGCCACAACCGGGCCGGGCAATGAAACTATTGCTGAATGGCGCGAAAAACGCCGTGCCTGGCGCGCGGCCTCGACTGGCCGAGAGTTTTCAGAAGAAAGCGTCACCGAGAGTGTCGAAAAAGCCGAAAAAGCTGAGCTGGCGAAGAGCAATATGGCTAAAAACTCTGACGGCGGCCGAGAAGTCGGCACTTTTGTGCATAAAGTGCTCTGCAATCTTCTGCGCTGGCGGGTTACCACTGACCCAGAAGATGCCGCCAGACTCGAGCTGCTTCTCGATCATTATCTCGAAGACGAGCTTAAATTACAGAAAAAGCGCCCGGCGCTGCTTGAACTGCTCAAAATGACGCTGGGCGGTGAACTGTGGCACGAAGCCCTTCAGGCCGGCGAATTTCACACCGAAGTGCCGGTCACCTGTATGGCAGTTTCGGGCCGCAAAAGGGGCACAATCGTCAACGGCACCATCGACCTGGTTTTCAGGGTGCCCGGCGGCTGGAAAATCGTCGACTACAAGACCAACCTCATCAATGACGAGGAGCAGCGAAGTATTTTCAACGACTTTTACCGCACCCAGCTCGATCTGTATGCCTCACAGTGGGAAACCATAACCGGCGAAAAGGTTCTGACCCGAAGTCTGTTCTACGTTCGCGATGGCCGTGAGGTGGAACTATGACCGATATCGACTTTGAAGATGTAAGCGAAGAGCGCGAGTTGGCACTGATCGAAGAAGCCGTGAAGAAACCCGGTTTTGAGGCCATGCGCCGTCAGATACATGAGCTTTTTTACGACGAACATGCCCTCGCCAACCGCCTTATTGCAAGAATGGCAGCCAGAATCAGTAAATACCCGCCCCGCGATTTCTGCGGCCAGGCTAAATGGAGCGAAGACCTGGTCGACGCCAGGGTGCAGGCAGTCTGGAAAACGGTTCTCAACCCAGCAATGTCGTATTTTGCCAAACTTGCGAAGGCGCCGCCGCACGAAGTCGCATCAATCATCTGGGGCCAGATTCGCAAGGTCATGATCGCTGAAGCAACCCCGACCTTTAAGAAGTTTTATAACCTTTTTATTCAGCAGTTGCATCACGACCAGCCGCTTAACCGTTTTGCCTCAAAAAAAGTCGCAAAACAAAGATTTAGAGGCCTGCGTGCCTGGAAAAATGACATAAAAATCAAATTGGGCAATAAAAAGGTCGAAGAGCTGGTTAAATTCTGGCAGGTCGAAAAAAGACTGCGTTTCCCGAATATGGCGTGCGGCGAAAACCTGATCGGCGAACCGCTGCGTGACCGTGTCTGGGAAATGTTCAAACTGCTCAATGAATGGGTGCTCGAAAAGTATTTTTTTCGTTCCTGGAAAAAACTGGTCAATTTCCCGACTGCCGTGCAGGCCGAACAGTCGCTCGACGGCCTGCCCCGAGACAGCGAAAGCGGCCCCGAAGCTGTCGAGAAATATCTCGATCATAACGGGCGCGATCTGCTCGGCATCGAGCAGTTGCAGGCAGTAAATGAGGTTCTCTGTGAGAACGCCGACTCATGGAACAGTCATTTTGACCGGGTATTCGCGATTCTCAGGCCTGAGCAGAAAAAGTTCCTGCAGTATTATTACATCAATCGCCTGGCGGCTGGCGCGGCCGCCGAAAAGGTCGGCAAAGCGCCGTCATTTGCCACCCAGACCTTCAATCGGGTCGCCGAAGAATGTATCTCACTGCGCGAACAACTGAGCAGCGAAGAACTGCCCGCGCTCAGCGAGTTTCTTAAGGTTTACCTCCTGAACCTGCAGCCTGAAACGGGGAGGACAAAGAAATGAACATCACAAATGGTCTTGTTTTGCCAATCAACTACAGTTTCTGGCCCCAGAAATCGCAGACGATACTGATGGTCTTCGTTCAGGCTGTCGAAGGCGATATTCTGACTCTCTGCCCGGTGATCAACGATTTCAAAGCCGCAGAATTCTTCGATCTGATCGTGCCGGCCGGCAAAACCTCGCTGGCCTGCGATCTCGTCATCATGGGGAAACTGCAGGCCGGTTTCCCTGCCTGTGCACTGCACGCGGGCCTCGCTGCCGCCAGTCATGACGAATCTATCAGATTGTGCCTCGCCATGCCCGATGCCGAAAGGCAGAGGCTGGTCGCTGACCTTGACTATCTGCAGAAGAACACCTTGCCGACCACTGCCTTTAAGGTTCTGCGCGGCACCTTTCTAGCCAAAGACAGTGAATCAGCACGCTGGCGCCGCAAATTCGTGCGTCGCTGGCAGAGTTTTCGCCTGGCGGCGCTGATTGCTGCCGTTAAGGCACAACCTGACAGGTTTCCGCAATATCTCGGGATGAAGGCAGCGGTTGAAACGATTGAGCATGGTCTGCAGAAAAAGCCTGAATCTGCAGCCCGGGTAGGGCCCGCCAACGAGGAAAGCGCCCTGCGCATCGCCGCCAGTGCCAAAAAACGCGGTGGAATCAGCATTGAAAGATCTGAAACCCTGAATCTTCGCCGCAATCTGGCAAAAGCCATGCAGGAACAGAAACAGACCGTCGCCGTTTTTGAAAAACTGCTCAACGGCAGCGACGCCGATCTGCTCGAACTCGCTCTGCGGCTCTTTCCCGCCCGCCGCTGATGAAAGGTGATGAAAATGAGTAAAAAGTTGCAGCCTGAAAACGAAAAACTGATTATCAACGGTCGCGAGATCGAGCTGATGCCAGAAGTTGCGATCGATAACGCCTGGGTCGGCAACGGCCGGGTCGAGAAGCAACTGGCGGCGGCCTGGCTGACCGTGCACAGCGCCGACCGGCCGATGAGCCCGCTGATCGTTGGGCGCCCCGGGTCGGGAAAAACGACTCTGGTGGCGGCTATGGCCAGGGTTATCGACCGCCCGCTCTACATTTTTCAGTGCACCATGGACACCCGCCCGGAAGACCTGGTGATTACACCGGTTCTCACCGAAAGCCGCACGGTTAAATATCAGGCCAGTTCGCTGGTTTCGGCGATGGTGAAGGGTGGGGTGTGTATTCTTGACGAGGGCAACCGCATGCGCGACAAGGCCTGGGCGTCTCTGGCGCCACTGCTCGACGCGCGCCGTTACGTCGAGAGTGTTGTGGTGGGCTGCCGAATCGAGGCGCACCCTGAATTTCGCCTCGCGGCCACCATGAATGAAGACGCCAGCGTTTTCAATTTGCCTGAATACATACGTTCGCGTCTGCGCCCGCGTCTTGAGGTGCCCGAGCCAGATGAAGCAACTCTTCGCCAGATCATCAGAAGCAACCTGAGCTTTATCGACGAGAAGGTGCTCGAGGCGGTTATGGCTTTTCTCAAGGTCGCCGACACAAGAGAGCAGGCCTTTTCGCTGCGCCAGGCCGTGCAGCTTGCAGGCCTGACAAGTAAGATCTGTGCCAGCGATAAAAATATTAAAATCACCGGTGCCGTCGAAGAGGGGGCACGCCTGATCGCCGACGTTACTGATATTCGCATGCCCGAAGGGTATTGAACTGGTATGGCAGAACCCGAAATCACAAATGCAGGCACTCAGGCCGATGCCGACCAGTCTGACGTCAGCTGGCCCGATGAGCTTTGCTTTGGCAATATAAGGGCCGTGCCGAGCTACCATTATTACCCTGAATTCGCCACGATTGTGCGTCAGCAGATCGGGGCGTTCAGGCCAGATATGGTTGCTGTCGAGGTTCCGGGTATTTATGAGGCGGCAATGGTGCGGGCGGTTTCGTATCTGCCCGAAATCACAGCTCTGGTAACACCAAAAGACGAAATGTTTCCGATAACCCCCGAAGATTCGCTGGTCGAAGCGGTTCGCCTGGCCCTGGCAAAGGGTATAAAGATTGCCTGTGTCGACCTCGAAATAACTGAAAGCCGCCGGGCTGAATCAGGATTTACCGGCAGCCTGGCCGACCCTGGCATGCTCGGGCACATGGATCTTCTGTCTTTCATGCGCCTGAATGCCGGCAAAATGGGCGAGACTACCGACAATATCGCCTTCAGACGCCGCGAAGAGCACATGGCCCACCATCTGCAGAAGCTGGCGAAAGCTTACAAACGCGTGCTTTTCGTCTGCGGCATGGCTCACTGGAAAAGGATTCGCGCCCACCTGGCCGGTCGGCCGGCCAAATTTCAGCATGATGCCGGCAATGATTGCATGATTTGCGAACTGCCGGTCGGTATGTTTTTTCAGCTGACCGGCAGCACGCCATACCGCACTGCAGCCTATGAACGGGCACGCGCCGCCGCTGACTTCAGCATGTCGGGCTGGCTGACCAGCCTGTTTGTCGAAGCCGCCGACCTTGCCGGCAGAAAATTGTCACCCGCTGATATCAAAGATCTTCTCACCTTTTCGCGCAACCGGCGCATCGTAAACGGCTTTCTCGAGCCGACCCTGCCTGATATCGTCGCAGCTGCCGCATGCATAATCGACGACGATTTTGCGGCCGCCGTCGAGCAGAAGTGCTTTGAATACCCGTTTTTCTGCCATGAAAAAAATTTCACCAAAACGGTTAAATTCAACGGTCTGTATTATATTGACTACAAGGGCGGAAAACTGCCACTGAAACTGCACCCCGCGGCAAGACCCGTGCCGATGCCCGCCGGAAAGCCAGAAAAGTCTGCGTCGGGGCAGCGAAACAGCGGGCGGCGCCACCCTGACGAAGAATTTTTTCGTGATAACCCCGACCTGTTTTTATCTGGTGCCTGGGGTCGCTACGTCGATGAGATGGAAGCGGAAGAGCGTTTTATCTCGACTCTCGAACGCTGGGCCGGCCAGAGTGACCAGGCAGATGACCACCTGAGCGTTGAATTCAGCGACGGCCTGCTCGATGGCATTGACGTGCGTGAGACCATTCGCGATTTTGAGCACGAAAGAATCTTTGTTCGCGAATATCTGCGCGAAGAGGCAAGGTTTTCGATGGTGATCGTCGAGTTCGACAGCAATCTCAGCCGCTATGTCGTGCCGATTTATACCTATGGCCGGCACAAGGCACTGGCGTTCTGTGCTGAGGCTGTGCCGAGCGAGAAGTTTCCGGGCACGGCCAGTAAAGAGTTCGGGCTGCTGGTTTCTTTTAAAAGATCAATCGACAACGCCCGTCTTGGCGCTCTTTCAGAAGAAATGTACCGCCGGTTTTCAGAAGCGCAAACGAGAAATGCGCCCGAGTCGGCAAAAACAGCAAAATCTTCAAAAAAGCCTGATCAGCGAGATATTTTGACGCGGGTGGCTTTTATGATGCCCGAATGCGGCGATGTGCTCGTAGTGGCGCCCCGCAGTTCGCTGAAATACTACCATGATCGCGCCGCAAGACTCGAAGATGTGCGCCGCAAAAAGGCCGGCATCGGGGGCCAGTTGCCCCCGATCCGAATCTTTACTCTCGCCCGCGAAGACGTCTGGAACCGAGCCTGCGAAAAGATCAAAAAATTCAACATCAAATACCACATCTGACGAAGCCTTACTGAATAGTGTCACTGGTGGATGCGACGGTGCCGATGATGTCTTTGAACTCTCTGATTCTTTCGACGACCCTGGCAACCAGGCGCGGGCGCCGCTGCAGCGAATTTTTGAGGGCAGGCTGCAGTTGTTCGTCTTTGCGGTGCAGGTTGGCAAAAGCGGCGCTGTCAACGATAAGGTTTTCGTTATCAGGATTGAACTGAAGCCCTTTGCTTATAAGTAAGGCAGCAGCATCAATCTCGTTGCCGAACAGACAGACCAGCAGAAGATTTTGCCAGGCCGGCGCAAATTCAGGGTCGATGTCGGTGCATTTTTCGAAATAATGTCGGGCGCGTTCAAGAATTCCTCTTTTCAGAAAATAAAGCCCGAGATTGAAAGCTGCCGGGAGACTGTCGGGGTTGAGTTCAATGGTAAGCGCAAAGAGTTCCATGGCCCGGGCTTCGTCGCCGAGCACCAGATGGCTCATTCCAAGATTGAACTGGGCTGAAGGGTTTTCGGGGTGCAGATCGGCGGCTTTCTGCAGCCATATCAGCGATTCGCGGTGATGACCGTTGAGGGCAAGGCAGGTTCCGAACTGGAAGGCCACATCGAATCTGTCTTCATCAAGTTCGGCGGCACAGGCAAGATAGTATTCAGCGCTTAAGCATTCGTGCATTTTGAGGTAGATCTTGCCAAGGTAGAGGTAGGCGGCGGCGTCAAAAGGGTTGAGCCTGATGATCTGCTGCAGATCGACGATGCTTTCGTGGTCGTCGCCGAGCGCTGTTTTATAGCCGACGTTGAACCACAGATCGTTGAGCCTGTCTTCCTGATTTTTTGCGACTCCGGGATTTTTCATGAGACTTACCTCCTGAGGTTTTTTGCTCTCATTTATTTAATTCCGGAAAACCCGCAAAATTTTTCAGATTATTTTTGGCAGTCTTTTGAAGTTTTCGGCGGTTTTCTGGTTATCTCAGTTGTATGTAAGGCCTTGAGAGCGAAGCAGAAGAAATTCGCATGATTATTCGGTCGCGAAAAGCAGCATGGGTTCGATTCATGAATCAATGATCGTCACGGGCTGTGACGTGCAGGGGCTTGTTGCTGTCAGGCCTTCGGGGGATTTTTCTGGTAGTAGTCGCGCAGTCGGGCGATGCCTTCGGCGATGCTGATTCGGGGCTCGTAGCCGAGGTCGCGGCGTGCGGCGTCAATTTTGAACCAGTGTGCGGTTGATAGTTCGCCGGCTACCCAGCGGGTGATCGGTGGTTCACCCTTGATTTTGAAGAGTTTCCAGGCTTTTTCGCAGACCAGGCCGATCAGCCAGGCCACTTTGGGGGAAATGGTGGCAGTGACTGGCGCTACGCCGGCGGCGCCGATGATCAGGTTGGTGATATCGGCAATCGGCATGGGTTCGCCATTGGTAATAAAATAGGCTTGGCCGGCTACCGCACTGCCGGGTTGCAGCTTTTCGGCGGCCAGCAGATGTGCTTCAGCGGCGTTGTCGATATAGGTGGTATCGACGAGATTCTTGCCGGTGCCGACGAATTTGAGGCGGCCGGCCATGGCTTTCGAAACAAGACGCGGCCCAAGATTCGTATCGCCAGGGCCCCAGATTAGATGCGGTCTGAGGGCAACGGTGGCGAGTTGGGGCGAGTTGGCGATCAGAACTGCCTGTTCGGCCATGCATTTGGTTTGCGGGTAGTAGGCCTGATGATGGTCGGGGTAGGGCAGGCTTTCGTCGCCGCCACAGATGTCGCCGTGCGCAAAAACGACGCTTGGCGAACTGGTATGAATCAGGCGGCTGACTTTGTGTTCCTGGCAGGCCCTGATGACGTTCAGGGTGCCCTGGTAATTGATGCGTTCATATTCTGAACCTGGTTCTTCTACACCGGCCTTGGCCGCTGTGTGAAAAACCGCCTGGCAGCCGGCTACGGCGCGTTTAACCAGTTCGGCATCAGAAATCTCGCCCTTAAAGATTGTGCAGCCGGCGGCGATGAGATCAGGGTAATCTTTGCGGCAGAGAACTCTAACTTTCGCGCCACGTTCGAGCAGCATCCTGACGATAGCCCGGCCGAGAAAGCCGCTGCCTCCGGTTACCAGAGTGGTCAGGCCATTCAGTATTCCTGCTGCCATAGTCAGATTTTGCCTTTCATTTGTTCGGTTGCCCATTCGGCGAGGGTTTCGCGGTTGATTTTGGCATTGTGCCGCACATCAACCGGAAAAGCCGGATGAACAAGAAAATTTTTGATGGCGCGGGTATGTTCATATCTGCTGCCAAGGGCTTGCAGTTCATTGAACAGTTTGGCGCTGTCGATTGCCCTGCTGGTTTTTTCGAGTTCGACGCAGATGATCGGCACCTGCTGCCCCGGCGCACCAATGCCGACGAGCGCCGTGCGAAACACCTGCTGGTGCTGGTTGAAAATGCGTTCGCAGGGAATCGTAAAGAAAACCTGATCAACAGCGGTTACCCGGTGCGATTTGCGGCCGCAGAACCACAGGCGGCCCTGGGCATCGAGGCGCCCGACATCGCCCATGCGGTGCCAGATTTCATTGCCTTCGCTGATTTTGGCAAGCTGTGTATTTTGTGGCCGGCAGAAGTATTCTTTGGTGACTACCGGCCCTTTAACCGCGATTTCACCGATCTGGCCGGGGGGCAGAACCAGATCTTCAGACCATTTGGCAACCGGCTCATCGGTTATTCTGATAATGCGTATCTGAACCTGCGGCACTGGTTTGCCCACGCAGGTTCCGCCGCCCGCATCGGTTTCGGCGGCCGTTTCCCCAAGAATGGTGCGGCTGCCGATCGAGCTGACCGGCAGGGCTTCAGTGGCACCGTAGGGGGTGAAAATTTCGCTCGTGTCGTTGAGCATGCTGTGCAAGCGCTGCAGAATGTCGTTGCGTGCCGGGGCGCCGCAAGAAATGACGAGTCGCAGCGAAGGCAGTTTTATGCCATGCTCGCTGCCATATCGGCTCAGAGTATCGATGAGAGCGGGCGAACCGAACATCGAGGTGGCGCCGTTGTCGTTGATTGCCTCGATGAGCTTGCGTGGGTCGGCTTTGGCGGGCTTGCTGGCTTCCATGTCGGGGATAACGGCGGTCATGCCGAGGCAGACATCGAAGAGTGCGAAGAGCGGAAACGTTGCCAGATCGACGTCGGCGGGGGTGAAGCCGTAAATTTCCTGGAGAAAGCGCACCTGGTTGGTCAAAATGCCATGGGTGTAGACGACGCCCTTTGAAATGCCGGTGCTGCCTGAAGTGAACATCAGAGCAGCCATTTCGTCGGGGGGCAGCATTTCGGTCGCGAATGGCGAACTGTCGTGGTCGCGCAGGTCTTCAAAGCGATGGCCGCCCCAGAACAACCGGCGCCCGAGAGTAACGCAGGTTTTGATGGTGCGCGGCGACCAGCGCATCAGAACGCGCATGGCGTGGGCGGCAGAAACGCCGACGAAAGCCTCGGGTTGCGCTTCGCCGATGCAGGTTTTCAGGCTTTTCAGGCCGATGCCGGGGTCGATCATGATGAGCGTCGCGCCGACCTTGCACAGGGCGAAAAAGGCAATAAAAAATTCGATTCCGGGTTTGATCATGACGACGGTGCGGGTGCCGCGCCTGATACCGACGCGGTTAAAGCCACGAGCGAACCGGTTTGTTTCTTCTTCAAGCTGCCTGAAAGTCAGACCGGTGTAAGAAACCCGGCCCTGGCGATCACGACCGGCCGGCACGACCACCGCGCGTTTATGCGGGGTTATTTCGGCTTTCTGACGTATGAAATCGGTAAGATTGACACCGGCATTGTTCGGCATTCAAGGCTCCTGTTCAGGCATTCCTGGCAAAGAAGGCCCTTACCAGCCCGAAAACCTTGTCGCCGACATCTTCGAGCAGGTAATGACCGGCATGAAAGCTGTGGGCTTCGGCATCAGGGAACCTCTGCCGCCACTCATTATAGAAATACCGGCCAAAAACAAAATCCTTGCGGCCGAAAAGAATGATGGCGGGTTTGCTGGTCAGGGCGGCCAGGCCGTTTTCGATGCGCAACAGTTCATCGTATGACGGGTCACCGGGCGCGAGGGGGATATCCTGCACGAATCTGGTGGTGGCGACGCGGTTGCCCGGGTTATCATAGGGCGCGCGAAAGCCGTGGCGAATCTTGCGGCTCAGCGATTTAACGGTGCATGTATGGCTGGCGACGAACGAAAAAGCGTTAAGCTTGCGATTGATGCAGGCACCGAGCTGCGAATTTCTGAAGAGCCAGAGTGGCCATGGAAACGGGCAGTCAGCGGGCAGCCTGAAGGCGCCTGTGTTGAGAATGACGAGTCTTCGAACCTTATCGGGGTGGCGGGTGGCGTAGCCCATGCCGATGGCTCCGCCCCAGTCATGAACGACGAGGTTAAGCGGTTCAGAGAGGTTCAGGCTGTCGATGAGTGCTTCCAGGTTATCGACATGCTCTTTGAGTGTGTAGGTGAAGGCGCCGGTTTCGGGTTTGTCTGACAGCCCGCAGCCGAGATGGTCTGGCGCGATGCAACGGTAATCGTCGCGAAAGGCCTTGACCATGTCGCGATAAAGAAACGACCACGAGGGGTTGCCGTGCACCATAACCATCGGCTGGCCCTTACCTTCGTCGAGGTAGTGCTGCCGAAAGCCTGAACGTTGCGTAAAAAAATGGTTGGCAAAGGGGTAGAGGTCTTTGAATTCTTCAGTATTAAAGGCCAAGGTTACCATTCCCATCCCAGCATCATGCTGTTGAGGCCGCTGCCGATACCGATAAAACCGACTTTCTGCTTTTTTTCGAGTATGCCGCGTTCTTCGGCAATAGCAGCAGTAACCGGCAAAGAGACGGTGCCCAT
>DAOPYA010000111.1:0-14288 GCA_035352635.1 Candidatus Rifleibacterium sp.
AACGGTAAAGCAGGTTCCCGGGCTCGAAGGGCTTGAAGGTCGACTGATTCCGCCAGCTTTAATGGTTCAGGAATTTTTTGCCCGTGAGCAAAAGGCCATCGACGATCTTGAAGCCCAGGCCGAAAGTCTGGCCGCAACCATGGAAGAACTGCGCGAAGAACATGGCGGCGAAGATGGCCTGCTGAGCAACGCCACCGATGACAAGGGCAAAATCAGCAAAACCGGTCTGGCAAAGGCGATAAAAGATCTAGGCCGGCGTAACGCCGACAACGGCGAAGAATACGACAAACTCCAGGAATACAAAGCTCTGACCGAACAGGAAACCGCAATTCAGAGCAGTATCAAAGCTGCCAGAGCCGAACTTGAGAAAAAGGTGATCGCGCAATACCCGAAGTTGTCTATTGAGCAGATCAAAACCATCGTCATCGAAAAGAAATGGCTGGCCGCCATGGAAACGCGTATCAGCACCGAAATGGAAAACATCAGCCACCGCCTCACCCGCCGCATCAAAGAACTGGCCGAACGCTACGAAACGCCGCTACCCCAGCTTGACAACGCAGTCGCCGAACTTACCGCCAAAGTAGCTGACCACTTAAAAAAGATGGGCTTCGCATGAAACAAAAAGAACCAACCACAACGATTTTAAGCCCCCTTGCTGACGCCAACACAGCAAGTCTGACACCTGAACCACCCGAAGCAGAAAAAAAACTCCCGGGAGCCTGCCATGAACAAAATCCCCGCAGGCTACAAAAGAACCGAAATCGGCATCATTCCCGAAGATTGGGACATATACAAATTATCTGAATTGGTGAATATGAAAAGCGGTGTTTCAATAACTTCCAAGCATAGTTCACTTGATGGCAAATACCCCTGCTATGGTGGCAATGGGCTTAGAGGCTATACCGATCAATTTACCCATAGTGGTAGATTTGCATTAATCGGCAGACAGGGAGCCTTATGTGGAAACGTTCAATTTGTGTCTGGCGATTTTTTTGCTTCTGAGCATGCTATTGTTGTAACGTCTAAGGCAAACACTCAAATAAAGCTGCTTTATTATGTGCTAATAGAATTGAATTTGAATCAGTATTCAGAATCTTCTGCCCAACCAGGTTTATCAGTCGCCAAAATTCTTGACCTGCCATTACCTTATTCAGCCAACTTGGCTGAGCAAACTGCAATCGCAACAATAATTACCGGCATGGAAACCGAAATAGAAGCTCTGGAAGCCAGACTTGCCAAATACAAACAAATCAAACAGGGCATGATGCAAACCTTATTAACCGGGAAAATAAGATTACTATGAACAGAATCGGGGTATTCATCAGCAGCGTGCAAAAGGAGTTCGCCGCAGGGTAGCGCTGCCTGTATTTCAACGAGATGCGTTTATAAAATCTTCAAATGTCATTGAAATGTCTTTGGTAATCTGCCTCAACAGAATCGGCGAAATATCCTTGCCATAGTGACAGGGGACAGTGGTTTTTCGACCATCACGATGTCTAAACTGCTTATGTGAACCTTTCTGGCGAACTTCAACAAAGCCGAGTCCGGTTAAAATCCTGATAACTTCCCTGGCAGTTAAAACTGGGCCTGCAATCACTTCAGGCAACTTTCACATTTTGAGTGCCTACAAATTCTGATTCGATAGCCGGGTCTCCATCTATCAGCAGCATTTCAATTACCTCGCGCAGGTTATTGTTCAATTCATCAAGGGTTTCGCCCTGGGAGTGCGCACCAGGAAAACCTGGAATATAACCGACATACAAACCCGTTGCATTACACTTTTCGACAACCGCCGTGAAAACTCGCATGCGCTCTCTCCCTGACATTATATATGTTCCATGATACCATCATGTCGTTCAGTGGTTGTAATAGTTTTTTCCAAACTTTGCCGCGAAGCAGACTTGAACCCACCGGAATTTATTCAGGAAGAAATTTTCCGGACTATTATCTGGCGGCCAGTTACCGACCAGGTTACCGTGCAAGCTACCGTGCAAGCTACCGGGCAAGTCACCGGGCAAGCTACCGGACAAGCCGCCGGACAAGTTAGTGGACAGGTTCCCGAGGAAGTCCGGCGTTTGATGCTGATTCTGAAGGGTGAAATTAAACGCGCAGAGATGCAGGAAATACTTGGTTTGAAACATCGGGCATTTTTTAATGACAATTATTTGCAGCTGGCAATAGATATCGGTCTGCTCGAATTGGTTTTTCCGCAGATCCCGTTTCATCCAAAACAAGCATACCGGCTGAGTAAAAAAGGCAAAGCATTAAAACGGTCACTTAAAGCGAAGGATAAAAAATCATGAGCGAAATCGGCCAGAAAGAGCGGGGAACGAACAATTAGCCGCTGAGCTCGATGAAAAAATTCTGACCACCAAAAAAGACGGCTGGCGCGATAACATGCAGAAAACCAGGGCGGTTGAGAATGCCATCAAGGAAACCCTCGAGCGTTTTCAGGTAAAAGAGCCTACCGCCGATTATGTTTTAGACCTGGTGAGAAACCAGCGTGAATACTGGTGGAACAAATCGTCGTCGCCAACATCACCATCGATGTCGTGCGCAAGGATATCAAAAATATTTATCTTGCCGTTTACCCGCCCGCGGGCAAAGTTCGTATCGCTGCGCCTCTTGCAGTAAATGAAGATGCCATAAGGCTTTTTGCTGTTGGCAAACTAGCCTGGATAAAAAGAAACCAGCAAAAGTTTGCCGCGCAGGAAAGACTTGCACCGCGAGAATACAAGAACCGCGAGAGCCATTATTTTAAAGGGCAGCGCTACCTGCTCAGAGTCGTTGAGGTTGCCGCCGCGCCGCACGTTTGCCGGCGCAGCAGAACTTTTATCGATATGCACGTGCGGCCCGGCACCCCGGCAGAAAAGCGGCACAGAATCATGAACGAATGGTACCGCAGCGAGCTAAAAAAATCAGCGGCGGGCCTCATCGAAAAATGGCAGAAAAAGCTGCAGACCGGGCTGGCCGGCTGGCAGGTCAGGCAGATGAAAACGCGCTGGGGCTCTTGCAGCATCGAACGCAAAAGCATTCTGCTCAACCTCGAACTCGCCAAAAAGCCCGTAGCATGCCTCGAATACATTATCGTGCATGAACTGCTACACCTGCGCGAGCGCCGCCATAACGAACAATTTCAGCTGCTGCTCGACCGCCACCTGCCCGACTGGAAAAAGCGCCGCGACGAACTCAACCGCACCCCCGCCAGCCACGCGTTGCTTCCGCCCAAACATTCGCCGACCGCCATCCAAGCACTGTCATTATGGCCAAAATTATAGAATAAATTGTTCGGCGAAAAAAAATACATCAACATGACATATCTTGTCGTTTTGATTCGCTACAATAATCTTATAAGAGGTTAGTAATGACACAAACCGCTACGAAAGAAAAATAATTGAAGAAAGCAAAAAATTAGAATTATTGTCCGCTGAACTTGAATGAAATGCCCTTTCGGTCAGCATTATCGCCATCGACTTTCAGCAGTCATGAGAAGTTCTCTGCGGCTTCGCTGAGTCGGTCTGAAGAAATTGCTGCAAACCTGACTGTTAAGTAAAGACTTGATTTACGCCTGGTTTCGGCAAACAAAAATCCCCGGAAAAAATTGAATAGGAGAAAAATATGACCATTTTCGCGCTGAAGGGCAACTCTGACTGGTGCAACATTCTGGAATCTCTTGATAAGGGTGAAGGAAGATTTGGTTGGAGTTATATTAACTCCGCAAACCTTAAGGACCTGAGAGAGAAAGTTAAGCAGCATGGTTGGAATGCACTTAGCGAAGAAGAAAAGGACTGTTATCAGAATTTTCTTCTGGACCTCAAATTCGGCGACTATGTTGTTTACATCAATATTCCAGAATGGGGCAAATGCACGACTGCAAAGGTAACTGGAGAATATTTCTGGAGATTTGATGATGACGATTTCAACCACCGGTTTTCAGTGGACCCATCGACTGTATTTGTCTTTGATCGAAATGATTCAATTGTTCACCCAGTATTGAAGGCTCGGCTAAAACTGCAACGCAGGTGGTGGCGGATTTATCATGAAAATGAATTCGAGTCACTGATTCAGAGTCTTTCTTCTGGTGTCTCACCAACACCAGCCAATCAAGATACGGGGTTAAGATTCCTGGCAAACGAAATACAACCATTTCTTGTCAGCATTGCCAATAGCGTTCATAGAACTCATCCCAGTTATGACCTGGAAGGATTGATTGCAAGGACTTTTCAGAATGTTCCTGGAGTCCTTGACGTAAAATGGCAGGGTGGAAGAGGCGACCACGGTGCTGATGTTTTAGTAACATACAACGAAGGCTTACCACTTCCCGGTCTTGAGAATCAGGGAATGATGGTAGTTCAAGTTAAATCGTATGAAGGAGAGCACTGGGACACACAGGCCGTAGAAGATTTGAAGAGAGCCTTCATGTACTACCCCGAGGCAAAAATGGGACTTATAATTTCAACCTCAAATTCCATGACGAAAAATGTCGAGAAGGCCTTGGATGATTTACGTGAAGAAATCAAAAAGCCAATTGCAATGATGATGGGGCCTGAGGTCGCAGCATTTTTTCTTAAATATGGTCCAAAATTGGCCTGACGAGAGCGTCTCTCATTTCCACTGCTGCATACGGTTCTGGTGAGGACTTGTTCAGTCGCAAAGTAGCACTCACTTCTTAAAGAATCTGATTGAGCAGCCCGATGAAGAACTTTATTATGTGTGTACTCCCGGAAAAATTTGAATCGAAGTGTGGGGAGCGGAAAAGTGGCCGTTATACCCTGCCATTTTGTCAGAGAGGCGACAGGCAGAAGTTTCCAACATGACAAGATCAATGCGAGACGATTAGAAGACAAATGTCACGGCATGGCGTACTTACGAAGTAAAATTATATATTGGGAAATTGAAGGGGGACAATAACATGGCTTGGGGTTATCGTGAAAATGGATTTGATTTCCGACTCTCAGACCTGAAATACAAGGTTGGCGGATGCAGACAGTATTTTTCTTCCGAGGGTGGTGTATTTTCTTTTGACTTCAAAGGTTTTGATTACGAAAGAAGAGAGCCTGATTATGCTTGGCATGCAGTCTTAGAATGTTAGCTGAACCAACGGCTGATATTGCTAGCACAGCCGCTGCGGTGATTTTTAATGACAGGTTGCCCCAAAAAGCCGCAGACAGACAGATTCCGGCAATAATTGCGAGGCAGAATTCAATGAATCTGCGCAAAATATACAGGCTCTCAGAAAAATGCCCGCAAGCTCTAACAAAAGCGTTCACATTTTCTCTCGCTTTAACTGCAGCCTCAGCGTCATAATTACCATTGTGGAGCATGACATCAATTGCCATCATGTCTACTGGAATTTTATCCATGACTGCGGTTTCGAACAATTTTTCCAGGGCATTACTGATTTTTTTTATTCTGAGATATTGATACCAGAGCAAGCCGGTCAGGCCAGTTAAACACATATTCCGAATAAATTTCTCTGCCGCGTGTTTTTCCATTCATCTGCTCCAATCTACGATTTTCTCCAATCATAATCAGACAAAACGACAAACCACGTCGCGCTCAAGCAGAAAGTCTTCCAGTCCGAAATGATTTGCCGGTGCCGACGATTGTGCTGAGTTGTTGAACAGAATTCTGTCTGCAGTCTTTGCCCAATCATGCTGATTGTAGTATATTTCTAACCAGTCAATTAGAATTGGAAGCAGCGTAAAAAGACAAAACGCACACAGAATCGGGGTCACACATGGCGGTAAAAACCTGGCTATGAAAGCAAAATCTGAATTGAGCTCTGCCACAGAATATAAAAACTGGCTCCTGGAGCTGAAACAGAAGTTTCGTCAGGCGCAGCTTAAAGCTGCTGTCAGGGTTAATTCTGCTTTACTGGAATTTTACTGGGAACTTGGCGCCTCGATCGTAGGAAAACAAAAAAATGTAACCTGGGGTAGTGGTTTTCTTAAACAGTTTAGCATTGACTTGATGGTTGAGTTTCCTGATGTCAAAGGATTCTCAGAAGCAAATTTACACTATATCCGTCGGTTGTATTTATTCTATGTTCAAGGTGTTTCTAATAGTGGCACAAGCCGTGCAACTATTTCAAAACAACTTGAACAGGTTAGACGATGGCATCTCTTTTGTTATGAAAAAATTTCAATTGCGAAGCAGCCTGCTTCGCAATTATAGGTCTATTTTGTTTTAACCCAGTTCTCGAGTTTGAGTTCAGAAATCCTTGCAAATTCCCGGGTATTGTTGGTTTTGAGAATTTTTTTTCATCATATAAGGGGGCCCGCAGCAGTGACTAAAGACCTTTGTGTTTTCCAAAAAAATGGTGGTTGCCCACAGGAGAAAATTCGAACCGTCACACTTCCAAACTTGAGGGCAATGCCACTGGACATTGATTCATACCAGCGACCCTATACTTGGAAAACGGATTTTGTGGAGCAGTTACTGGAATCACTCGAGGCCGCCGCCCAGAAGGAAAATACCCCATGCGTAATGGGGACAATCATCCTTCATTGTAGCAACGAAAAGTGTTTTGTAGTTGATGGCCAGCAACGCCTAATAACTTTCTGGCTCATTAGCCGCGTTGCCCTTGAACCCAAAGACAGCCAACCATGGTTCAGTGAAACCCAATTTTTTCATAGGGTTTCGCAAGAAAATGTTTGGAACAATTTTCATTTTATTGATTCTTGGTGGAAGCGAAAGCTGAAAAGAGACAGGGAAAAAAAGGAAAAGCTCCTAGCTTTTCTTGAATCTGAGCTGCTTAAATTCGTCCTTTTGAAAACAGATTCACTTGACGAGGCCTTTGTTTTCTTTGACAGTCAGAACAGTCGTGGAAAGGCTTTGGAGGATTTTGATCTGATCAAGGCAAATCACTTGCGTTATACCAAAGACGCCCTCCAAAAGGAGTGCGCAGAATCTTGGGAGAAAATCGAACGAGACGGAAGCCTTGTTAAAAGTGGCCGAAAAGATTCAGGACGTTGTCCGCCGACTATGAAATATTTAATGACTGGTCTGATGGCTCTTCCAAGACAGTTCTCCCATAACCGGCAGTTGTCATTGAGAGAAGAGTTTAATTGTCAGCGTCGTTATCACCGAGATGAGGGGGGTGACGTGACCTACTATCCTTTGAGCAATTATACCCAACCACCTATTTTCACCAGTTGGCGATATGAACCTCAGGCAAATTCTCACGGAAGCGGTTTGGAATTAATTCAAAAATGCATTGATGCCAACCAGAAAACCAGAGGACTCAAGTTTGAATCTGATTCGAAGCGTTTCATGCCTTTTCAATTGACTCAAGCTATTGAAGGAGGTGAGCAGTTTTTCTGGTTTGTCGAGAAATACCAGCAGCTTTATCTTGAACTGTTTGTCGAAAACCCTTTCAAGCCGATCATTCCGCCATTGTTTCGAAAACTGATGGACGCCATCATTCGTTGCCGAAGCACCGAGCATGTCCGAAAATGCTATGAGGCGACCATGCTCTTTTTCTATGATAAATTCGGGGCAGAAGACTGGGCAATTTTTCTAAAAGCCGCCCTGTATTTTGAACATGCAATATTTCACCTTCAGGTCAAACAGGTAGTTCAAGAGCGCTCAATACCCAAATTTCTGCGAGAGGTTTTTAACCCCTTCGCGGTTATTCAAGAAGCCTCTTCACCAATTCATATATTTGAAGCCATAGAGAAAGAAGAGGGCAAGTGGTATTTAATATTAGGCGAAAAAGGCCCGGCAAAAGACTATTACAAGGGAATCAAAGAATTCCTGGAGACTATTGAGAATTTGTCGGATTGCTACCCTGATGTCCAGAAAATGGCAAAGCGATTTATCGATTTGAAAGAGACACTTGAAGGATGATTGAAATGAATGAAAAATGTTGCTTAAAAGCTGGATTAGTAAGCCTTACAGAATTTTGTGCGAATGAATTTGAGGCGAGCGAGTTCGTCATTCCCTACTATCAGCGACCATACGCATGGACATCAAAAGAAATAAAACAACTCTTGTCGGATTTCTGGACCTCTTTTGATCTAAATTCCAAAACGGAAAAAGTCCCGTGTTATATTGGCAGCGTTATTCTCCAGTTAAGGGAAAGAAGTTGTTTTCATGTCATAGATGGGCAACAGAGGTTGACAACCTTGTTTTTAATCGGTTGCTACTTTGCGAAAAGCGATGATAGCTGGACGAAATTCCTTAAATTTTCCAAAAGTAAACTTCGATTGAGTTTCTTGTCCAGAAAGGAGGACAATAACGATTTAGAAATCTATGCTGACTCACAAAAGATTGATGAATCGGGGAAGAACCCTGCTTTCGAATCAGCCAGGAAAACCATTGCGGGCTTTATTAATGAAAACGTTAAGCCCGAATTTGAAAAGGAGTTTTCACAATACATTTTCACAAAGGTGACTTTCGCTCACATAATTTTACCCCAATCAATAGACACAGCCAAATATTTTGAGATCATGAATACTCGGGCACTTCAACTCGAAAAACACGAAATTCTCAAAGCTCGCTTGCTTAATGAAATAAGAAATGATGCAGATGTGTGTACATATGCCGCGATCTGGGATGCCTGTGCTCAAATGGATCGATATATTGATCACGCCCTTTCAAAGGAAAAGAGGGGAACCCTATTTACTGCCATTGCAAAACCCGGCGAAGTAAAGAAGGGGTTTGAGCTCGGAAATAGTATTTTTGGGCAGAAACTCGAAAACCCGGATGAAAAAATTCTAATAGATCCTCTCACCCTTGAAGATTTGATTTCCACTAAACCAGCCAAAAATGGGAATGGTTTCAAAAGAACTGATGTTCTTGAAATGGAAGGGAGTTGTGAATCAATTATCTCCTTCCCGGAATTTCTCTTGCTGGTGTTTACTTTGATAAAACAAGAGAAATCTCCTGGCAAAATTGAATCTTCAACTCTTGAGGATAAAAAGCTCTTGGAAATCATATGGGGACAAAATGGGGAAAATTGGAAGGCAACCAATATTTCTGCCCATGAATTTATTGAGAGGCTCTTTTTTTACCGAATTCTTTTCGACCAATATATCATTAAAAGCGTCCGGGTTGGGGAGACTCCTCAAAGATGGAAGATTCATCAGTTGTCAGAGAAGGGGTCAGAGTGTCTTCGTGAAGGCGCCGAAAAGGACTGGGAAAGCATTCGAATGCTGCAAGCCATGCTACACGTAAGCGATATACCAAAAAAGGAATGGCTGTTCCCATTGTTGCAGGGTATTGAGGGTAGATTGAAAACTCAAAGAATCACCTCTGAATGGGTGTTAAGCAGTTTAATAGATGCTGAGAAAAGAATTGCAGAACGAATCGATGTCGAGCAGCTTGACCAAGGGACTCAAACCCGTCATTATGCCTTCCATAGACTGGAATACCTCCTTTGGCATGAAGACAAGGAAAAGGTTGTGAAAGTGCTGGAAACACAATATTCAGTGAAAACCGATTTTGTTTTTCGCTTCCGCAATTCAGTCGAGCACATTTTCCCTCAAAATCCTGACCATAAGGACGTCGATGAGGATGAGAAAAGCAGTTGGAAAAAGGATTTGAATAAGTTTGGAAATCTTTGTTTGCTCTCGCCATCTTCGAATTCTTCTTTAAGTAACCAAATTCCCCGGGACAAGCGTAATGATTTTGCCAAAAGAAAAGAGATTGAAAGTATGATACTTCTTAAAATCTTCATGAATGAAGAAAAAGAAAATGGCAACAATTCTGAGTTTATTTGGAATCCGGATCGCGCAAATGAACACCGGAAGGCCATGATCGCTTTGCTGGTGGCAGGGGAAGGGCTCTCCCCACTGCCTTCTTGCAAAGATGATTGACTTTGGTTATCCTTGCTCTTTTCGCGAAGAACTTTTTTCCAAACGTTGGGTTTTGGCTCCTACATTTGGCATAACCACTATCGTGTAAAGTTGGTAGGGCTATATTCAAAGCTGTGATATCACTCGCGTGGATGGCTTCATTGACAGTGGGCGTTTATAATTTTACCGGTGCCGGGCTTTTTTAAACCGGTCGTCTTGGTATAAAAATTGGCATTCTTCTGGTTTCTTGCCGGCAAAGGGAGCCAAATCGGAAAGACATACACCCATAAGACAGCCAAGGTCGTCATAAACGCGCTTTTCGCATTCTGAATTAAAAACCACACACTTGTCGAAGGGCCTGGCCAGTATTTCAAAATGATGAATGCAATCGGCGTAACTCATATCATCGTTCTCATCGTCAGCCGTGTCAGAAACAATTGTCAGGCGCATTTGCGCTTCAGCCTTTTCGCTGCTCGAAAAGAGCCCGATTGCATGCATCGAAACATCGCACGGGTAAGATTTTTTGCTGCCGTCGTAAACAATTACGCGGAGTTCGAAAACACAATTCTCGGGCTGTTTCTCACCTGTTGTAATCCATCTGAAACTGGTCATCGATGTAATTCCCTCCGGTAAACCCTTAATTTAAGCGTATTCTCAGCGACTGCGAGGGCGAAGGAAAACGAGAGTCAGCTTCAGTCGACCGACCATGCTTTTGCTTACAGAGTGTGAGTAGAGAAGGCCGGTCTGATCACCTGCAGATTTTGCCACCATTTCGCAGACATTGGCAACCACGGCCATTGAAGCCTCGGGCCCGGTGGTCAGATTAACCAGCACATTCTCTGCCCGGCTACGGTCGATTTTGAATGCATGGTCAGCCAGGGCCATATTGACGGCTTCGGTGGTCATGTTCTCGCCTGCGCCGTGACCGATGGCAATGCAGCCCTCACAATAACCGTCGATAATATTACGCAGGCCCTCACCGGAAATGCTGATAAGGTTAGGCTGGAGAAGATTCACAAAGCACTGCATTGCTTCGCAGAAATAGCGATCGATCGAAGCAAAGGCTTCAATCATGCTGAGGTTTTCCGGCATCTGTTCGAGAAGCGTTTCGTTATTAAATTCGAACAGGACATCGACGAATTTTTTTAACTTTTTGACGCTTTCTCTGGCTCTCCTGGCACGCTTATGCCCCTCGAACCTGAAGGGTCTGGTTACGAAAGCTACCACCAGGGCGCCCATTTCATGGGCAAGCGACGCAATTACCGGTGCCGCGCCAGAACCGGTGCCGCCGCCAAGGGTTGCAGTCAGTAAAACCATTTCTGCGCCTTCCAGAGCTTCAATTATCTCGTGTCGGGCATTTCCTGCTGCTTTTTTGCCCAGCCCAGGTCGACCGCCGGTTCCGTGACCTGTCATAAATTCTTTGCCCATGAGGATTTTTACTGGTGCATTTGCGATACTGAGGCTGTTTTTATCGGTATTGGCGGCAATGAATTCAATGTTTGCAAGATTGGCTTCCATCAAGCGATTCAAAGAATTCTTGCCGCAGCCGCCAACCCCGATTACTTTTATACATGGATGCTTGCCGTCGGATTTTGCATTGTAGTCTTCATCCAGTTTGAAAAATTTCATATTGCTTCTCCGCCGTTTCAATTTTTTCTACCTTCATGGCTTTATCCTATTCAGACGCAACGACAGATCGTGACGTAACAAAAAGATGTTCGAAAAAAATATTTAAAAGCAGCGTGGCAGGCGAGTCAGGGTAGGGGACCGACAATGACGCAGATTGTCGTATTCACATGTTTAGAATTGAACCGGCACAAGTAATTACGCGACATTATTAACGGAGGGCATGCAGCATGAAGGCAAATGCAACCGTAGGATATCCTCAGGTTGACCAGGCAATTGTTTCAGGCGTTTTGCAGAACATTTTGCCGGGTATAATTCACGAGGCGGGTCAGGAGATTGAGCGTTTGAAAGCCAGAGAGTCTGGTCAATTCTCCTTTAAACTCAGAGGATTTAACCGGCAGCTTGACTTCACCTTTGATGGCCTGCTGATTGAAATGGCCGTCAGTTTTGACGGTGAAATTGTTGATTTAATACCGGTAGTCGGTGTTCCTCTCGTAAAAAGGCATGGCAAAGCATTTTATGCTTGCTGGCTTGGAAAAAAGCGCCTCAGCCCCCCTTACGATTTGCTTGAAAAGCTTGTCAGGCGCTACTTTCGATCACCGTTGCAGCGCTGGCTCAATGAATTGAGCTCTGAAACGATGATAGCAATATATAAGGCTTCCGGGTGTACCCTTGTCAGGCTTGTTGACAACTCCAGGCCTGCACTGAAAAAAGACGAGGCGTTGCTGGTCTGCCAGTTTCCCGTATTGGATTGATTTTTTGAGAATCACATATATGAGTGAACTTTCAGCTTCGTTGAGAAAAATATCGCGCTGGTCTGAAGGCTAGTCTGGGGTATTATGTAAGTCGTTGAAAACCTTTCCTTTTCATCCAAGGAGAATCGAAATGAATAAGCATTCCAAACTCTGCAGCTTGGCTCACGGCCTCAGATTATCGCTGGGTTTGCTGGGGGTCTTCATGACCCTCCTCTGTCCCGCGATTTCCGCTGCCCCCCCCGATGCCCCGGCGGGAACCTTGGTCCTGGTCGGTGGAGGCCTGAAGGTCGACAACGTCGAGATTCTCGGCGCCGTCAGGGATACAGTGTCCGGAATGTGTGCGAAGGAGAGCCGGGAAAGGCCTCGCATGGCGGTCATACCGTCCTCTTTTACAGATCTGGCCGAGGCCCGCGCGGCTTTCGAGCGAAAGGGGCCGGATAAGCACCACGAGGATCCTGGCTACCGCACGTGGCTCACGAACGCGGGGTTCTCGCCCATACTCATTCCGGTGACCAAGGACACCGTTTTCCGCAAGGACAGCTCGGCGGAAGATCCGAAGATCGCGGCCCTCGTCGAATCGTGCCAGGTCGTCTTCCTGCTTGGCGGCGACCAGGGTTGCCATGCCATCTGTCTGCTCCGGCGCGATAAAACCCCCTCCCGCCTCCTCGAGGCGATTCGCGGGGTTTACCGGCGGGGTGGGGTCGTCATGGGCACCAGCGCAGGTACGCACGTGCTCGCCAACCCGATGTACGGTTGGGGCGAGAGCGGGCCGACGATCGTCCGTGGCCAGCTAGAAAAAATCGATCTTGCCCAGGTCACTCCGGAGCGAGGAGTTCAGGCTGGCTTCCCGGGCAACAGCGTCTATCTGCAGGGTCTCGGCCTGCTGCCGCCCGAAGTGCTCACCGACACACATTTCAGTATCCGCGGGCGGCTTGGTCGTCTTGTCGCCGGCCTGCGTGACACTGGTATGCGCTGGGGGCTCGGAGTCGACGAGAATACTGCCCTCTTCCTGCACGACGGTCAGGGCATCGTCCGGGGGGAACACGGGGTCTTCATCGTCGACACCGCTTCGGCAACCATCTCATCTGTCGGCGAGCCGTTCCGGGCACGCGATGTCCGGGTTTCTCTGCTCACCTCTGGCGACTCATGGAATCCGGTCGACGGAACTGTCGTATCGAGCAAACCACGGGTGAAGCCGGCCATTGATGTAGTCGCCGCCTCCGACGACATCTTCTCCGCAAAGCGGACGTCGGATGGCGAGCGCGAGAATCCCTATGCGACCACGATCGTCATGCGCGACCTGATCAACAGCTGCGCGACCTTCGTCGATTCGCGGGCGCACCCTGCCGGATCGTTTGTTTTCGTGCGGTTCCACAAAACCGACGAAACGTGGGGCGCCTGGACATCTCCCTCGTCCTTCACCGTCGTCTTGATGCACCTGGACATTGACCGCCGGCCCATGGCTCATCCCGATACGCCAACGGGATCGAAGATCCCGGCAGAGCCACAGACCCGAATTCGGTAAGCACCGAGCCAATGTACACCCGTTAGAACCTGATCCGTGACGGAGAAGTCTACACGCCTGAGTATATCTGGAAAAAGGATGTGTTGATCGCCGACGGGAAGATCATTGCTATCGGCGGGCAAAACCCCGTGCCGTCGGGGTCCAGACGGTCGTTGATAATTGTGTTTTTTTTCTCCAGAACAGGGAAAAGCGACTTCCGCGTTAACCGGGAAAAGTACTTGCGATTTACAGTCTTTCGTCGGCGTTCCCCCGTCCATCTTTGGGCCGCTCGGCCGGACGGGGGAATGCTCTCCCGGTCTATCTGAAAATTAGCGGGTTTAAAACGATTTAATCGTTACAGATTTCAGGGAATGCAGGGGGCAAGCACAAGGGCAAAAGCGATATCGGCGACAGAATAAATAAAATCATCGGCGAATTTGCCAAAGCCTGAAGTATTTAAACATGAGCGAAGTCGATAAAACTGCCCGACTGGAAAAAGCGCCACGCTGCCTGGCGCTAATGAAGCCGGCGCACCTCATCCGGAAGCCTTGGAATGGTCAAGTAAAAATGGACAATTTTTCAAGCGGCCATTCTCGCTTTGTT
>DAOPYA010000112.1:0-14176 GCA_035352635.1 Candidatus Rifleibacterium sp.
GCCACATCTGCACCCTTCGCTTTTTTGCCGGCCGGAGAATTGTTATAATCTTCTCTGGCATCTGGATTGATAGCGATGGCCGAGTCTAAAAACCCGTTTTCAATGGCAATATCATAAGCAGTCCGCCCGGTAGTGGTTTTCAGATCAACATCGGCACCTGCTTTTATCAGAGCCTTGACAACCGAAGAACGGTTCAGGCTCGCCGAAAGCAGCAATGGCGTCATACCGGCAAGATTTCGCAGATTCGGATTCGCCCCGTTCTCGAGCAGGCATTTTGCGTTGCGTGAAGTGTCGTAGTCATAGTTGAGAGAAGCGACATGCAATGGCGTGTTGCCGAGAGAATTTTGAGCATTCAAATCTGCTCGGTGCCCGATCAGGGCTTTTATGGTATCGTAACTACTTCCGCAGCGACCAGCAGCGATGTGTAGCGGAGTATCACCCTCACTGTTCCGTGCGTTAACATCAACACCATACTCAAACAGTATGTTCAAAATCGCCTCGTCGATACTGGCTTTGGCATATATATGCAAAGGCGTATTACCCTCATTGTCGCGAAGGTTAACATCGGCACCGGCTTTGAGCATCATAATGATATCTTCGCCCCGGCCTCTGATGCCTACGGCATTATGAAGCCCTGAGTCTCCTGGGCCGGCTTTTGTCGCGGGGGCTGCGCCATGTTCAAGCAGCAATCTGATGCATTCAGCGTCTCCCCGGCCATCCCGACATTCCATCAGGGCTGTGCGGCCACCAGAATCATGATCGTTAACGCGCGCGCCGTGTTCAAGCATCAACCTGAGAGAATTGCAGCTCGACACGCCGGCGAGGGTGATCCAGAAAGTCGAGCATTTTCCATCATAGTTGCATGAATTGTTGATATCGAGGCCTGCTTCAAGAAAGGCTTTCAACAGGTCTTCGCTGACCACGGGCGCGAGCTTGAACACAATGTTACCCATCTCGTCGCGCTGACTATAATCAAATCTGACCACCAGGTATCTGAACGCCGGGTTGCCATAATGATCGCAGGCTTTTACATCAGCACCAAGCCTGATAAGTTCGCCAATCCTCGCGAACAAAGGGTTATTGACCGATGTGTAACAGGCATCAAACAGGCATTCATTAAGCTCGGGCGCCGACATCGCAGAAAAATCCGGCTCTTCGCGGTAACATTCAATATATCTTACCAGCTCCTGCTGGGCCTTCTGCCAGATAGCCATCTGCTCTTTTTTGGGGGTGCCTTTTGGCCGGTCGCTTATGTTCTGATTTACCCCTCTGATATCCGAAAGCGGGTGCCCGATACCCTGGTCTTTTAAAATCCTCTCGCAGGCCGAGCGCCTCTGATCCTCGTTGTTCACCAGAATTTGCTTAAAAGACTTATGCTCTTCAACTTTCATCTTAAAACTCCTGTTCAGGTCAATTTTACCATGATTCGGGGCACAGCTTTCTGAACTGCCAGAGTTTTTCGGCACCCGAACAATCTTCACAGCCCCCGCAATGCTACCCGTGCCCCAGGCATTGTGTTATTATTGTTAACTGAAAACGAAAAATGATTCAACTTGTTACAGACCACGTTGAGCCACTGGCTACAGATGACCGCGACGGTTTGAACTGCGGGCTTTAAACCGGCCCTGCTGCCCTGACTTTCAGCTGAGGTGATCCAGATGCTTCCATTTTCAGGAAAAAGTTTTCTATGTTTTGCATTATGTCTGCTTCTCGGCAGTACAGGCTTTGCACAGCTTGCCGACCCGGAAAGAGACGACTTTGGCGAGGTTGAAACTTCCGGGCCTGCAGTAGAGACGGCGGCAGTCGATGACTCTTTGCCAGATGGCGATGTAAAGCCGGCAATCATGACTGTTCTTGAAAATGAACCTTTCAGGCTTTCTACGGCATTTTTAAAAAAGGCTGTCGAAAATGGTGCCGATATAAACGCCAGAAATAGCAATGGAGAATCAGTTTTAATCAGAGCCATAAGGACTAACTGCAGCCCTGAGATTATCGATTTTCTGCTTAAAAACGGTGCCGACCCATTCGCCACCGACAATATCGGCCTTCGCGACATGGAAACAATCGTAGAGAGCGAAAGTTGCGTGGAGCTGCTGCCTGTTTTTCTTAAAAACGGCGTCGATATCAATTACAAAAATGCCGATGACGGCGAAAGCCTGCTGGCGCATGCGATAGCCTTTGAAAACAACCTCAGGGTTGCGGAAAAGTTGATCGAACTTGGTGCCAACATCGATCTCAGCGCTCTCATTGCCTGTTCAAGCTGCCATGACAAAGATTTTTTCAATAAGATTCTGGCAAAAACGCCAGATGTGAACGAAGGTGACAAGAATGGTCGCACAGCATTGATGGCCTTTTCCGAAAACTGCCAGGATGTTGAATTGATCAAAGCGCTTATTGATAAGGGCGCCAAACTCGAAACCCGTGACAAAGAAAAGAATACGGCTCTGATACTGGCTGCAAGCCAAAACAGAAACCCGGAAATAGCCGCAACCCTCATTGAAAAAGGTGCCGATCTGAACGCCGCCAACAGGCTGGGCAGAACGCCATTTCTGGCAGCGGTTGAACGCGGAAACACCGCCGCAATCACCATGTTGATAAATAAGGGCGCGAAAATCAACGCCCTCACCAGTAAAGAAGAAACAGCCCTGCATCTGGCCGTAAACAATAGCCACAAAGACTGTGAGCAGCTGGTCAAGGATCTTCTGGATGCCGGCGTTGACGCGACTCTCATGGATGATGAATGTCGAACTGCCTATGATATTGCTGAATACAACTGCAAAGACAAGCTTGCCAGTGAAGTTTTCAAACGCCTTAAAATTGAATGCTCAAAGAATTTTATTGCCAAAGACTGATTCACTGCCCGGCCCAGCCGGGAGCATAAAAAAGCCGGAGAATAAGATAAAATGAAAATCTGCAAACGAAATGTATTATTTTTTGCCCTATATCTGATACTTGGGCTGGCACTTTCGGCCCGTGCACAGGAAGATGGCGCCTCACTCGTCAAAACCGGAACGGATTTTGCGCAAAAGGCCCTGCGAAGCGAAGACGAAAAGGCCAGGCAGGATCTTTTTAAAAGTGCCATGGCATGTTTTATTAAAGCTGCAAAGCTTAAATATGGCGAGGGTTATTACAAGATCGGCTGGATGCTTTTTTCGGGGCACGGCGTTGAACAGAACCGAAAAAAGTGCATAGAATTCTATAAAAAAGCCATTAAAGCAGGGTACATCGATGCCTGCTACAGCATTGGGCTTGTCTGCGCCTCAGATAGGCTTGGTGAGCGAGACATCCCCGAAGCGGTTAAATGGTTCAAGCTGAGTGCGGAGCGTGGCAATCCAGATGCAATGGGGTTTTTAGGCCGCTGGTATTTTACGGGCAAGGCCGGCGAAAAGAGTTACGTTAAATCAAGATTCTATTACGGAACCATAGTGAAGATTCTTGGCGCCGAAAATGCGGGTGGCATCATTGAAATAATCGCTCGTCTCGAAAGGGTCATGACCACCGCACAAATAGAAGAAGCTCAGAAACTGGTTGAACAGTACACCCCCGCAACAACCGTCCCTTCTCTTGATTAGCAGCGGTGGGCAACAACATTTCCCCGGCCCCGCTCAATAATCAGTTAGAGGTTTTTGCCGCCGGTTTTTATGGGTTCAGCCCCGACAGATTCTGGCATATTCAATGTTTTGAACAGCACATGCCGTCTTAATACGCTGCCGATCGGCACATTCGGGTGATCGAAATCTGAACCCGTGTTGTTCATGCCGATTCGTCGCATTACGGCCTGGGAACGCATGTTAATCGCGGCGGTGAACGCAACGACCTCGGCAAGCCTCAGTTCATCGAAGGCAAATCGCAGCGCGTCGCGGGCAGCCTCGGTCGCGAAACCTTTTCCCCAGTGTTCTCTGGCCAAGCGCCAGCCGATTTCGACGCAGGGCATAAATGGCAGATCGACCACCGGAACGCTCAAACCGGTAAAGCCGATGAATTCGCCAGTATCTTTTCTTTCGAGCGCCCACAGGCCCCAGCCTTCACGATCGATGCGGTCTTGGATTTTGGCCGCCAGCACGTTGCTCTCTTTTTCTGTCAGAGCTTTCGGAAAGAATTCCATCACCGCCGGGTCAGCATTCAACCTGGCAAATGGCTTCAGGTCAGCCGCACGCCAGTTTCTAAGAATGAGCCTCGCAGTTTCGCGCCTGCACTCGCCTTTATTCATGGCCGCAAGCGTTTCCAGGCCGGCCTCAGGGAGTGCGGCACCAGCAATCGAACTATCGGTCTTTTTCATTTTCCACCTGTCATCAGATTCTCACAAAATACATACCCCATCCCCGAAAAAAGTAAAACCCCTCACTTTCAGACTGAAAAAATAGCAACGCTATTTTTCGGAATAATAAAACAGTTAACATGCTTGGAAATTTTTGTTATCATTTGACTATATACGGGGTTTTCTTTGGATTATATAAGTGTCAGGATCAAAAACAACTGTTTGTTATGCTAACGGGAACACTTTCAACCTGAACGCAATTTGTTCGACTTGAATGCTGTTAATCACAGCACATTTCAGGTAACACATACCTTTCAGCCTGAAAGCACGAGGTATTTACATACAGGCTGATTATTGGGGCATCTACTTAAAGAAGCTTACACACAATGATAGAAGCATCTCTTAAAACACATTACCTTTTATGGGGCAAAACAGGACCCGATGAGAACTGGCACCCGCTGCTGCTGCATATGGTCGATGTTGCAGCAGTTGCAGACGCTATTCTTGAAAGAGAGCCGCAAGCAACCAGACAGATGTTGGCCAATTCATTCGGCCTCCCCTGGTCAGATGCACGCCCATTTTTGCTGCAGATAATTGCTTGCCATGATCTTGGCAAAGCTTGCCCGGCATTTCAGATAAAATGGGATCAAGCAAAGCCAATCCTTGAAAAATGCGACCTCAGGTTTCGCTCAAACATTGCCAAGGACATCAAACACGGCTATGTAAGCCAGCTGTCTCTTACTTCTTTCTTACAGAAAACGGATAAGACCGATCTATGTGAACTCCTTGCCGACGCCGTCGGCTGTCACCATGGTCAGCGCGCCAGTCCCACCATGCTTAACAACACGCAAAACACAAAAAACATTGGCGATGATAGTTGGCAAAAAATCAGAGAAACCCTTTTTGCCGAGATTACTTCGTTATTTGAAGTGAAAACGCAGCTGAAGAAAGATTTTATTACCGGCCCCGAATTCATGCTAATCGCCGGCTTAACAAGCTTTTCCGACTGGATAGGTTCCAATGAAAATTGGTTCTCTTTCGGCAAACCAGATGATTGCAAAAATTTGAATGATTGGTTCAACATGCGCAAAAAGATCGCTCATCAAGCTTTGGAAGCAATCGGCTGGAATTACCGTCTGCCATTGTCTGATAAAGGTCTCAACTTTGCCGATCTCTTTCCTTTTAAACCGCGCCCGTTGCAGGCAAAAATGGCCAAAATCGTTAATAAACTTGAAAAGCCGTGCTTGATACTTGTTGAAGCTCCGATGGGCGAAGGGAAAACCGAGGCCGCATTTTTTGCACATGTCGAAATGCAACGCCGGTTTGGCCATCGCGGTCTTTATGTGGCGCTCCCGACGAAGGCCACGGGCAATGCGATGTATCAGCGCACCCTTGACTTTCTCAAGAGTTTTGGCGGAAATCGACAATTAGACCTGCAATTGCTCCATGGAGCAACCCTGCTGAATGAAACCTTCCAAATGCTGGTTACCGATAGCAATGCATCTGAAGGCGACAAGGTTCTAGCTTCTGAGTGGTTTACCCATAAAAAAAGAGCTCTGTTATCTGAGTATGGCGTTGGAACTGTCGATCAGGGACTTCTGTCAGTTCTGCCGGTACGCCATAATTTTGTCAGGCTCTGGGGACTTGCCAACCGTGTAATTGTCTTTGATGAAATTCATGCTTACGATGCTTATACAGGCACCCTGCTGCTGCATCTCATTCACTGGCTGATTAATCTTGGCTCATCTATCATTCTGCTTTCAGCCACTCTACCGCCATCCTTTAAAAGACACCTGGCAGCATTGAATGCCGCTTCCCTGCCCGATAACGAAGAAGCCTACCCAAGAATATCTGTTTTCAGACCAAAAAGTGTCGAGCAGTATTCTTTTGCTGCAGATGAGTCTTGCAGCCGAAACATAACTGTTAATGGTATCCCCACCGGAATAGAAGACATACAAAAAGTTATCAAGCAGGAACTACCAGATACAGGTAGCGCACTTATAATTGTCAATACTGTACAGCGAGCTCAGGAAGTCTATAAAAGTTTCCCTGGTGGCAGCAAAATGTTACGTAATTCGATCTGCATTGGAAAAAGGCTTGCGGACGGCACTGAAGTATTTCTCTTTCATGCGCGTTTTCCGGCAAACAGCAGACAGGAACGCGAGGATAATGCGCTAGCCACATTCGGAAAAAATGCAAGGCGAAATGGTCGTAAAATTCTTATCGGAACCCAGGTTACAGAGCAAAGTCTTGATCTTGACTTTGATTTGATGGTTACCGACCTGGCACCGATTGATCTGATTCTGCAAAGAGCAGGCCGTTTATGGCGGCATCCGGGCCTAAAAAGACCATTAGAAAAGCCAGAATTATTTATCGCAGGCTTAACTCCTGAGATTGGTTCATTTGAAAAACCTCTCTGGTGGAATCGAATTTACAGGGAGGACCTTTTGATAAGAACCTGGAACAGATTGAGAAACCAAAATGTGATCAGACTGCCGGCTGATATCGACTGTCTAGTCAATGACGTTTATGAATGCAATGATGATGGGCTGCCTGCCGAACTGCTTAACAGGCTTGACAGGGCAGAGTGTGACGGCGCCGGCCGTCAATTGGCATATCGCCAGCAGGCGAGCCTTGAATTCATTGGGTTTCCAGATGATGATTCATGGAACGATACGGCAAGATATGCCAAGGCAGACGAAGATGAACCTGGCCTTCATAAAAGCCTGGTTGCACAAACCCGGCTGGGCGAACAGGCGGTCATGGTGGTGCCTGTTTTTTCAAACGACGATGAGAACTTGAAGAGCCGTCTATCAATGCTTGAGGCAAAGCAATTTTTTTTAAAGGCCATCAGTATAACCAGGGCAGGAGTCGTTAAAACTCTTGTGGCAAAGGGCGTTCCGGAAAACTGGCAAAAATCGCCGTTACTTCGTAACTGCTACCCACTGCTTCTCGATGAAAAGAATCGCTGGATAGATGACCAGAACGTTGAACTTAATGATGAACTGGGTCTCATTTACGGCACCAAGGAGAAACAATGAGCGAATACAACCTGATCGACGAAAAATGGATACCCGTTCGCCTTCCTGATGGGCAACATGAGAACTTTGGTATACTGGCAACTCTCACAAACGCCAAAAATATCAAAAGCATTGAGCATCACTCGCCTCTTGTTGTAGCTTCATTGCATAGACTCCTGCTTGCCGTGCTTTATCGGGCCCTGATGGGGCCGACCGATATAAGCCAGGCCCGCAGATATTTTCAGGAAGGATTTCCCGAACAGAAGATAAAAGATTACCTTGCAAAATGGCGAGACCGATTCTGGTTGTTTGATGAAAACTACCCATTCTGGCAGATACCATCTTTTACGCCCCAGCGCCTTCGATCCTGGACTGCTCTCGCGGCTGAGCACAATGCCGACAACGCCAAAGTGCTGTTTGATCACGTGGCGGTAAATGATTCAGGTTCAATCGGCCCAGCGCAATGCGCACAATGGTTAGCGGCCATGCAAACCTTTTCAGTCAGCGCAGGCAAGAGTGAACTGGCCCATACTGGAGCAGCCCCAACAGCCACAGCAGCCTTAGTTATCCCGCTTGGCAGGAACCTTTTTGAAACTCTTGCATATTGTCTGGCGCATGAAAACAAAATGGTAATAGAAAATGATTTACCAGTATGGGAAAGAGAACCTGAAACTGTCGATCATCTCCGCACCGGACCAAAGCGACAAAACTTTGGTTATGCAGACAGGTACACATGGAAAACTCGCTCCGTAAAGCTTTTTCGACTGCCGGGTAATCTTGTTGAAAAATTGGCATTTGCCTCCGGTGTTGGTCATGAAGAAACCGGAAGTGAAGAACCTATGGTGGCTTATCGAATTCATGAAAAAAATGGGAAACTACCTGTTCCATTCAAGGAAAGAGGCTTTTGGCGCGAATTCGACGCTATTCTGCCCGATTCCGCTAATTCTGACCTAATACCAAAGGTAATCGAAAACGCAATTGCATTGGCACAAAACAAGTCAGAATTGTTACCAACAGCCATTATGGTCCTGGGACAGGCAAATGACAAAGCAAAAATTGAATTCTGGAGAATGGAACGATTTTCATTTCCGTCAAAAATCAAAGAAGACCACAACATCAAACAAGAGATAAAAGCTCTTCTTGAAAAAGCAGAAGATTCACAATCTTCTCTCTGGAATGCATGCAGGATTTTTTCACAAGCTACACTATGCAGAGGGACACGTGATATCAGAAAAACAGATATAACGAGTTTTATAAACCAGATGAGCGTAATACCAACCTACTGGTCAGAAATGGAGGCCAATTTTCATAGAATACTTGATAAATTCAAGTTCGGTGGTGATGAAGAAGAGATTGAATTATTCTGGCTGCAGGCAATAAAGCGTGCCATAAGTAACAGTTGGAATCTGCACCGGAATTCTGCGGCCGCTGGCAACGTCTGGGCAATCAGAGCCTTGGTGAAAGCAGATGGAATTATTCAAAAAAAGCTCTCAGAGCTTAGTAAAGAGATCAACGCAATCAAAAGCAACCTGAAAATGGAGGTAGAATGAATAACATGATCGGCTGGCTCGATAATGCAAGCCAGACAAACACAAAGATCAGGGCGGTTCTAAGACGAAGTCTGTCCTTTCCACCAGGCGCATTTCCTGGCGCTTATCCTTTTATTGAACCTTTCATCAGACTGGAAGCTTCGAACTGGGAGCGCGAAATGTGTTATCTGGTTGCCGGGCTTTGGGCAATTAATAGTGCAGGAAAAGACGATGCACAGCCTGTCAGGCTTGAAGAGGCCTGCGCTGGCTATTATCAAAAGAAAGAAATGCCACCAAGTTTTGAAACAAGATTTATCACGTTGCTTGATGCTGATTCAGACCAGTTATCATACAGACTCAGACAGATCATTACCTTGCTGAAAGAGTATAAAATTGATTTTGACGCGCTTTTCAAAGACCTGATTTATTGGCGAGCCAGTTCAAAGCCTGCCCAAAATCGCTGGGCACGAGAATTTTACAGAAACCTGAATAAATATTCATAAAACGAAAACAAAGAAAGAGAGAGTGAAACATGAAAACCCTGATCGAAATCCATATCCTGCAGAATTTTGCACCTTCCAATTTGAATCGGGATGACACTGGAGCGCCCAAAGACGCTTTATTTGGTGGCATCAGACGGGCAAGAATTTCAAGCCAGTGTCTGAAAAGATCTACCCGCCAGTATTTCAAGGAAATGATTGAAAACAATAAGTTGACTGAAAACGAGGTTGCCACCCGAACCAAGAGAATTATAGACGAAGTTGTAAAAGAGCTTGTCATCAGAAGAAAACCAGAAGACGAAGCCCTTGAAAAAGCACGCCAGGCACTCAAGGGTATTAAATTAACCATTAAGGATGATGGCAAAAGTGAATACCTGCTGTTCGTCGGAAAAAAAGAAATCACTGGCCTGGCGCAGGCTATTTTTGACGGATGGGACAATATAAAATCTAAGTCAGAAAGCGAAACTTCAGAGAAAAAGAGCAAAGGAAAGAAAGATGCGGCAAAAGATGTCGATCCAGGCCTTAAAAAGGCGCTTGAAGCGGCACTTAATGGTGGGAAAGCACTTGACATAGCTCTGTTTGGTCGCATGTTGGCAGATATGCCTGAAAAATCACAGAACGCGGCCTGTCAGGTTGCACATGCAATTTCTACCCATGCCGTCGATCGAGAATTCGATTTTTACACGGCAGTTGACGATTTAAAGCCGGAAGATTCTTCGGGTGCAGATATGATGGGCACTGTCGAATTCACTTCCGCATGTTTCTATCGCTATGCAGTCATCGACTGGATGAGCCTGCAAAGCAATCTACAGGGAGATTCTGAGCTGGCACGAAAAGGCCTGCAGGCGTTTCTGCGCGGTTTTGTTGTTTCAGAGCCTACCGGCAAACAAAATTCTTTTGCAGCCCATAATCCACCAGAATTTGTCGCAATAACCGTCAACAGGGATGCGGCACCCAGAAATCTTGCCAATGCTTTTGAAAGCCCGGTTCGATATGAAAAAGATAAAGCTCTGACCTATTTATCTGCCGAACGACTTGTGCAGAAAGCCAAACTTATCAACAGCGCTTACCCAACCAAAGCAAGAACTTGGGTGCTAAATCTGACTGGTGTAAACACTGACGGTTTTGGCGAGACAGTAACCGAACTGGACTCTTTGATTGGGCAGGCTATAAAAGAGATTGGCACGGAGTGAACCAATGACTACTTTATTGATTCGCCTGGCTGGCCCTATGCAGTCCTGGGGCACAACCAGTCGGTTTGACCAGCGAGATACCGGCAAGGAACCAAGCAAATCTGGAGTAATTGGGCTGCTGGCTGCAGCTATGGGAATAGATCGCGAAAACTGGCAGAAACTTGAACCGTTGGCACGCCTCACGCTCGCCGTACGGCATGACCGACCCGGTTCGCTAAAATACGACTATCAAACAGCCGGGTGCGCAAAAACAGATGCAATAATAAAAGCTGATGGAGCCCTCGAAAGAGGGGGCGGGATCATTTCCAGGCGCTACTATCTTGCAGATGCAGCGTTTCTGGTTGGTCTCGAAAGTGAAGATGACCATTTGCTGCATTCAATTGCAGAATCTTTGCATAACCCAACCTGGCCATTATTTCTTGGTAGAAAATCCTACCTGCCAACAGAACCTGTCTTCTTGAAAGACAGCATCCAAAAGCAGCCATTGCTGGAAGCTATCAGCAGATACCCATGGTTGGGCCAACGAGTCTCTGATGGTCAAATGCCAGAAACTTTGCTCGTTTCAATAGATTCGGTGGATGAGACTGGAACCTTAAAAATGGATTCAATCCTTTCCTCATTTTCAGAGCGAAAATTTGGCTCGCGATTCGTTCATTCCATGCTGATTTCTTGCCCAAAGGAGACGGTTGATGTACCTTCAGAGAATATATCTTAACTCGCGCTGCCGAGAAGCCAGAAGAGATATTTCAGACCCCTATGAAATGCATTCGACTCTCTGCCGCGCCTTCGCAGCGACAGATCAAAAATGTCCGCCAACCACATTCCTGTGGCGGATGGAAAATGAAACAAGCTTTGAAGATCACGCAAAGCTGCTTATTCAAAGCAATTATTTAGCGAACTGGTCAGGAATAAACTACAAAGACTGGTTTGCAAAGCTCCCTGACCCTGCACTTGATCTGAACAATCTGTTGCAATTAGAAACTTTGGCTGAGGGCAGAGAATTTCGCTACCGGTTGAGAGCAAACCCCTGTGTAAACCGCAATGGGAAACGAATGGGTCTCTTTAACCACGATCAACAAACTGAGTGGCTGAATAAAAAGGGGCAATCTCATGGTTTTAAAATAAGCGCTATGCAGATCAGCCAGGAACAGATGCTCAAAGGCCATCAGAGGGGCAATCGCCCCATCAGCATATTTTCAACATTGTTCGACGGTGTTCTGATTGTAACCGAACCAGATGCATTCAAAACAGCCATGACGACTGGTATTGGTCATGGTAAGGCTCTTGGGCTTGGCATGCTTTCCGTGGCGCCTCTCAAATGAGAATACAGTCAAACCCAATTCCATTAAAAGAGCGGACCAGCATGGTGTGGCTGAAATATGGAAATATAGATGTCAGCGACGGAGCCTTGGTTTTAATCGACGAAAAGGGCATTCGTACCCATATTCCGGTTGGTGGTCTGGCATGCATTTTTCTTGAACCAGGCACAAGGGTTACCCATGCCGCGATTGCTCTTGCTGCTGAAGTCGGCTGTCTTTTGTTATGGGTCGGGGAAGGAGGAGTAAGGCTTTACGCCGCAGGACAACCAGGAGGAGCGAGGGCCGACAAACTTCTTTATCAAGCGAAGCTCGCCCTTGATGATAGTTTGCGCCTCAAAGTCATACGGGCAATGTATCGTTTCCGGTTCCAGGAAGAACCGCCAGCCAGAAGAAGCATAGAACAATTACGCGGAATTGAGGGCGCCAGAGTTCGGGCGCTATATCAAATACTGGCAAAACAACACGGTGTCAGCTGGTCTGGCCGTGATTATGATCCCAAAAACTTCGACAGCAGCAACATTGTTAACAAATGCCTGAGCGTTGCAACGCACTGTCTCTATGGCATTTGTGAAGCTGCCATTCTGGCCGCCGGTTATGCCCCTGCTATAGGCTTCATTCACACCGGTAAACCACTTTCTTTTGTTTATGACGTTGCCGACCTTTTCAAATTTGATACGGTTATTCCTGTTGCATTTAGAGTTGCTGCCACAAACAAGGAAGATCATATCCGAGAAACCCGCATTAATTGCCGAAATTCGTTTCGCAAAAATAGATTGCTTGAACGCATTATTCCAACCATAGGCGAAATCTTGGCTGCAGGTGAGATCCCATTGCCGCAGCCTCATTTAGAGGCTGTGCCGATGGCAATCCCAAATCAGGAGGTAACCGGCGATGATGGTCATCGTGCTTGAAAATACGCCGCCAAGGCTTAGAGGTTATCTGACAAGACTTCTACTTGAAATTAGAGCTGGTGTTTATGTCGGTGATTATTCGATCAAAGTTCGCGAGCGCATCTGGGAAGTGATAAAAAAAGAAGTCGGAGAAGGCAATGCTGTGTTAGTATGGCCATGCCCAACAGAAACAGGTTTTGACTTTGCAACCTGCGGCCAAAATCGTCGCCTACCGGTAGATCTTGATGGTCTGAAGCTGTGTTCTTTTGTGCCCGTGAAATCCGCTGCTACACCGGACGTTTAATCGGTAACTTTTTCTCAAATCCGAAAACGCTTGGTGGGACTGGTTTTTGCAACAAGAGTATTCCCCGCCCACGCGGGGATGAACCGGTTTTGACAATTTGGCGCTTGGGCTTGCCGCAGTATTCCCCGCCCACGCGGGGATGAACCGCTTGATGTCTGTATGGGGGTCGGATATAGAAAGTATTCCCCGCCCACGCGGGGATGAACCGTCACCGATACAGCGGTCATGCTGTTCTTCGTCGTATTCCCCGCCCACGCGGGGATGAACCGTGCTACCGAAAGCTCAAAAAAATACAATAAATGTATTCCCCGCCCACGCGGGGATGAACCGTTTGGTCAATTTGGGGCGACGATTATACAGAAGTATTCCCCGCCCACGCGGGGATGAACCGTATAGCTACTCAACCTCAGCTGTGGAGGTATAGTATTCCCCGCCCACGCGGGGATGAACCGAGCGGCCTATTTCAAATGCCGTCACCGGAAGCGTATTCCCCGCCCACGCGGGGATGAACCGAGGTTCTTCCTGCGACTCTCATCCAAGACGGCGTATTCCCCGCCCACGCGGGGATGAACCGCCGGGTTGCACTCGTTCAGGGTAAAGTAAACAGTATTCCCCGCCCACGCGGGGATGAACCGAAAATACGGTTACAGACCTGTTGATATTAACGGTATTCCCCGCCCACGCGGGGATGAACCGTTAGGCGAGAGCTTGAAAAAATGGCCGGAGAAGTATTCCCCGCCCACGCGGGGATGAACCGACAATGCAAGATAAATGCGAGTGGATAGAATAGTATTCCCCGCCCACGCGGGGATGAACCGTATGAGGATGCCACGACCGGCACATATACCTTGTATTCCCCGCCCACGCGGGGATGAACCGGCCGATTTGAGCGGGTGGGTTGACGAGCAGCTGTATTCCCCGCCCACGCGGGGATGAACCGTGTCTACGTGGCCAAAATGGAAGCAAGACGCTGTATTCCCCGCCCACGCGGGGATGAACCGGGTGATTATCTTTGTAAGAATCTTACATTTTCGTATTCCCCGCCCACGCGGGGATGAACCGGCTATTGAATTTCTGAGCGCCGCAGTGCAGGGGTATTCCCCGCCCACGCGGGGATGAACCGGTGGAGTATATGAAAAAGTTACGGGTAATTAGGTATTCCC
>DAOPYA010000113.1:0-14049 GCA_035352635.1 Candidatus Rifleibacterium sp.
ACCGGACGTTTTGCCTGGAGGGCAAAACGCGGGCGACTGCCGCAGGATGCGGCTTTTTCGACAGGACGTCGTTATGTCGCGTGAGCCAGGATGGCGGAAGCGACAGAGCCCGTGTTCCGGTCGTGCGAGCAGAGTGAGCAGATGGAACTATGAGGGTGCGAAGATCGCAGAGCGTTGTTGCCAGGACGGCATTATGCCGCGTTAGCCAGGATGGCGGAAGCGGCGGCAACGACTGACATGCCGTAAGACCGCTATTGGAGAGGAAAAAGTTCCCGTTTGCCCTGCACTCGGTGCCGTCAAATTGACTCCTGATAAAATTTGGGGTATTCAGTAATAACTACGACCCGCCGGCCCGGGCAGAAATACCAGGAAGCTCATGAATCAACAGCAGACAGAAAGACTTAAGAACAGCTTCACCGAATACGTGAACTCTTTTCGCGATGCCGAGGGGCAGTTGCATGCCATGTTGCAGCTTAAGCTCGATCATTCGCAACGCGTCGCCGAAGAGGCCAGAGCCATTGCCGCCGACCTCAGCTGGAGCGATGCCGAGATAACCATGGCAGAAATCGCCGGCCTTTATCACGATGTTGGCAGGTTTTCGCAGTTTCGCGACTTTCAGACATATTATGACCCCAAATCGGTCAATCATGGGTGTCGGGGATTTCAGGTATTGTCGCGGTCTGACTGGCTGGTCGGTCTCTCAGAGTCTGAAACCCGGGTGGTTCTCGAATCGGTGCGCCTGCATAATTGCCACACCCTGCCCGAAGACCTTTCTGCTGACCTTCGACGCTTTGTCAATCTGATCAGAGATGCCGACAAACTTGATATTTTTTTTGTTCTCAGTGATGCAATCGAAGAGCAGGCGCTGCGCGAAAAACCCGGAATCATCTGGAACCTGCCCCGCGATATTCCGCCAGGTCAGGTTATTCTCGATGATTTGCGCAATCAGCGCCAGGCCAGATATGAGAACGTCAAATCCCAGGCTGATTTTTGTCTGCTGCAACTGTGCTGGATCTACGACCTGAACTATCTGCCAACTATTAAAAAAGTCGCCGAACGCGGTATCGTTGACCGTATCGTTAAAACCCTGCCCGAGAGCGAAGAATTGCATGATGCCGTTCGCCATCTGCAAGGGTTTCTCAAACAGGCTGTTTCGGCCTGAAAGATCAGTAACCCCCGGGTTGCGGTGTCAGTCGCCGGCAAAATTTGTATTGTTTTTGGGCGGCGTTATAGGTAAACTTACCCTCCTGAAAAAGGCCCACCCGTTGGTGGGAAGCAGTTCGCAACCAGGCAAGGAGTCTGACTACATGATCGTCATGAAATTCGGTGGCAGTTCGCTGGCAGATGCCGGCAGGATCAAACATGTGACTGAAATTATCCGGATGTTTCTGCCCGAAAAACCTTTGATAGTAGTTTCGGCCATGGGCAAAACCACAGATAATCTTCTGGCCGCCGGAGAACTGGCAGTTTCAGGCAATGTCTGTGTCGATGCGATCAGCAGACTGCATCTGACTACCGCTGAAGAGCTGCAGATCAATCCTGAAGACCTTAACACCCTGCTTAACGAACTTCATCGACTTCTTGAAGGTATTTCCCTGATCAGGGAAGTATCCGATCGAACCAGAGACTACCTGGTTTCTTTTGGAGAGAGGCTTTCGGCGAGAATTTTGGCGGCCCATCTCAGCCAGGTAGGCATCAATGCTGAGTTTTTTGACGCCTGGGATCTCGGTATTCTTAGCAATTCAAGGTTTACTGATGCGGAAGTGCTTGAAGAAAGCTACGCTGCTATCGCGGCGCGGTTGGGCCATCTGAAAAATGATTACGCCGCCACCCCAATCGTTACCGGCTTTATCGCCCGCGATCGACAGGGCAATATCACAACCCTGGGGCGAGGTGGCAGCGATCTGACCGCTTCTATTCTTGGCTCGGCCCTTGGCGTTGACGAAATTCAGGTATGGAAAGATGTTGATGGCATTCTGACCACTGATCCACGTATTGTGCCCGCGGCCCGCCCGGTTACCAGCATCTCGTTTGAAGAAGCCAGCGAACTGGCCTACTTTGGCGCCAAAGTGCTGCATCCCCGTTCGATTCTGCCGGCCATGGCCAAAAATATCCCGGTTCGGGTTAAGAATTCCTATAATCCTGCCCACCCCGGAACCCTTATCTTGAACCGCTTTGATGATCAGGAAGAGATGCTGCGGGTGTTGACGGTCAAAAGGAATGTTACCCTCGTTGATATCGTCTCGACCCGCATGCTTGGGCAGTATGGTTTTCTTGCCAGGGTTTTTCAGATATTCGCCGAGCAGAAAGTTTCGGTTGATATGCTTGCCACCAGCGAAGTCAGTATTTCGCTGACCCTAGACAGTCGTAATGGTGCTATCGGGCAATTAAAAAATGAACTCGAAAAGGTTGCCAGTGTCGGTATTAAAACCGGCAAAACCATTGTAACCATGGTTGGAAACGTGCAGCGTTCATCTCTGATTCTCGAAAAGACCTTCAGCGTTCTCAATCGCAGCGGCATAAACGTGCAGATGATTTCTCAGGGCGCCTCGAAGGTTAATATCAGCTTTATCGTTGACGATCAGCAGGCTGAAGCCTGTATCAGCGAACTGCATCGTGCATTTTTCGAACCCGTAACAAAATAAAACGCAGCAGACCAGGTCTGCTGCGTTTTATCTGTTGGCGGTCGCTTATTTCGTAATTTCGCCTTCGATAGTGCCTGAGGGGCGCTGGCTGAGAATGTGATTGAACTGTTCGTTGTAGTCTTGCAGAATGCGCAGAATGCCGCGCTTGATCGAAAGCAGTTCATCGCTGGCCGGGCTGACTTCATGGTTTTTCTTGATTTCTTCTTCGATGGCTTCTTCAAGCTTTTTAACCTTGTCGGTCATGATCGGCAGGTATTTGCTGACTACCTCACGCTGTTTCGGGAACGGCAATGATTTCCAGTATTCGTTGTAAACGCTTCTGATCAGGTAAATGCCCATGGTGTTGTTCTTCAGATAGTCGAACAGCTGGGTGATGGTGCGCCCAATCGGCTGCGGTTTGTCCTGCTGGTACCAAAGTTCGTATTGAACCAGGTCATCGTTGTATTCGATGCCGTATTTGCCCGCTGCTGCGTCGGCAATCAGTTCGTAGCGCAACAGCAGGTAGACCATATAATGTTCTTCGAGCTTTTTGGCTGGTATCAGACCATAGCTCGACCAGAGAACCGGGTATGCATCGTTGGTGAGCAGGGCATGACAGTTGATTTTGGCGGTATTCTGACGATAAAGATTGTGCCACTGAGTTATGGCGCTGATATTGTAGGGAGCGATGCCATGCAGGGTCTGCAACAGGCTGATTTCGTAGGGGTTGCGGGTCGGGGCCACTGTTACGCCGATATCGCCCTTGCGCAGCGCGTCTTTGATCTCTTCAGAGAGTTTGCTGTTCTCGTCAAAGATGCCGAGGGTAACGATGTTCATGCGCTGTGGCGAGTTGTTTCCGCGATCATTCATGGTAATCAGCGGGGTCGACTGGTTCATCATGCTTTCGACGAGACTCTTCTTGAAACCCTTGCGCACTGAGTCTTTCCAGTGAATGAAGTCTTCGATGCCGCCGAACAAACGCCGCTCAATAATGCCTCGGCAGTATTTGACAATCTCTTTTTCAAGAGAATTACCCTCGGGGTTGGTGAATTTTTCCCAGTTTTCGCGCAGATTGATCTTGACGAGGAAATCACCCTCAATGTCGTTATTCGACAGGTCACCGAGCAGATACTTGTAGAATGGCTCAATGTCGCGGTCTTCAAAAATATAGGTTCTGATAAAATCCTGAACCTTTGAATAGGGCTTGATGCGTTCGAGGCAGTGCTCATACTGCCGTTCGATCATGCCATCTTTGGAAATCTGCGTGAGCTTGCTTGAGAATACTTCCACCTGCTTGCGTATCGATTGCGCCTGCACGTTCAAATATTTAAGGAAATCTTCGGCGCATGAAATACAGAACATTTCATATTCCATATCCACCGCTTCTTTGGCTTCCTTCATCAGTTTGTCGCGTTCATCGTTGATGTCGGTCATGTGCAACACGGTGCCGAGTTCCATGAGCTTGCCACCAAGACCGGCGAAGCCGCTCAGTCTTTCTTTGAGGCGGGTCGATATTTCGCGGTATTCACGCTGTTCTTTTTCGAGCTTGCCTTTGATTTCCTGAACTTTGCGTGCCAGTATTTCGCGTGGGTAGCGGGTCAGATATTTTTCGAAGGCATTGAGAAAGTCTATGGCGATGAGGGCGCCTAAATCTGGGTTATTGATGATCTCGATGACCTTTTCGAGAAGATGCTCACCGGCTTTGACGGCGCTCTGCTCGAAGTTGACCCTGACCTTGGCGCGGATTTCGTCTTTTTTGACCCGGTTCTGGTTCATCTCGTCGATCTGCCGCAGAATGAAGTTCGATGGCGATTCGCCTTCTTTCTGTTTATTAACAGTGCGCAGCGTGTGAAACATGGGGTTGTCCCAGAATTGCTTGCGATCAATGATTTCTTTGGTCATCATGAACAGGCCTTCTGGGGTCAGATCGATTTTCGTCGGGTTGTTTTCGGCGAATTCCTGAACCATGCTGTCGATAAGAATGCGGTCAACAGAGAGCTTCAGCCAGTAGGTGACATCCATTGACAACTTGAAAGTGTAGAGATCCCTGATGACGTCGAGCGGGTAATAAAAACTTTTATAACCCGCCGAACTGAAGCATTTGAGCTGCTTGCCTTCAAGGTCTGAGCTGTTCTGACCAAGAATCTGTGAAGCGTTGTCGAGCATCGAGTTCTGCGCCTGACGCAACTGGGTCGCCAGTTTGGTAAAAATCAGTTCGGAAGCGATGCCGTAGTAGGTCGGAATGTCATCCTGGTTGCTGGTTCCGAGCAGATAGCACTGGTCGAATGGCGGTTCTTCGCTGATTGAACCATAGGTGGTGGCGTCGTTGCTCTTGCCGATCGGGCCGTAGTTGACCATGAACTTGTTGCGGCGGTCCTGGCTGATTATGTCTTTGGCAGTGCGGGTCGGCGGAAACTTTTCTTTGTTCATGTAATAGAAAGTTTCGACCAGTGACGCATAACCGTTACCTTCAAGACGGCCGGTTGAATTGACATTCGGGTCAATGGAAATCTGGGTGAAAGCCTCGGGAGTCAATTGAATGCCAACGATTGTCGGCTTGCCTTTGCCACCTGAAAGCTGATAATAAGCCATTTTCAGCAGGTAGGCGATGTCGAGAAACATGCCGGCCCCTGAACCGCCGCACAGCGAACCGACTACATAAAATTCGGGGGTGAGAATCTGCCCCTGCTTGTTGGTGAGCGGAACGATGATGTCATCCTGGTTAACATTGCTGCGGGCCATGATTTTGCTCATCTTGGCCTTGATCTGCTGAAAAATTTTCTGGATATCGACAAAAATACCGAAACGGCCGGTAAATCTGAACTGGTGGGCACCCTGACTGATCTGCCCGATATGGTGCTTCAGCTTGGCCGGAAACCACTCATAAAGATAGTTGTAGGTTTCAGAATCGAGATTGCCGGTTATCTGGCCGGCATTCTGAATGTTGATCTGGTGATACTCGCCTTCAGTGAGCTTGGTGCCGGTTTTGGCATTGTCTTCTGGCTGGCTGGCATCAAAAATATCGGTGTCGATGCAGAGAAGATCGATAAAATCAGGCAGTGCCGGGGCGCCTTTTCCAGAAATTGCATACGCCTTTTTGATCTGGGGACTGTTAAGAAAAGTTTCTTTAAAATTGATCAGTGATTTCTTGCCCGTACCCCCCAGCCCTACTATCAAAGCAGGGTTGAGTGCAATTCGATTTTCATAGTTTGTGCTCATTAGACGCTCCCGGAAGAGATTAATTATTGGCAGTATAACAATTTTACCTTGCCCGGGCAATCTGTTATACTGATTTTCGTTCAAGCCATTAGACCAACCTATAATAATGGCAGGAGAATACAATGCAACCACTTGAATTGAGCTGCATAACCGGCATCTGGAAAACGGTGTTGAGCCGCCTGGATGATACCATGGCCGGCATCGGCAGCGATTTGCAGTTGTGGTTTCCGTGGAGCGGCATCTGGCGTGGCCACGACCGTAACGGCAGCCTTCCGCCTACTGATTTCCCTGACGACCTCGCCAAACCCGGGGTCAGCAGATTTGGCGGGCGCTTCTGGAAAGCCTTTCCAGTTAACAGTACTAACTGGCTGGTGAGCGTCAGGGCGGCGAACTCCGCCGCACCCGAAATGTCAACCTGGGAACTCCCCGCCCCGGTCGCCGAATCGCTTCATGTTCTCAGCGACTTTGTCAGGCTCGAATGCCTGCTCGGGCTGACCATGAAAATTCTCGAAAATCAATCAAGAGAACACACCGGCCACTGGGATCGAGTTCGCAACCTCAGCGTCGCGATCGGCAGTGAAATGGGTCTCTCGACCCGCGAACTCGCAGACCTTGAAATGGCGGCGATGCTGCATGATATCGGCAAGGTCGGGCTTCCAGAAGAACTGTTGCAGCTCTCAGGCCCACTGTCGCCAGATGAACGCAGCCGCATCGAATCGCATTCGCTGATCGGCTCCGCCATGATCCGTGAGATCCCGGGCATGGAAATGGTCGCTGAAATTGTGCTCGGGCACCATGAAGCCATTGATGGCAGCGGTTACCCGCGCGGCCTCAAATTCGACGAAATTCCATTCGGCTCCCTGATCATAGCAGTTGCTGATGCGTTCGATGCCATGACCCATTATCGCCCCTATGCCATCGAGCGCACCTATCATGAGAGCTTCGAAGAAATCAGGCGTGAAACCGGCAAATACGCCCCAGAGGTTCTGGCTGCGCTCGAAAGAGTGCTGCGACGCCTGGGCATACTCGATGCAAAGCCTCTTGTCGGCACTACTGCCGACTGGTAATCAGAAAATATAGCTCTACTGGAGGAAACTGTGAAAAGGAAACTCTTGCTTATCGCGGTGTTGTTACTGGTGGTTGTCTCTATGCCGGCTTCGGCCGGTATGCTCCGTATCGGTCTGGTTCTGTCGATCGGCGGTCTGCGTGACGAATCATTTAACGACGCAGCCTATGAAGGGGTTATGCAGTTACGCCGCGAGGGCGACTGCATCGTCGAAGTAATTGAACCAGGCAGTATCAGCTCGATTGAACCGGCACTGCGTTATTTTTGTGAACGGAATATGGATCTGGTCTGTGCGGTCGGCATTTTTGCCAACGATGCGGTGCGCCGTGTGGCCCGCGAGTTTCCTGAGAGCCGATTGGTGCTGCTTGATTCAGTGGTAACCGTACCCAACGTTCTCTCGATTCTCTTTGACGAAGAACAGGGTTCGTTCTATGCCGGCGCCTTTGCTGCAATGATCAGCAAGACCGGCAAGGTTGGTTTCCTGGGTGGCATGGACTCACCGGTAATCGCCAGCTTTGAACGCGGCTACAAAAATGGCGTTCGTTTTGTTAAACCTGAAGCAACTGTTATCTCAAGATACCTCGGCAATACTCCAGAAGCTTTTGATATGCCCGAAAAGGCACAAAGCCTCGGTCTCGACATGGCCAAAGAAGGCGCTGATGTCATTTATCATGCTTCGGGAAAGAGCGGGCTAGGCCTGATTCAGGCCTCGCGCCGTGGCAATTTTATGGTGCTCGGCGTCGATTCAGATCAGAGCCGCACCGCGCCGGGCAAAGTTCCGGCAAGCATGGTCAAACGCATCGATACTGCTCTGGTTAAAGCCGCCGACGTACTTCGCCTCGGCACCTTCACCGGCGGCATCTGGACCCTCGGCCTCGAAGATCATGGTATTGAACTGGTTCTTTCACGCTTCAACCGTGATCTGATGACTCCCGAAGCCGTTCTGAAGCTCAAAGAAATCGAAGATTTCCTTATTCACAAAGACGAAAAATAGTTGTGTACACCTCTTGCGGGTCGGGCCGGCGATTCTTATAATCAAAGCATAATTCGACCCGAATCGCTCTTGTATTGCCAGGAGGAACCTATATGATGACAATGACATATAACCAGAGGCAGAGCATCTCGACCATGCTGCTTGTCTCAATGCTGTTTTCAATGTGGCTGGCCGTGGCACCTGTATCGCCCGTGCAGGCCTCTATCTTCAGCAAAGTCGGCGGTGCAGCCAAATCGATTTTCGTTAACGTTGGCGCTATAGCCGCCGGCGCTTTCGGCGGCGTTCTTGGTATGGCCGTCGGTGGTGGCCCACTTGGTATGGCCGTTGGTGCCATTGGTGGTTACATTGTCGGCAAAAAGGTCCTGAACTGGACAACCTCAAGCGTTGCTAACTTCGCCACCGTAGCTGGCGCAGTCGCTGGCGGCGCTCTCTGTCTGGGTATGGGTTTTCCGATGCTCGCCGTGGGCGTCATTGGTGGTGGTCTGATCGCCCGCCTCGCCGTTAAAGGCATTCAAAAACTTTTCGGTAAAAAAGATATCTCTATCAAGCAGAGCGCCATTGACCCGGCTGCCGCCGCGGCCGAGAGTGCTGCAACCGCTGATTTTATAGCTAAACTCAATGCCGGTAACTCAACCGCCACCCCCGCAGTCGTAGAAAAGAAAGCCCCTCCGGCAGCTCCAGTCGCAGTTACGGTTAAAGACTCACAAACTGCTTATAACAACTATCTGGCAGCTTACCAGGCATACATGGCCGCCACCCAGAAGGGTGACGCTGCTACCGCCAAAACTGCGTATGCCGACTACAAAACCAACCTCGACCTCTATAATGCTTTGATTAAAAGTGGCAAATGACCTGATTTAACCTCAAAAAATTACCGGCCCACAGGGGCCGGTTTTTTTTTGCCCGAAACAGTTGCTTGCTGCGGTCAGAAGGCCTGACTGAACTGACTTAGATTCCCCAGTTCTGTATGCAGGCGACTGATTTGATAACGTGGTTGCGGTCTTTCTGTTCTAGAGTCAGAACCGGCCGGGTCGCGGCCGGTTGGTTGGCATACCAGTCTATCAGCGGCTGATAATCAACGCTGCCCTCACCAATCGCCGAATGCTGATCGGCACTGCGGTCATTGTCGTGCAGATGAAACTCGAAAATATGCGGCCCAAGTGCTGCAAGCCAGTTCTGCATCGGCAGTGCCGAAAAGAGGTGGTGGTGACCAACGTCGAAACAGATGCCGGCAAAGGGCGAATCGACGAACTGCAGCAGCTTTAACAGCTGGTCGGGCCGGCTGTCAAATATGTTTTCAAAGGCAATTTTGATGCCGAACCCGGCGGCATGCTCGACCAGCTTTTTCAGAAAAGCACCGGCACGTTGCAGCCATGGTTCTATGGCTACTTCCCCGGGGCCAACTCCATAGCCCGGGTGAACGACAACTACCCCGGCGCCGAGCATGGCTGCGGTTTCAACGGCCCAGACCAGCCGTTCGAAACTGGCAATGCGAATGCTGCGGTCGCGGGCGCCAATGTTCAAATCGTAAAAAGGCGCGTGCAGAGTTGAGCTGAAATTGCTGCCGGCAATCTGGTCGCGAAGCGCCGTAATCGTCTCGCGCTCAATACTGTCGATTGAGTCGCCACAGAAATAAAACTCCGGAAAAAGCTGGCGCTCGGCAAGAAACTTGAACCCGTCGGCACTCATGCGCTGATAGGCAATATTGACAAAAATCTGTGCCATCAGGGGTCAGGGCCTGATATTTTCGGCCGGAAGTTCGGCTTCTTCTACCAGCATGACCGGTATTTCATCACGAATCGGGTAGCGGCGCCGGCAACTCTGGCAGTCAAGGGTGTCGCGCTCATCATTGTAGTCAATCTTGCCCCGACAGGCCGGGCAGGCAAGTATTTCGAGCAGTTCTTTCTTGATTGGCATGCTAGTCTCCAGATGCAATATTTGTGCTTGCCCCGAATTATATCATAAACAAGTTCAGATACCAAACCCGGCCACCAGACGGTGCAGCGAGGTTTTGGGGGAGTTTGCGAATGTCAGCCGAGCAGCATTATCCAGCGGGCCATTACTGCTACCAGTATGAAAAGCAGATAAATGAAGAGGGCGGCTTCAATGTAGTTTTTGCCCGTGGGGGATGAACCATCCTGGTAGCCGGTTTTTTGCTTCCAGATTGCCAGTTGGCGGCGGTCTTCATCGCCAAGCAGATCGATTCCTGAGCGGTTTTCCCAGTGGTGCAGCAGTTCATGGGTTATGGTGCGGGCTATTTCGATGCGCAGGTCGGCAACTTTATGGTGTGGAAAAGCTTTGACAAAGGAGCCAAAATAAAGAATAACCACCGGGTTACCAAAGTGGCCACGCGGCATGTAGTGACCAAGAGTGTACAGGCCACGCATGTATTTGCTGTGCCTGTGTTCGCGCTCTTCAAGAATGAACTGTGCGACGTTTTCTTTGAATTGATCAGGTATGCGATCAAGTTCTTCTCTGAATAACCCGTCGAACTGGTCGAAACTGATGGCGGCCGCCCGCATGTCGGTCATGGCTTTTTCTGTCATCGCGTCTCAGGCCTGACTGGCGTGGCTTCAGGCCTGCTCATCAGTGCGAAATTGAACCTGCGAAACTGACGCCCGCCGGCGATAAATCGTAGCGGTCGAGCTCAGCACGGTATGGAAGAATTGAGAAATCCCAGACCGGGTTCATCCAGGTATGAATCTGGGCGCGTAGTTCAGGGGTCATCGGCTGGTTGTTAACCGTCGCGTCAATGATGTTGAGGTTGATCTGACTGCCGGCGCTTTCAATCGCGATGGTCGCGGTAAACGGCGAAAAGTCCTGCACCATGAAAGCCAGCACATTGCCCGGAATCTTGCGGAAATCAACCAGACCCTCAACCCGTATCTGGTCATCGAGAAATTTTATTGAGAGCTGATCGAGTATTCGGTGACTGCTGTTTACCCGGGCAATTTCACGCCTGATGAGGCTGTTGATCGCGGTGGCGCTTATGGTGGCCTCGACTTCTATGGCATCGCCAGCCGTCAGATCGTCGGCATTTATGCCTGTTTCACGCATGCTAGTTATCTGTGCCTGCGAATAACCCTTGAAGATGATGCTGGCAGACTTGATATCGGTTTCTCTGATGGTTTTGCCGCTCAGGTCGAATTCGACCGCGTTTTCAGAGCTTTTTGCATTGAGCGCGATAATTTCGCGAAGGGTGCGCAGCGCCTCGCGGGTAAAGTGGGCAGCCTGGGGTTCACCAAGTGGCAAAGACCAACCCGGAGCGCTTGAAATGAAGAGAGACAGGGCAACAGTGGTGAGCATCTTCGAAAAACGAAAATTCATCTTAACCTCCAGCGGTTTGGCACAATAAGCATAACTTAAAGACCGCTAAAGTTCAAATCAGAGGTGCTGCCCTCATCAATGCCCAGGCATTATTGAATGCCAGCCCCATTTCATATTTTAATAATCTCGTTCTCCCTCTTTTCCGTGCCAGCAGACATCTGATTGACCACGAAAATGCATAAGTCAAACCGCCCGCTTGCATCTGGCAGAGTAACGGTAAAAAATCCTGAGAGATTTATTTATGCACTGCTCAAGAAATGGATTTTAGAAACCCGCGATCAAATCCTCAAAAAAAAGCCCCCGACGTGGGGGATTTTTTTTGCAGGTAAGGCTTTTAGCTGCCGATATAAGGGTCAGGAGCGCAATAGACTCGAAAAAGCGCTGAGCATTTCGAGCAGATGCTCGTAGAGCGAGGTGATGAGTTCGCGGATGCGCTCGATAGCCGCCTGATTCTGGTCATTGTCGCTTTGCTCTGATGTTTCGCTGTCAGAGGGGTTTGCGGGCTGGGGTGTGGTGTTATCAGTTGCCGGCGCAGCATCTTCGGAATCTTCTTCTTCACTGATGCTCGTTGTGTCTGATACAGCGGTTTCAGGCAGTTCTTCGCCTTCATCAGCCGGGTCTTCGCTGATTTCGCTGATGCCGGTTTCTGAGGTATTTTCTATTATGGTGGGTTCTTCGGCGTCATTGATCAAATCGTCGTCGAGTTCGGCCGGTTCAGCAGTTTCGGGTTCTAGTTCTGCTTCATCGACGATGCTTTCGGGTTCTTCTTTGGGTTCTTCTTCATCGATAATCGCTTGTTCTTCTTTGTCTTCTTCGTTGTTTTCGAGGCCGTCTTTGTCATCGTCTTTGTCATCTTTTTTGCCGTCATCTTTGCCGTCGGCCTGCTTCATGGCCTGCAGATCGATGCGCAGAGCCGGGTGTTCGCCGGCATACAGGCCGGGGATACTTGTCGGAGGCATTGAAAGGCGTTTGACCGAGCGATGGTATTTGGGGCTCCAGGCCAGCCACATCAATTCATTGTTAACGTAAGTCAGCCCGAGGCGTTTGAGGATTCGGCCGGGTGCCATTTTGTGTGATTGGGCGTGGGTGCGCGAATCGTTCCAGTTAAAGTCGCCGCCGATAATGACGGCCCAGCCATCTTTGAGGTCGTCGCGCAGGCGTTTTTCAAGGCCGACTAACCCTTCGCGCGTTACATCCCAGCGTTTTGAGGGCATCGGGTTCCCGTCGCGTTCCTGAATTACTGCGTTGAGGTGAATTGAGTAAACGCGGGTTCTGATGCCGGCGACCCGGGTCGAAACTCTTGACCACCAGCGGTCATGGGCTATGCCGACGTTGAGATCAGGTGAAATTTTGCCGCTGTCGTGGTCGAGCACTTTAAGACCGTCTCTGATCACTACGGCTACTTCCTGGCGGCCCCTGGTTTCAGAACCGGCATTGAAAACCCGGCCGGCCGGGCGAAGATGCTGGGGCATGCCCACTGCTTCACTGATCAGTGCCACGTCGGGGTTCTGGTCAGCCAGCCAGTTGCCAAAGCCATTACGGTCGCGGTTGCCGCCAGAATGGGCGTTGGTAATTACGATGCGGGCCTTCTTCGCGACTTTATCATTTTTATTATCGTTCTGATTGCTGCTGTCTTCTTTGTTCTGACCTTTTGCAGCTATTGATGGCCTGAAAACCCTGGTATGTTTTTTCAGGTATCGGCCGGTTTTTACGTCCATGGTTCTGACAACAGCGCCTTTTGAAGAGAGTCTTACTGTCTGAAGCCACGAAGAGTGAATCTGGGAAGGCGGAACATGAATAACAGTCACGCCACCAACCTTGTTGAACGGAGCGTTGTAGTATTTTTGCGATGGGGTAATGTGCAGATGGCCCGCAAACCACAGATAAATCTGGGGGTTGTTTTTAAGAATATTGGCAAGCTTGCGTGCCGGTTGAGCGTTGGCCTGAATCGGGGGCATGGTGCGCTTATCACCATAGCTACCGGTTAGCGGGGCATGACAAAAGATAATCGTTGGCAGATTGCGATTTTCGCGCAGAGTTTTTAATAGAAATTCAAAGGCATCATCAGAGGGCAGAACGCATGGAATGCCGCTCAGCGTGTCGTTGGGCAGGAATATCAGCAGGTGCCCGCCGACTTTTCGAGAGTAATACAGCGATTTAAGGTTGAGAGTTTTTTTGAACAGTTCCTGCTTCGCTTTTTTTATGGCCGGCGCAGCACGCTTCTTTTCGCCGTTGATCAGGTTGTCCTGGTAGAGAATGTCGTGGTTGCCCGGAACCGCATAAGAAGGAACCTTGAGACCCTTCAGCCCCTGGGCGAGCACTTCGTATTCTTCACGGGTGCCGAGGCGGCTGCACAGGTCGCCGGTAATTGCGAGAGCGTAAATGTCTTTCAGGGAATTGACCCGTGAGACCGCTTTTTGAAGCAGGGGAAGGCTTTCGGGGCGGGCGTGCAGATCAGCCATTACTGCGAGGGTCACCGCATTGGCGTCTTTAACCCCGGAGGTGTTTGTGACCTCTTTAACGGCACTGCCGGCGGCATCGGTTGCGCCACTGTCGGTAATATTCAATGAATCTTTAGTGGTAAATGGGTTGGCGGCCGAAGCTGGATCGGCTATCAGCGCTGTTAACACGAGCAATGCCAGAATAAAAAGCAGATTGCTATAGCGGTTCATTTGATTACCCCCAGCCCATGAATATTTACCCATACAGTATACTGATTTTTGCCCGGGAAGTTTTGCCGATCTTTTTTGCCAGCCTGGCCCGACAACCCTGAAATAGATATGGGGTATTGAAAAACCCTCTGGAATGTGTTTTAGTAA
>DAOPYA010000114.1:0-14016 GCA_035352635.1 Candidatus Rifleibacterium sp.
TGTAACCGTACGCTTTCTGAATACTCCGGGCGACATTGAAAACGGCTATGTTGATGAAACCGCGCTTTATTCAGCCCTTGCGCAGCAATGGCATCTGGAATTTTCGGCAACTCTTGACCCGGCTGACGTCGATAACAGCCTTCTCGAAATGTTTCCGCTCGAGCATCTGAGGCGTAATCAGACGATTCCGATGCATCAAACCGACGAGGCACTGTTTGTGGCCTCTGCTGAACCATTCAAGCCCGGCGTCATTGAGGAACTGACGCGCAAGTTCAAAAAACGTCTCTGTTTTGTGGTGATTCCCCCATCGGTTCTCGGCAATGCACTCAACGAAACCTACGGGCGCGGCCATAACTCACAGGAAATAATTGAAACAATCAGCATCGAAGATAGTATTGACGGTAATCTCGACAATTTTGAACCGGAAGATGTGCTTGAATCGGCAAACAAAGCCCCGGTAGTTCGATTCGTCAACACGCTGATCTTTCAGTCGCTGCGTGAGCGGGCCTCTGACATTCATCTCGAACTCGCGCCCGAGGGTTTTCGTATTCGTTACCGCATTGACGGGGTTCTGGTTAACCGGTTTTCGCCACCGCGCAAGCTGCATGCTCCGGTCACTTCAAGAATAAAAATCATGGCCGGTCTAGACATAGCTGAGCGGCGCCTGCCCCAGGATGGAAAAATCAGGGTCAGGTTCGGCGACCGCGAGGTCGATATTCGCGTCAGTTCGGTGCCCTGTGCCCACGGCGAGCGCGTCGTAATGCGCTTGCTCGATCGCAGAAGCGAGCTGCTCACCCTCGAGCAGATGGGCATGGACACCGACATTCTCGCGACCTTTGACCGGTTGATCAGGCGGCCTAACGGCATACTGCTGGTTACCGGGCCGACCGGCTCAGGCAAGACTACCACCCTCTACGGGGCGATCATGCGCATCATCAGCCCTGATGTCAATATCATCACCCTTGAAGATCCGGTTGAGTATGAGTTAGCCGGGGCCAGTCAGATACCGGTCAAGCCGCGTATTGGCTTCACTTTCGCGGCCGGACTGCGTTCGATACTGCGCCAGGACCCGGATGTCATTCTGGTCGGCGAAATTCGTGATGACGAGACGGCCGCTATGGCCATTCAGGCCAGTCTGACCGGCCATCTGGTTTTTTCGACGCTGCACACCAATGATTCGGCATCGGCGGCGGTGCGCCTAGTAGACATGAACGTTGAGCCATACCTTGTTTCGTCGACTCTGATCGGTGTTCTGGCGCAGCGTCTGGTGCGGCGTCTCTGCCCGGCCTGTCGCCGGGCGGCAGGCGACGGCATCTGGGAAGCACCCGGCTGTTCTGCCTGTTCCAATACTGGCTTCAAGGGTCGCTGCGGCATCTACGAACTGATGGTGATTGACGAGCAGATTTCGGCGCTGATCGGTCATGGTGCGTCGCTTGACGAACTCAGAGGTCAGTCGCGCAAGAATGGCATGGTCAGTCTTTATGAAAATGGTCTCTACAAAATTGAACAGGGCATTACCTCAAAGGCAGAGATTGAACGGGTCTGCTGGCAGGGAGGCTAAATCTTGCCGCTATTCAGATACCAGGCCTACGACCGCGAAGGTCTAGAAGTTGCCGGCGTGCTTGACGCTGACGACCTTCTGATGGCGCGGCAGGCTATCAAGGCCCGTGGTCTGGCGCCATTTCTTATCGAACCGGCCAGCGATGATTCGGGCAGCAGTTTTGGGGCCGGAAATTTTTCGCTGTCTGAGCAGGCAAGGCTGGCCCGGCAACTGGCTGCCCTTCTCAAGGGCGGCGTATCACTGACAAAAGCATTGAGCGGCATTGAAAATCAGCAGGCGTGGGCGCACCGGCGCAATAGCCTTGTGGCACTGCGTGAAGGTATCGAAAAAGGCCGGGACCTTTCTGGTGTGCTCGGCGAAATGAAGAACATTTTCGCGGCTTCGCTGCTCTCGGTAATCAGGGTCGGCGAGACCACTGGCCGTCTTGATTTTGCCTTCGCCCAGCTTTCGACACACCTCGAACGCGAACGCGAGCACCGACGGCGCCTGACGGCCGCCATTGCCTACCCGGCGATCACCGCCATAATCTCGGTTGGTGTACTGGCGTTTCTCATGGTTTATCTTGTACCTGTCGTTGCCCGCATGTTTGCAGACGTTCAAGGCGATCTGCCCTGGATCACCCGCTGGCTGATCGCATCGAGCAACTTCTTCACAGCCTGGTGGCTTGTGATCGCGCTGAGCATGCTCGCCATGCTGGCTATTTTCAGGCTTGCCATGCATTTTCCGGCTAATCGGCGGAACTTTGAAAAATTGCAGCTCAAACTGCCAATATGGGGGCAATTCATCGAGGGCATGCGCATGGAAGCCTGGGCACGCAGCACCGGCATGCTCATTCAATGCGGTGTCACGCTTCTCGAAAGCGTTCGCGTTATCCGCGAAAACGAAACATCCATATTGCAGTCAGAAGCGCTTCTAGAGGTCGAAAAATCTCTTGAACGCGGTGTTTCATTCTCAGAAGCCTTAAAAACCTCGGGCAGCTTTCCAGTTTTTGTGATACAAATGATTGAGGCAGGAGAAACTTCGGGCGAACTTGCGCCAATGCTCTTCTCTGCCGCCGGTGAACTTGAGGCCGAAAACCGTTCGGCTACCGAACTGTTTTTAACGATTCTTGAACCGGCTCTGATCGTGATCATGGGCACCGCCGTCGGTGCTATCATGGTTGGGGTGCTGTTGCCGATCTATGAAATGAATCGCTTCATGTAGAGCGGCTGCCACCGGCGCGAATGATCTGTTTAACAGGGGCTGACCCGCATGAAACATCGTCTTTTTTCGCTGCTGTTGTGCCTGGCATGGCTTGCCTGCTGCAGCACTGCCTCGGCCTGGTCTTTTCACACGCACCGCAAGCTTACTGCCGACGCGGTCAGGCTGATGCCCGAAGCTTTTCGCAATGAGTTCGCAGGGCAGAAAGCCAGTTTTCTGAAAGGTTCTACCGACCCTGATACTCTTATAAAAGATTTCACTAATCACGTTTATCACCCTGACGGTTCAATGACTGACGGCCTGTATCGGATTCAGGATATCTTTAAATCAAGCGCTGAACTGATCAGAAAAGGTGCCGAGCCCGACAAGATCGCCTACATGCTTGGGCTGATGTCACATTACATCGCCGACCTCAACCAGCCGCTGCACACGGCCGGCAGCGAGCGCAACCCTGATGAATCCGAGTTTCACACCAGATATGAGCGTGATCTTAACCCGCAACTCAAAGACCTGCCACTGCCGACGGTCAGCTACAATCCGGTTAACAATCTTGAACAGCGGGTTAAAGACATGACCGGCAATGCCTACCGTGAGTATTCGGCCATTGAAACTGCCTATTGTGGTGGCAGCGGCTTGCCGCAGGTCATGGAAATGTCAAAACGCCAGCTGGCGGCGGCGACTGGCAACATCATCGATTTCTGGCTTGGAGTTTTTGCCGAGGCCGGCCGACCATACAGCCTGGCGCAAACCGGGGCTGCGGCAACCGGCAGCGAATGGAAGGCTGACGAACGTGTGCTTTCAGGTGCTGCTGACCAGATTAATATCAATGCCGCCAGCGCGGCCGATATCGCCAGGTTTTTCAACATTGAACTGGCGAAAGCGCAGCGTCTTGTCGAGGCGAGGCCTTTTAATTCGGCCTACGATCTGGCAAAAGTTCAGGGTTTTACCGTGCATTTTGTCAAAAGGCATCGCGAGCAGATCATACTGAAATAAAACTTTATCTGCTGATTCTGTTAAAGTTTTGCCAACAACTGCCGATAGCGGGGTACTGAAAATAAGGCCTTATGGAGGGCACCTATGCTTATCGGTAAACGGGAATTTGTGGCCGGGCTTCTTCTGGCTGCGGTGACCTGGTCGGCCGGCGCTGATATCAGCGCCTTGCAGGCCGCTGGCAAAAACCGTCTGCAAGCTGAAATCATGTTTTCGCAGCAGATCGGGCTATTTGATTCAACACAGTTAAATAACCGCATGCTCGACAGTAACATCACCGGTCGCGGCTTTATTCGCGGCCTGAGCGGTGTTCTCGTCGAAAGCGGCCTGATAAGCAACTTTGACCAGGTCGAACTCGCGAGCACCGGCATCATTAAAAGCGAAAAGCCGGGCAAAAATATATCACGCCAGGAAGCCTGTGAGACGTTGCTGCGTGCGGTAATGCATGGCTGGCAGAATGAACTGCTGCCAAAATCGACTGTTGAAACATCTTTGGGTTTTCGTGACTGGCAACCCGAAGAAAAATATCGGGAAAGTCTGACTTTTGCCATTAGCTCAGGGTTGATACAGGGTTCTTCGCAGGGCCTTTTCAGGCCTGAAGAACCGCTCAAAGTAAAAGAAGCGCTGATTCTGCTGAAACGCTTCTATGATCTCGCGACTTCCAGCAAGATTCCGACCCGCATCGGCTTGTTCGAAGACGTTATGCAAGATCATTACCTCACTGTTCCACTGCTCAATCTTCGCAAATCCGGGGCTTTCGATCTGACCAACCTCGGGCGCCGTCTGAACGGTACCGGCCCGATTTCGGTCGATGATTTGAGTCTGCTCGCCCAGGGCATTCTCGGTCGTCTCGACAAACCGGCAGCAATCGCCCAGGTGAAGCAGCTGGTTAAAAAAGCGAATGGCAATAGTTCACGCAATTTGCTGGCCTGCATGGGAGCCATTCTCACCCAGGCGATACCGCACAGCGAGTCTGACAACAAGATTCTTTATTCTGATGTCAGTGAAAGCAGCGTTGTTGGCCGATCATTGCAGATATTGGCCCGGGCCGGTATCCGCATGGGTTACAACAACAACCTTTTTAAAGGCAATGAAAAAGTCAGCCGTTATGAAGCTCTGGGCCTGATTAATCGAGTTATAACCGAACTTGAACCGGCCCCTGAAAAGATCAGTCATGGCAAAACCGCCACCCGTGATGATCTTGAAGCATTCAAAAAAATACTGATTGAGCGCCGGGCGCGCATTCACAGAATTCTTAACCGCGAATCATAAAGCGGCGCAGCAGCAACATAACGCCAAGCCAGAACCCCGCCAGAAGAACCTTTTTCAGAGGTAATTCCGGCGGGGCTTGCATTTGCGGTTCGTTGCCAACGGCATGCCGCTCATGGCCAAGGCTGTTTGCAGCCGGTTCAGATGCTTCATGTGGCTGGGCGGCCATGGCAATGGCCGCGCCTTCAGGTGGTTGCTCATTCAGAAAAGCCGGAAAGGCATTTTGCGGCAAACTGCCGTGCTCGCGGTAATCTCGCAGAATAATCGCGAGCCGGTCATTGGCGAGTTCGAGATTTTGCCCGGAATTTTGCCAGGCTTCGAGAGCCTTTTGCGGTTCTGACAGCTCAACAAAAATTCTTGCCAGGAGAATCTGGTAGTTTTCTGGCTTAAAAGCCGGGTCAGAAGAGAGCTGAATCGCCCCGGTGTTATAGCAGGCGATGGCGCGTTCAAGATAGCGCCCGGCCGAACGCAGATCGGCGATTGTAGGTTTCCCTGCCGAAAATAACTTCAGAAAGGCTGCCGATGCGTAGAGTTCGTGAACTGCCGCGTGCTGTCGATTGTTTACAATTCCATTCTGAAGAATTCTCAGACCGGCCTCAACTGAGCCGAGACTGCTGAGACATCGCGACAGCAACTGATAAGGTGCCAGTTCTTCAGGCATCATGGCGATAACGATGTTCAGTAACGGCACCATATCGGCGTTGCCAACATACGAACCGGCCTGAAAGGTCTGACGGCTGCCGGGGAATGGGCCACGGTGCATCATTTCATCAGCCTTTGCCCACACACAGGCAGCAACAAACGAACGCAAACGTTCAGGTACAAATCTTTGCAGATACCCGGGGTTGTCTGGCAATGTTTGAGTTTGTCTGTCGGTGTTCTGCAGGCGACTATCGACGGCCATGCCTGTAACCAGCAGCAAGAGAAGTAAAAAGACAGGTCGGCATCTGATAGCGTTCATAGGTCGCGGCGTTGGAGAATCAGGCCGGTGGCAGCCAGATAGAACAAGGCTTGCAGGATGGCATAGAGCGAAACGCTCACCAGAACGGCAAAATCCCCCCCCGAAAACCAGGCACCACGGAACATGGCAAGGTCAGGCAAAACCGCCAGCAGAATATCTCCGGCCACCCCCGCGAAATCGAGTGAAGCCCGAAGACCAGGCAGGTTATGTCCGCTGACAAAAATCACCAGAAGCCCGCCGGTGGCCAGCAATTTTGAAGAAAAGGCAGCCAGCAGCTGAAAAATCGCGCCCATGAGAGCCGCCTCGTAGAACACCAGCAGAGCAGTTGTCAGCAGTGAGACAAACCAAAAACCTTCGCTCAGACGTAACATGACCATAAATACCGCGGCAGCAATCAACAGGGCGGCAAAAACCACAGCGAGAACCCCGAGAAACCGGCCGGCGGCAAAATAACTGCGCTTGCCGATGCGACTGAAATAGAACCATGGGGTGTGTTGGGAAGCCGGCCAGTAAAAGTGTTCATAACCGAGCACCACAACAAGCAGACCGGCGATAATCGTCATGGCACTGCCGCTTACATCGGCGATAAACCCTGTCTGAAAACCGGGGTTGGCGGTTTCAAAAGCCCAGGCGGCATAAAAAAGCGGTAACATGACCAGAAGCATGCCGGGCAGCAGGTTACCACGCCAGGCCTGCTGAAAAACCAGTCGAGCGGTGATCAGTATCTGTTTCATGCGCCCGCCACGCTGACCATAGATGAAAAACGCTCTTCAAGAGCCGGCAGGGCATCAGACTGGCAAAATTCAGCCGGAGTACCGGCAAACAAAAGCTTGCCACGGTGCAGCACCCCGATACGACTGCACAAACCCGGAAGATCAGAAAGAATATGGGTAGTGAAAAACACTGTGGCACCCTCTGAGTTGAGCTGTCTGATCACATTTTTCACGAGCTGCCGGCCAAGGGGGTCGAGACCACTGGCCGGCTCATCAAAAATGACCAGTTTGGGCTGGTGAACAACCGCAGCCGCCAGCGAAACCCGCTGTCTTGTTCCCTTCGACAAGTCACCGACCTGACGCCGGCGTTCAGAATCAAGCGAGAACAGCTCTAACGCCCGATCAAGGCGCCCCGTAGTCAGAGGCATACCCGATAAACCGCAGGCGGCCGTCAGCAGTTCTTCGACGGTTAAAAAGGCTGGCAAATCAGGCTCTTCAGGGGCAAAGCCCAGCGAATGCAGTGAAGAAAGAGAATCGAGGCCATCAAGAATTCTTGCTGAGCCTGAGTCGGCATGACAAGCGCCCAGAAGAATCTTGATGGCCGTGGTTTTTCCGGCGCCGTTGAGACCTGCCAGGGCGAATACTTCACCCTGATCAACCTTGAGATTTAGCTGGCAAAGGGCAGCAACCCGACTTTGCTCATCGGGTTGCACCCAGGTTTTGCAGACTTCAGCAAATTCAATGGCACTCATTGGCGGTTAAGCGATGTTCAGAGCAATTTTGCCAGGGCCTTCAGGGCATCGTCATAATTTGGCTCAGAAGCGACTTCGCCGACGATCTGCCGATAAGCAATCTTGCCGGCGGCGTTGACAATGAAAACAGTACGGGCCAGCAGTCGAAGTTCTTTAATGTGAATGCCGAGCGCGTCAGCAAGGCCCATAGCGGCATGATCAGACAGGGTGGTAACATTACCGGCACCGGCGGCGCCACACCACCTGGCCTGGGCGAAGGGCAGGTCAGCCGAAACCGCGAATACCTTGACCTTCATGCCGGCAACCTTTTCGTTGAATTTGCGCAACTGCAGATCGCAGACGGGCGTGTCAACCGAAGGCACGGTAGTCACAATCTTCAGGCCAGGTTCTGATGCGATATTAAAAGGTTTGAGATCTTTGGTCAGCAGAACGACGTCGGCCGGGAAAGCATCGCCAACCTTGATTTCATTGCCAACCAGGGTCAGCGGGTTCCCCATGAAGGTTACTGAACCAGTCTTTTTTGTCATTTTAAGCTCCTCATAATTATTTGAATAGTTGTAAAACACACCCGAAAACATTAACAGACAAATATCAACAATACAACCTGCCCTCTCAGCCAAACGTGCGAGCGCATAAAACAGCCTGAATGCATGAATTATTGAATCCTGCAAAAATAGAACCTACTTACTTCACCAGCGCGGCCATCAGTCGGGCAAAGCAAAAGTCAGGCCTGAAGAGGGTGAAGGCGTCAGCCGGGTTTATTGCTACAAGATTCAGTAATGCATCTGCCTGTAATTAATGTACTTGACAGGCTATCTGCCGCCTGCCTATTATCCTGATAACATGAGCGATTTTACTGTAGAATTTGCATCTTCAGGCAAAGTTACCATTGTCAGAACTCAGGGCTACCTTGACGACGCCGGAGGAAAAGTCTTCAGGGACAAATGCACCGAGTTCATCGACAAGGGCAATGTTAATTTTGTCATCAATCTCGAAAAAACTCCGGTTATTAACAGCACCGGATTGTCGACTCTTCTCGACATAATGGTGCAGATAATCGATTATAATGGCGGCCAGGTCGCGATTACCGGCCTGTCAAAACTCACCCAGACGGCGTTGCAGATGACCGGGGTTCTTACCCTCTGCGATGCTTTTCCAACCGAGGCCGAAGCGGTTGGTGCCATTTCCTGAAATAGACTCAACAGATTTTTAACATGAAAAAATTACTGCTGTTGCTTGCTTTAACCGTCTCAGCCGGGGCGGCCATGGCCGCCGAGGTCAACTGGGACGAACTCGAAAAAAAGGCGCAGCAGTATTCTGGTGAGCTCGAAAAGAGCAGATCTGGCGATTCGGGTAAAAAAGGCGTTGATCTCGTTATCCCAGGGCAACCCCAGGGGCGCACCATCGATAATGCGGCCCGCGAACTGACCGAAGCCGATAAACGCCACATAACCGTGCACATGAAGCTGGCCAATCGCCATTTTTCCCGAAAAACCTATGCAAAAGCCATTGAAGAAATCGAACTGGTTTTTGAGCGCGAGCCAGACAACTTCGGCGCCAGATTTATGCGGGCGGTTATTGCGGGCCGCCAGCGTGACCACCAGACCGCCTGGCACAACATTATCATTGCCCGCGACAAAGACGCGAGTAACCCCAAGATCACCAGTTTCATCAGCAAACTGCAAACAGTTGCACCCGAGCCTCAGAACCCGGAATGGGTCACCGGGGTTTTTCGTTCGATACCTGTTTCAGCCTGCGAGAAAGCCTGCGACGTTATCGAACGCCTGCTTCTTGACCCGGTCAGCCAGAACATCACCAGTCTGAAAACCGAAGAATTCAGCGCAGAAGCCGGCAACAGCAAAATTCCGCTGCAACTCGAATTTTCGGGTCAGCCAGATAAAGACGCCATTCTCAGCCTGTTGAGCAAAGCATCGGGCAACCCAGCCGTTATTAAGACCGACGAAGATAAAAAGCTCACGATAGATTTCAGCATCAGTCGCCTTTCCATGACCAATCCGGCTGTTAAACCCGTTTCCGACCTTCAGGAATTCGTCAAAGGTCTGACCGAAGAAATCGATGTGGCGATCGGTGATTCTGAAGAACGTGAAGCCGAGAACAAACAACTCGACGTAACCTACGACATTTCGACCCGCGATTTTAAAACCCTCAACGATTTTCTGCGCAAGATTTCTCCATACGCCATAAAATTCAGGGTTCAAAGCATGCGCCTTGCCTATATCACCGGCACGCAGAGCATCATCTGGAAATGCAAAGTTCAGGTCATCTACCAGCTTTCCTGATTTTTTTTATAAATCGTTCATAAAACAACTCAGGCATCCGATTCCCCTTGTAACTTCACCAAGGAAAAATCCTGTGCGCTGTTTTAATTTTGCCCGGGTCACCATGCCGCTTTGCCTGGCAGTCGTCGCCTGCCTGCTGTGTTTCAGCGTGTGGCAGCCCGTTGCCAGAGCGTTCAGCGACAAAGAACTCGCCATCACCAGCATCGGAATTCCGGCGGCCCTGGCAGCTCTAAGGGCGCATTACAATGGCACAAGTGTAAAAAAAGCGGTCATTCAGGCGGCATTTGGTGGCTATCTGATGCAGGAAGGCTTCAAAATGGCGCCAAAGCTTGAAGAAAAAGCCACCTGGTATGCCTGGCAGGCCAAGGTAATGGTCAACCTTGGTGCTTCGCTTGCCGAATCAGCGGGCGAAGACTTTGTTTATCGCATGGATATTGGCCCGGTCTGGCTGATCGCCGACGGCCGCCACCTGAAATTCAGGCCAGGCATCAATGCCGTCATTGCACCGGTTGTGCATTTCATCGAAGGCTCACGACTAGACCTCGGCCGCAGCTTAAAGTATGGCACCCTGGCCTTCGAGCGCAGCAGCAGAAAAGACGGCACCCTGAATGGCACCGGCGCTCTTGCATACAGCAACGCCAACACTTTCACCACCAATCATGACGGCGAGCATTCTGGCCATGAACTGGTTCACACCTTTCAGTATCGTCGTGATGCGATGTCGCCCCTGCGCATCGGCAATCTGGTTTCGGGCCTTGAAAAGCGCATCGGCGACGACTGGGTCGATGACACCGGCTGGAGCATCAACTGGGGTCTGCAATGTGGCTGGGCTGAGTATAACAAGAAGAGCAAAGACTTTGACATTCCGCTGGAAAAAGAAGCATACTACCTTGAGAAAACCTACCGGAAGTATTTTCCCGGCCCGCACTAATTTTTTCTCAGGAACCTGAATGCTGCAATCCTTGCGGATAACCTCGCTTCTCTGCCGTCTCAAGCTGAGACTGCTGTTTAACAGCCTTAAAAACTGGGCTTCAGCGGGCAAGACCATCGGCATAGGCCTGAGCGTCATCTTAACAGCCGTCATCATCACCAGTGGCGCCTCTGATGCCATCAACGCCATGCGCATGCTTCCCTATGCCGAACTGTTGCTTGACTGGCTGCTGGGCGGCATTATCATTTACGTTATCTTTGTGGTATTTACCGGCGACCTGATAACCGGTCACACTCTTAACACCGGGCAGATGAGTTCAGACTTCGGCTATCTGCAGACCCTGCCGCTGACGCCTTTGAACCTGATCATGGTCAAACTCTTTGAAAGGGTTATCAGCGACTATCTTGGCCTGATCATCCTTTTCAGCGCTTTTCTCGGCATCGCCTGCCGCGACGGCGTCACGCTCTGGAATCTGCTGCTCGCCCTGATACTTTATCTTGAAATCAGCCTGTTGATCGGTCTATTGATCAATATCTGCATGATCTGCCTCACCAGGTTTTTTCGCACGACCACTATCAACAACCTGTTTTCGTTGCTGGGCTACGGCAGCGCCTTTCTGTCGATCGCGCCTTATCTGATTCTCAGCAATTTTCTGCCCGAAGTTCTTGATCTGATCATCAACAATCTTGATATTCTCAACGAAACGGTTTTCGTTTATCTGCTGCCGATGCAATGGCTGGCCGTTTCGCTGCTGAGTGCGGCCTTCTGCGACGAATTTTTCTATTTTACCGCGTTCTGGGCAGTCTGCATGCTGGCAGGCTCGCTGGTTTTTCATGTAACCATCAAACTTAACTGGTTCAATTTTTCGCATGGCAACACCCGAAAGACAGACTATTCAGGTCATAGGTGGTTCAGGGGTCTTTACCACAAAGAAGTCATGCTGCTGAAGAGCGATTTCAACCTTCTGGTCAACGCGCTTTTGATGCCGATCACGCTGATTATCCTCGAAATATACTTTCTCAAAGACGTGTTCAAAATCACTACCCCCTCGGTTATTCTCAACATTATCGCCGGAGCGGTGATTTATTTCAGCATGTTCGGGCCGGTGAATGCGACCGGGTATGAGGGCCGCGCCATTTCGCTGCTCGAAACCCTGCCGTTGAGCCCTCATTCGCTGCTGCGCCAAAAGAGCATCTTCTGGACAATAATCGCTGAAGCCATTTTTGTTCCGGCGGTCATTGTCTCAATGCTGCACATGGGTTTTGCCGGCGCAACCATCTTTAAGGCAGCTTTGAGCACCACGCTGTTCACCATCGGCTGTGTCTGGGTGGCAATAAGCGTTTCAGCGATTTTTCCATGTTTCGAGAGTAAGGTTTTGCAGCAACGTTCAACCTTCGCAGGCAAGCTGGCGGCTCTCGCCATGATGTTGCTGCTGGTGCCTGTTAAAGACCTGTCGCCACTTAATTTTTATAGTCTCGGCCTTTTTCTCTGCCTCGGCACGCTGATTGCGGGCAAAGCGGTTAATCATCTGTTTTTCAGGCTCGATCACGAAGCTCAGGCATCGAGCGGCCAGCGCCTGGTTAACACCCTGATTCTTTTTCTGGCAATGGCCGGCTGCGAAGTTTCGCTGACCCAGTGTTTCAGTGCGGTGGCGCCCGGCGTCGATACCGGCATCTGGAACTGGGTCATCAGCGCGGCAATTTTTCTGCCGGCCAACGCCCTGTTGCTGCTGGTGCATCGAGCGCAGCAGAAATCAGCCTCGACTTCTGCCGCGCCATCGGCACCCACAGGTCTGAACGCCGCATGGTGGCTGGCTCTGACCCTGACTGGCATATTGCTTTTTCTCAGTTACCGCCTGCATCTCGCCCGACCCGAAACCACCGCAATTTTTCAGAGCAGCGTTCTTCAAATCGTTGAACTGGCGAAAGTCATGGGCTTACCGACCGCAGTATGGCAGGTAGTGATGGCCTTGCTGGCGAGTCTTCTCGGGGGCCTTGCAGCTTTTAACGCTCTAAGCTGCCTGTCGGGCTGCCACCAGAAGACTTTGAGCCGCAATGTGGCAGTCTTTGCCGCCCTGCTGCTCGCTGCGCCCCAGGCTTTGCTGCCGGTTGCCCTGCTGGCTGTCTGCGGCCTCGCGGCGCTTCGTCAGACCAGCAGTAATAACTGGCCCGGAACAGCACTGGCCGCGACCCTCTCGGCAGCTCAGGCCATTTTCTTTATCTTTTTCTGAAAAAACTGCTTGCGCAACCTCCGTTTATTTATACTCTTTTGGGCCATGACCTATGATGGAGGTTTTTATGTTTACCAGAAGACCTGTTCTGATATTTGGCCTCATACTGCTGATCATGGCGGTTGTGGCTTCACAGGTGAAAGCCGGGCTCAACGAATGGGAATCCGCTGCTGACACTGAATCGATGAACCCTGACATGGCCTATGCCTTCAGCGGCAACTTCATGCAGACTGCCGGGCAGTATGACCGCAACGGCGATGGACGTGTCGATCTTATCGTTGCCGACCGCAACGGCGACGGGCGTGCCGATTACTGGGCTACTGACCGCAATTTCGATGGTCGTTACAACGACTATCAGTATGACCGCAACTTCGACGGGCGTATCGACCAGTGGGAATACGACCTCGACATCGACGGCGTCTCTGACAAGATTTACGTTGACGCCGACAGCGATGGCCGGGCCGAACTCTATGCCATGCTCAACCCGATTACCCGCACCTATACATGGTATGGTAATATGACAAGCGTTCAGGCTTCAGGGCAGATGTCTTTCCCCGGTCTGCCAAATGCAAAAAGCTACAAAAAATCATACCGCGGCGGCCGTGCCGGCGACTCAATGTAAAATTTGGCGATGAATAAACGTTATCTGCTGATAATCTGCCTGTGGGCCGGCATTCTGAACGGAATGCCGGCGGCGGCATCGCAAGCCGTCGTGGCCACTCAAACGACTGATACTGCCGATCTGCCGGCGGCTTCAGCGACGTCTGCCATCACTGAAGAGCTTTCAGCATCTGACACTGCCGATCTTGAGACCGACGCGACCATGGAAACCGCTGACCAGGCGGTTGCTTCGGCGACAGTCGTTGAGCCGTTCGATCCCTTTGCGGCCGACCCGTTCGCTGATCTGCCACTGGCACGCATGAAGCGCCGTCTCGAAAATCTTGGAATCACCAATACCAGATTCGGGCAAACCGCTGATCTGGCTCTCGACATTGCCGCTAGAAGCAGTCGCGATCGTTTTTTTCGCCGCAACTGCGAGTTTCTGGCCCGGGTTCACCGGCACCTGCCATTTCAAGCCCTGGCAGCCACTCTCAGCCTGCCAGAATTTC
>DAOPYA010000115.1:0-13861 GCA_035352635.1 Candidatus Rifleibacterium sp.
AACCAGACCGGCCATCCAGGCGCCTTCATTTATATGTGCCGAAATGATTTCGGGCTTGAATTTCTTGAAAATGGATTTCATGCGCTTGATGGCGTGAATGAACAGCAGTGGGTTTCGATGATTCAATCTGATGGTATCATCACAGGGAATCCCGAGCTGACTGGCGCGTTGAAATGGCTTGCCAGGTTCGGTGAGCAGCAGGACTTCGTGCCCGAGTTCGATCAGTTCGCGGGAAACCGAAATACAATAGTTTGAGGCGCCGCTCCAGTTGGGAGAATTAAGAATCTGGATAATTCTCAAGGTTTCCGGTTCCTCATTTCGAGAAATCTGCCATAGCTGAAAATTGTTTGAAAGGCGTCACCGGCCGCAGCAACAAAACCTTGCCAGCCATCTCTGAAGCCCTGCTTCAACAGATAGCGCCGCATGAATCTGAAATATGGCCGAAAAAACATATAGCGCAGGGTGTTGAAAAATCCGGTCGAAATTCCTGAATTGTTCCAGAATTCGGCTTGAAAACCGGTATAAAAAATCATTTTTCGCAGGTAATCGGCAATTTCGGGGTAGGGGTGGTGCTCAAAGGCATTCTGCAATTGCCCTGTTTCACCGTTCACCTGCAGCATTTCGTGAACATGCTGGTTGGCAAAAGAGGCACAGCCACGCTTGAACAATCGCAACTGCAAATCAGGATACTGACTGCCGTGCGCCAGCCAACGCCCAAAGAAAATGTTCCGGCGCGGAAGTTTCCAGGCTACATACTTGTCACTACTGATTGCCTGCCTGATCTCGGCCGCCAGCTCGGGGGTGATGATTTCGTCCGGGTCAAGATAAAAAATATAGTCGGTAGTCAGCTGGTCAAAACCATAACTCTTGTTGACATTCAGATTCTTGTTGTTCGGACGCTCGAAAAGTCTGACCCGGGCAAAAGTTTTTGCCAGTTCGGCAGTTTTATCTGTTGACTCACAGTTAACAACCACTATATCATCTGCAAACATCGAAGATTGCAACGCATTGGCAATCTGCCTCTCTTCATTGTGTGCGATCATCGAGATACCAATGGTGGGCATACTGTGCTTCCTTTAATTGAATTCCTGGCGAATTATCGCAGATGCTGACGTACTTTTCAAGATTTTAATACTCTCATGTGCCAGATCAACAACCTGGTTGTTTGTCTTCGAACCCTTGCCTTTATTCAGGAGGAACGCAAACTGTGATAAAAATGACGAATGTTACCAAGTTTTACGACAATTTCAGGGCGCTGAACTCAGTCAGCCTGCATGTCGAAAAAGGCGAAATTCTCGGCCTGCTCGGCCCGAATGGCGCAGGTAAAACAACGGCTATGCGCATTCTGACCTGTTTTATACCTGCAACTTCCGGTTCGGCAACCGTCGCAGGCTATGATGTTTTTGAAGACTCCCTGGAAGTGCGGCGCCGACTTGGTTATTTGCCCGAAACTCCACCTCTCTATCACGAAATGACCGTTGCTTCATACCTGAATTTTATAGGTGAAATCAGGGAATTACCTGCAAAGCTGCGTCGTGAGCGGGTAAATTATGTCTGCGAGCGCCTGGGTCTCAAAGAAAACCTCCCCCGGGTCATCGGCACTCTCTCAAAGGGCTATCGACAGAGAGTCGGGTTGGCTCAGGCCATGCTGCATAATCCCGACGTTCTTATTCTTGATGAACCTACTGTAGGCCTTGACCCAAATCAGATAATCGAAATTCGCAGTCTGATCAAAGACCTTTCTAAAGACCATACTATTGTTCTCTCAACGCATATATTGCCCGAAGTTAGCATGACATGCAGCCGGGTGGTAATTATCAACGAAGGTGAAATCGTCGCTGTCGATTCAGTCGCTAATCTCGAAAAAGCCGGGGCGGGCAAACCTGTCTGGAAAATAACCCTGGCTGCGCGTTCTGGCGGTAACTGGCGGCAAATCATTGACAAGATTGCCGGGGCAGAAATAGCTGACCTGAAAGAACTCCCTGAAACCGCAGAATTCAAGCTGAAACTCGAAAAACCGGAAGACTTTGATGGACTTTTCCGCAAAATGGCAGCTGATGGCTTCGTTTTTCGAGAAATTTCACCAGTTAAAGCCACTTTAGAAGACATTTTTCTCAAGCTGACCAGTGGCGAAGAAAGGAAAGAAGCGGCATGAAAATTTTTGCAATCATGAAAAAGGAACTGCAGGCGTTTTTTTATTCGCCGGTTGCCTACATCGTCTTTGCGTCTTTTCTGATGATCGTTGGCTATCTTTTCTGGGTAATTCTTATTTCGAGCAGCATGGCCAGTCTCGAACCGATGCTTTATAATGCAGCTTTCATTCTGATGCTCGCATCGCCAGTTCTCACCATGCGTCTGGTCAGCGAGGAAAAGAAAAGCCATACCATTGAACTGCTTTTGACCTCGCCTGTTTCACCGTTCGAGATTATTTTCGGCAAGTTTCTTGCCTGTTTTGTTCTTTATCTCGTTCTAATTGCCCTGACGCTGCAATACCCGCTTATCTTGTCTTCATATTCGACCGAATTCGATATGGGGCCGGTCTATAGCGGTTATATCGGTCTGGTGCTGCTCGGGGCCGCTTTTATTTCGCTGGGTCTTTTTGCCAGCACTCTTACTGAAAACCAGATCATCGCTGCGATGATCAGTTTTGGCGGCCTGATGCTTTTCTGGATCTTCGGCTGGGCCAAAAACATTTTTGATAATGCCTTCGGTCAGATTCTCGGCAACCTGTCGATTTTTGATCGCTATGCTGAGTTCTTGCGGGGAATCGTGGATTCGGGCAACGTCATTTTCTTTTTAATTTTTACGCTGACCTGGCTGTTTCTGGCTATCAGAGTGCTTGAATCAGACAGGTGGAGGTGAGAAGCATGAACGACAAACGCAGAGTTCAAATCCCGGTTCTGCCATATCTCTTGCTGGTTATGGCTATGGCTGTAATTATCGCAGCAGGTCTGATCTATGTTAATTTCCCCAGCCGGAACTTCGTCACCATGGCAACTCTGGCCGCCGGCATTGTTCTGGCGATTGCGGCTTTTGCAGTGCGCCCGGCCATGTTTGCCGAGCTGTTTACAAGTCGCAAAACTATCCTCTGGATCAACGACCTGATCTTGATTCTTTTGATCATCGGCATTGGGGTTGTTCTTTCGCACATAGGGTTTCGTCGTAACTTTCGTTATGACTTTACCCATAACCAGATGTTCTCGCTGTCAGAAATGACGGTGCAGGCGGTGCGCAGCCTCAACAAAGAAGTCAGGATTACTGCCTTTTACCCTGAGGGCACCGGTGAAGAAACGATGATCAAAGATCTGCTGACCGAATATCGTCGGCACAGCGATAAATTCACCTTTTCAATGGTTGACCCGATGCGTGACCCGGTTACGACAAAGGCCATGAATGTTGCGGCACTTGGCACTCTCGTTGTGCAATGTGATGCCAGTCGCCAGGATATCTTCAGCAATAATCTTTTTGAAGTGCCAAATCAATACAGCCCACCCGACAGTAAACCCAAGTTTACTGGTGAACAGGCAATAACTTCAGCGATTTTCAACGTCACCAGCGGCATCAGAAGAATGGTTAATTTTATCAAAGGCCATGGCGAGGCCTCAATTCAGGGTTTTCAACCCAGAGACATCGCCGGAGCCAATGAACTTCTGATCAGAGAAAACTTTGAGGTCACTGAAACCAGTCTTATTGACAGTGATCTTGATCCGAGAACCTCGGTTCTCGCCATTGTCAGCCCGCAACAGGATTTTCTCGATACCGAAATTGAAAAACTGCGCAGTTATATCAAAGATGGCAACGGCCATCTGATAGTTGCTCTTGATCCGGGGCATCGCCTTCCAAAACTTGAGCAATTTGTCTTTTCCGAATTCGCCGTCACTTTCAATAATGACATAGTCGTGGACCCCCGTGGCATCGGGCGCAATTACTGGACCGTCGCGCCTGCTTTCGAAGACCACCCGATCGTGAAGCCGATAAGCGATAAAAACATGCTTGGTCTGATGTTTCATTGCCGCAGTCTCACTGCTGAAGCCAAAGACGGCATTAAAACCGTGCCAGTTATGAAGACTATTGAAAATTCATGGGCGAAACGCAACCTCAAAGAAAACGAAGAAATAACCATCGGCTTCGAAGAGGGGCGTGATGTCAGGGGGCCGCTTAATCTGGCAGTTGCGAGCGAACTCAGCACAAATGCTTCGCCTTCGCGGGCTTTATTCTACGGTGATTCTGACTTCTTTTCGAATGCCTACATTGGCTCGCTGGCCAATCGTGATATTTTTATCAACGGCATCAACTGGATGGTCGGTCAGAACCAGCAGATCTCTATCAGGCCAAGGGTTCTCGAAATGCCACGCATAGTTTTTGATGAAAACGATGCCGGCAAAATATTCTCTTTATGCGTTTTTGGCGCCCCCGCATTGATAGTGCTTCTGGGCTTTTGTGTCTACCTGATTCGCAGGAGGGTTTGATCGTGAAAAAAAGATTCATGCCGACTGTGGCAGCCTTCGTTATACTTCTTGGGCTGCTCGTCTATGCAAATTATTACGAAACAGAAGAAATTCTGCTGCCTGGAGTGCAAAAACCGGTTTCAATGCTTGAGTGCAGCGAAGATGCTATCAGGTCGATCACCTGGAAAAACACTTCTGAAGCTGAACTGAAATTGACCTTCAGCAATGGTGAAAGCCGCATCGTCGCTCCAGCCGAATATCGCAGCGACGAGGATGAAGCCACGGGCTTGCTGAAACATTTTGCCCAGTTACGTTCTGAACTGATTATTGCAGAAAACGCTACTGACACTTCTGCATTCGGCATCACGGCAAGTTCTCCGGTTGTGATTGTCGAGACTGCCTCAAAAACTACCCGGTTGACCCTCGGTGATAAAACCGAGGTCGGTGGTTCTTATTACATGGTCAGACAGGATGACCCGAGAGTATTCATGGTTCCTGGTTATATCAGCGGTTCCTTTGCCAAACAAATTGGTGATCTGCGTGACCGTCGGTTTTTTTATGAAGACTTTGGCCAGGTTGTCGAAATAAGTATTTCATCAGCCAACCAGGCAATTGTTCTCAAACAGGCGAGCGCGACAACCGACTGGTTGATTGAATCCCCCGTTTCCCTGCCGGCTGATGGAGTTGTCGTTGCTCAGTTGTTGAAGAATATTCATGATCTAAGAGTGTCAAGATTCGTTGAAGACGCGCCTGATGACCCGGCAGGCTACGGGTTTGCCTCGCCCAGCCTCAAAATTGCCATTGTCAACAAAGAAGGTCGGGAGTTTGTTCTTGAAGCCGGCGAAATGTCAGGGGTCGATACCTATGTAAGAGTGGGCGGCAGCGCGGCAATTCATGCCGCTGATACCACAGCGGTTGGCAACCTGCGCTTCGATACTGACGATTTGCGCGAAAAGCTTTTGCCAGTGCCACCTTTGGCTGAAATCACTACGATAACCCTGGCTGATGCAACCGGCTCGCTCAGGCTAGAACAAAAAGCTTCAGCCTGGATGCTTGGCGTTCAGAAGATTACCGCCGGTGATGTGCATGAATTTGTTAATGCACTGGCCACCGCCAGGGTGAATTCTTTTGAACGGACTCGTGATGCAGCCAGATTGGCCGGCTACGGCCTGCAGGCTGAAGAAAAATGCCGGTTGATCGAGATAAAAGGCAGTTCTGCCAGTTTGCGTCTGTTGCTCGGCAACAGGAAGGGGGCCACTCTCAGCTTGCTGGCCGGCGATGAACTCGTCGATATCAGCGCTGAGCTTGACGAAGCTTTTACGACCTTCATTAATCGCCTGCGCCGCCCGGTTGAAACTGGTGAAACTGTGATGGGCGAACCAGCTTCTGATAACCAGTCTCAGGCTGACATCGCTTCAGAATCATCGGCTAAAAATGAAGTCAATGGCACTCCCTGACCTTGCTGGTGATAATTTGCTGCATAAAGTTATCTGACTGATATATCATGACCGAGGAACCTGTCGATTTTCTTATCAGATATAACACTTAGAGGTGCTGTATGAATTGGTTGATTGATCATGTAGAGGTTATAATTTTCTTTGGTATTGCAGGCCTGGTTTTTTTCGCATTGGGCTATTCTTTCTATCTGGCAAAAAAACGAAATGAAGCTCTGATGGCTTTGGCCCCGCGTATGGGTTTCACCTACAAGGTGATCGATGTTGATTTTATTAACAGACACAAGCACTTAAAGCTATTTTCACGAGGTCATGGGCACCGGATGACCAGCTGCATGGAAGGTGAACGCGACGGCGTCAAGGTTCTGTTGGCTGATTATCATTATGTAACCGGGTCGGGCAAGAACGCGAGTCACCATAACCAGACCATTTGCATTATCAAAGACGAGCTACTATCGGTGCCTGATTTTTATCTGCGCCGCGAGTTTGCCTTTCTCGACTACCTTGGAAAGCTCATTGGTGGCCAGGATATCAATTTCCCCAATGATCCAAAATTTTCTAAATCATTCGTGTTGCAGGGTTCTGTTGAAGCTGAAACCCGTAATCTTTTTAACGACAGGGTTCGTGGGGCTTTTTTGCGGTTTGCCGAAACCAATACCCAGGTTGAAGGGCAGGGCAGCACCCTGATCGTTCATCAGAGCCTGAATCTTGAACCAGAAAAGTGGCCCGGCCTTCTTAAAGACACTTTTGCTATCTACGAGGTTCTCAAAAAGCCTGAAGGCAGTATTCTTGGCTGAGTATTCGCGTTTGCTTTTATCGTCTTCAGGCTGTAAAATAACAAAAAAATATGCAAGCGAGGGAAGTCTGAATGTTTGAAAACAAGTTTGCTGATCGTATTAAAAGCCTTAATCCAAGCTCTATTCGCAAAATCATGGCGATTGCCAAAGAACTTATTGCTCAGGGCAAAACCGTTTATGAGCTGAATATTGGCCAGCCCGACATCGAATGTATCCCTGAATTCGCTGAGGCAATCAGTCGACGCGCCCAGACCGGTCAGATCAATTATTCGCCCTACGTTGGCGAAAAGTATCTGCGTGAAACCTATGCCCGATATCTCAACAGTTATTTTGATCGCCGCAAGGTTTCTCACCTGGTTATTGATACCGATAATGTGCTGGTGACCGTTGGGGCCTCGCAGGCCCTCAATAATGCTTTTCTTGCAATCTGTAACCCTGGTGATGAAGTTCTTGCCATTGAACCATTTTTTACGCCATACAGCGGTTTTCTTGGGGTCGCCGGCGGCGTCATCAAAACTATTTCAACCAGTGCCGAACAAAACTTTGCCCTGCCCCCCGAAGATGAAATCGAAAAGCATATAACACCAAAAACCAAAGCAATTATCATTAACAGCCCGAACAATCCCACCGGCAAAATCTACAGTCGCACCGAAATGGAATGTCTGGCGCGGGTTTGCGTTAAACATGATATTTTTCTGATCAGCGATGAAGTTTATCGTGAAATGATTCTTGGTGAAGAAGAAGCCTTTAGCGCTTTTCAGATAGATATGGGCAGCGAAGAAGCTAACGAAAAATTAAAGAACCTGATGATTGTCGTTGATTCGGCAAGCAAATCTTTCTCTTTATGCGGTGTTCGCATCGGGTTTCTTATTGCACGCAAGCCGATAATCGACCGCATCTGCCTGGTGACCGCCCACACAGTTGCCTGTGTTTCAGATCTCGCCCAATATGGCGTCGCCAGCGCCTATGATGCTGTGCTGGCTCGCCCTGATTATCTCAATCAGCTGCGGCGCACCTATCGCGAAAGACTCGAAGCGACCATGGAAGCTATCGATGAATTCTTGCCTGATGTTGTCGCACCCCGCCCGGCTGGCGCCTTTTATATCATGGTTAAGTTTCCTGGCTTCGAAGACATAACTGAATTCTGTTATTTTATGCTCGAAAAATTCAATATGGGCGGCGAAACCGTTGCCGTAACGCCGGCTGGCGACTTTTATCCCAATTCGGGCCATGGCCGAAACGAAATTCGCATTGCCCTGGTAGTGTCTCCCGAGAAGATGCGACGCAGCATTCAGATTATTTCTGAAGCACTGCGAGCTTTCAAAGGCTACAAAGCTAACCAGGTCAGGCCGATGCTCTGACCGATGTGCGGGCGATTCACCCTTACAGGCAGCCTGATCTGGTTGTTCAGGCTGCTGAACCTTGACCCTCTCGATATCTTTGCCGACCGCTTCAACATTGCACCTACTCAGCCGGTTCTGGCACTGCTTTATGACTCAGACCGCAATTGCCTGCGCCACGACTTCCTTAACTGGGGCCTGGTGCCACCATTTGTTGAAGACCCCCGCGAATTGTCTACTCTAATCAACGCCCGGGCCGAAACTCTCGCTGAGAAGCCATCTTTTCGAAACGCCTTTCGCTACCGCCGCTGTGTCATACCGGCTTCGGGTTTTTATGAATGGAAAAGGGAGGGCAAGGTTGCCCAACCTTATTATTTTTCTGCCGATACAGAGCAACAGCTCTGCCTGGCCGGCATCTGGGAAATCTGGCACGGCGAAGGCGGCGAACAGGTAAATTCCTGTGCCATTATAACTGTTACGGCAAACAATACTGTCAGCCCTGTTCACCACCGGATGCCGGCGATTTTAGAACCCCGGAATCTTGCAAAATGGCTCGCACCTGATGCCATGGCAACAACTCTGCATGCGATGTTACGGCCTGCCAGCCCTCATGCGCTTGCCTGCCGCCGCGTCAGCCGCCTGGTGAACTCAATCCGTGCCGACAGCCCGGCATGTATCGAACCTGAGGCAAAACCGGCGCCTTTTCAACCAACTCTCTTTAACAATGACTCTTGAAAGATATCGGGCAAAAGAGTATTCTACCTGCCTGAACATTCAAACGGAGGCATTACCCAATCATGCTCGATATCAAATGGATTCGCGCCAACCCCGACCTTTTCAAAGCTGCCATGATCAAGCGTGGTGAGGCTTCGCTCGAAAACCAGATTAATAAAGCCATACTTCATGAGGCCGGCGACCCCGTTGAACCCGGCAAAATACTGGCTGCTCTTATCAATAACGCTTCCAGGGTGGTTATCGACAAGTTGCAGCCTCTTGAAGATCTTGATGCCAGGCGCCGCGAGCTTATTGCACGCGTTGAAGCATTACAGGCCGATCGCAACAACGTCAACAAGGAAATTGGCCGCCGAAAAGCCGCGAAAGAGCCCTGCGAAGAGCTGTTCGCAGGCATGAAAGAAGCCGGAAACCAGATTAAAGATCTCGAAAAACAGCTTGAAGAAATCGATCTGGCACTCAATGGCATGTTGTTGACCATTCCGAATGTGCCCCATATCAAAACTCCCGTTGGCCGCGACGAAACCGCCAACCAGGTAGTGCGTAGTCATGGTCAGCCAGGTAATTTTTCGTTTGCAGTTAAAGATCACGTCGATCTTGGCGCGGCTTTGGGCATTCTCGACTTTGACCGTGCCGTTAAGCTTACCGGCGCCAGATTTTCGGTTTTAACCGGTAATGGGGCACGACTCGAACGCGCCCTCATCAATTTCATGCTTGATGTTCATACCCAAAAACATGGCTATCGCGAAGTTCTGCCACCTTTCATGGTCAATGCCGAAGCAATGAAGGGCACGGGCCAGTTACCAAAATTTGAACAGGACCTCTTTAAAATACAGGGTCTCGACTATTATCTTATTCCCACCGCTGAAGTGCCCCTTACCAACCTTTACGCTAACGAAATTCTTAAAGAAGCCGATCTGACCCTTTGTCTGACCGCCTATACTCCATGTTTCAGAAGCGAAGCCGGCAGCTATGGCCGCGATACCCGTGGCCTGATTCGTCAGCATCAGTTCGATAAGGTCGAACTGGTGAAGTTCTGCAAACCAGAAGATTCTCCAGATGAACTCGAAAAGCTTCTCGATAACGCCGAAGAAATCCTGCGCCTGCTCGGTCTGCCATACAGGGTAATGTCTCTCTGCTCTGGAGACATAGGCTTCTCGGCCGCCATGACCTACGATATTGAAGTCTGGCTGCCTTCACAGCAGACCTATCGCGAAATAAGCTCATGCAGCAACTTCGAAGATTTCCAGGCTCGTCGTGCCGGGATTCGCTTCAAAGGCAGCGATGCGAAATCAAAAACCAGCTTCGTTCATACCCTAAATGGTTCTGGCTTGGCGGTTGGTAGAACCTGGCTGGCAATTCTCGAAAATTTTCAGGATGAAGGTGGCCGGGTGTGCATCCCTGAAGTGCTCCGCCCATATATGGGTGGTCAGACCCATCTGGAGCCAGGCAGATAATTTTTAAGGACTCTCTGTTGAGCAATCTGAAAAAATTTTCTCTTGCGGTTCTGCTTCTTGCATGGCTGTTTATTGGCGGCTGCTCGGGCGAATCTGGGCCAACCCTTATTTACAACTACCCTGTTCCCACCAGTCTGGTGCTTTCGGGCATTATCAACCTAGAAGACGTTACCGTTCATGGTGACCTGGGTGGTATCACCCCGTCTTTGCTTGATATGCGCCCATTTTCGGTTTCGATACAGGATAACCCTGCGCCGCCGGTGTCTGCTGACGAGCAGGGTAATTTTACCCTTGAACCGATCAGTATTCGTGACCAGGTAGTAATTCTCTGCCAGCACAAAACCCAGAAAAATCTTGTTCTTGAATGGATGGCGGCCACTTCGGCCGGCCTTTACGGCTCGGTCAAGGTTACCGTAGATATTCGTTCGACGGCCCGCTCAATGATTGCCCGTTGTCTGCGCGAAAAATACGGTCGACGCATTAAGCCCGAAGAACTCAAACCTGAACATATCGATTTGACCGTCAGAGCCATCGCCGAGGTCCTTGAAAAATTTCCCGGCAAAATTGCAGCCCAGCCCCTCGACCAGGTCCCCGAAATCAAGTCAGCCTACACTGCTATGGCTGACTCGCTTCATCTCGGTAATTCAGGGGCTTACCCGAACGAACACGTTCTTCTTCTACACATGGCCGGCGACAACAGTCTGTCGTCATTCGTCAGCGCAAATATTGAAGAAATAGCCGAGGCTGGTCTGCCCTCAGCGACCCAGATCCTCATTCAGGTTGACACTCCGGTCGAAGGCCTCAGGCGCTTGATGATCAGCGGCAATAAAGTTGTCGAACTTGCTGCCCTCGGTGCTTTTGACTCAAGCTCGGGGGCGGTGATTGCCGATTTTATCGCCTGGTCGCGTCGCGCTTTTCCGGCAAAAAGATATTCTCTGGTAATCAGTTCGCATGCTGATGGCTGGAAAAGCGCCTCCGGTCTGCGCCAGTCACTCATCGTTGACAACAGTGCCGATAAAAAGGGAAACCCGATTGAAATCGCCGCGGGTATCCAAGCCGCTGCCAGCCTGTTTTCTGGCACCAGTCGCCCGCTAGACCTTCTGGTTTTTGATGCATGTAACATGGCATACCTCGAGATCGCTTTGCAATTCAAAAATTGTGCTGCTTTCACCCTGTTTTCGCAGGCCTTTGTGCCCGCTGCCGGGCTTCCATACAAAAAAATAGTGGCCGCCATAAAAGCCACAGGCGCCGGAAATCTCGACGGCGAAAGCCTTGGCAAGCTTATCTGCTCAGAATACCGCCGCCGATATCTTGCCGGGATCGTTTCTGAACCCGTAACCATCTCGCTGATTCGTAATGCGTCATTAACAAGCTTTATGACCCGTCTGAATACCTGGTTTGCCAAAATCAGTGCAGAACGTGAGAAATACTCGCCGGTGCTCGCCGGGTTGCGCGATCATCTTGAGTTCGTTCTTGAAGAAGGCGAAAAGAAATATGTGGTTCAAGCCTTTGAAAAGGCCGAAAATCGCGATCTGAAAAGCTTGGTTACCCACGCAACCGGGCCACTGACCACGCTGAAAATCGAGAGCGAAAACCTGCTTAAAGAGTTTCCGGGTCTTATCCTGGTTGAATATCACTCACAACAGCATTTTCCTGGGGCCAGTGGCCTTTCGATTACTTTCCCTGACCGTGCAGTCTGGCTGTCTGAGTTTATCGGGCCATCACCATCAACCTGGTTCGCCTTTGCATTGGCACGCGAAACCCTCTGGTCAGACTTGCTTAGCGCAATTAATTCAGTCGAGTGATGCCACGCCGTTTTCTTGACATGCTGCCGGTCGGGATTTATAATGACCCTTAACTAATCTCTCAAGGAGCTTTATTAGATGCGAAGCCCTATTCACAGAGAAGGCTATTTAATGGCCGGGTCTCTGCTCATTGTGGCCCTGGTATCGTCAAAAATCTGCAAATGGCTTGGCCGGCTGTTTTATCTCGCGACCGCTTTTACATTATATTTCTTTCGTGATCCTGAACGCAAAATTCCCGATGGCGATTGCCTGATACTTGCGCCAGCCGATGGCAAAATCGTCGGTATCGATTCGGTTGAACATGTTCCCTTTCTTGATGGGCCAGCCAAAAGAGTCAGTATTTTTCTCTCGATTTTTGATGTCCACATCAATCGCTCGCCCATCAAAGGAAAAGTCGCTTACCGCCACTATACCCCCGGCGAATTTCTTGCCGCTTTTGAACCCAAGGCTTCAATTAATAATGAACAGAACGCTGTTGGCATCGAAGATGCCGAAGGCTACCGCATTTTGGTTAAACAGATTGCAGGTCTGGTTGCCCGCCGCATCCTCTGCTGGAAAAACCCTGGCGAACTCGTTGCTGCCGGCGAACGCTTCGGCCTGATCCGCTTTGGTTCCCGCACCGAAATCTATATGCCGCTTGATGCACAGGTTGAGGTGCGACTCGGCCAGCGCGTTCAAGGCGGGGCAAGCGTTATTGCCAGAAGAAGCTGACATGAGTGAAGAACCAGTAGCCACCGGCTTGCCAGAACCGCAGGTTAAAGATAAAAAACGCTTTGTCAGCAGGCACCTTTCGATTCTTCCCAACGCCTGCACATCGATGAATCTCCTTTGCGGCTATCTGTCGGTGGTAATGACTTCGCAGGGCGAATTTCTTGCCGCCGGATGGCTGATTATGCTCGCCAATATTTTTGATATTCTTGATGGCCGTCTCGCAAGGCTCACATCTGTAGAATCAAGATTCGGAGCTGAGCTTGACTCACTTGCCGATCTTGTCAGTTTTGGTGTTGCGCCTGCCTTTTTGATTTATACCCGCTACCTTGAATATGACCGGGTTCTTGGCCTGGTAGTCACGGGCATTTTTGTCTTGTGCGGGGCCTTGAGGCTGGCCCGCTTTAATGTTACGCCCCCCGGCCACCATGATGTATTTCAGGGCCTGCCGATCCCAGCGGGGGCGGGCATTCTCGCAACCATGACCATTTTTGAACTGCAGTTTTTTAATTTTATGCGTATCCCCGCGATGCTGATTCCAATTGTGGTGGTAGTTACTTCTTTCTTAATGGTCAGTACTGTTGAATACCCCGCCATGAAAAAGACCCCGCAGACCAGCAATAAAAGACGCATTGCCGTCGCACTGGGCCTTGTGGCTCTGGTGGTTAATCCTCCGATGACCTTGTTTTTTCTTACATGGGGGTTTGCCCTCTATGGCCTAACTTTCAGTCTGATGCGCAATGCTCTGCTTCTGTTAAAAAAGCTGCGAGGGCCACGAAACGAAATAACCCCGCAAACAAAGTAGATCAAAACCATGCGGGTTTTTAATCTCTAATTGATTAATCGCTGTAACCAAAGTCTTTTTGAGCAAAAATAAAACGGCCCGGCAAATCAATGCCGGGCCGTTCGTTATCAGTTCTCGTTTGTTCAATCTACTCTTGCTGAAACGATTTCGACGCTGTCGATCATCGGCAGGCCATTTTCATCGCTGCGCACCACACCCCGAACATGAAGAATCGTTCCCTTCGGAAAAAGTTTCGGCATTCTACCAAGCTTTATAGCACCGGTGGGGTCGGCCAGCAGATACATGCGATCACCTTTAACACCGTAGCCTTTGGCA
>DAOPYA010000116.1:0-13791 GCA_035352635.1 Candidatus Rifleibacterium sp.
ACAAAGCGAGAATGGCCGCTTGAAAAATTGTCCATTTTTACTTGACCATTCCAGGCCCTCTTTACAAGCCGCTAAGATCAATGTAAAGTGGCGGAGATGTAGCTGTTAAATGGCATAAAATGTCTTTGTATCTTATTGGTGGAGAAGCAATCAACACCGAATCTGGCATGTCTTTAGAATAAATTTTCCCATCAGTGCCTAAGACAAGCCAGTCGAATTGCCCTGTTAGAGGATTCAATTCCCCCTCTACATAAGATAAGCCATTTGGCTTTAAAAGAGGATAGGTCTGGATTAACTCGTTCTTAGTTATATCCCAAAAATTAAATTCGGCATTTTTCAAAATAGGAAATTCGTTTCGCCTATTCTTAAACGACTCTATTCGCTCTCGATATCTCAATAAAGTTAATTGAACTTTGCCAACTTCGCAAAATAGGAAATATGCTTTCCAGGCAAAGCAACTAAGTAAAGGCAATATCAAGAAGAATAAAACCAGCAGCCTCTTTTTTAAAAAAAAATTCAACATGAATTGAAACCAACCCTAATAATGAGGCAAGGGTGGACTTAGCTCAGTATGCCCAATTTTACCGCTTGCTTGATCAGCTGGATTAGGCGAGTTGTCTGTATGGAATGGCGCATTAGAAAGAAAGTGAGGTCCTTCAAAAAATTTGAATCTGGGCCAAATCTCAATTCTAGTTGTACCAACTGGCGTTGAAGGATCGGAATTACATAGAGGATTTTCAACCCAGATAAACCTTGCTTTCCATATATCTAAATAACGAACGTAATAGTAAGCTTGCAAACCGGCGCCTGAATGCCCGCCAGTATTAGATATTTGAGTATGATCCCAACCTATCCACCCATGAAAAACCCATATTAGGCCACTTGGATCAGTAAGCAGCACCGGGTTATTATCAGCATACCTATAGAGGTTATTCCCCCCGTTGAATCCAATGGGGTCTTTTGAGGTGAATCTGGCGAGAGTTGGTGAATAATAACGGTTACGGTTGAAATACTGACTAGTAAGGTCGGAGTAGCGCCTGCCGGTATATAAATACGGCGTAAGCCGGTCGGCAAAATACTTGCCGAAAGCTTTTTTATTGTGGTTGGCACGGCCGAAGCTTCTGGTGTTCTCGAAGCGGTCGAGGTAATTGTCAAAATCTTCGTGTCTGCAGGGCAGATCGCTGTCTTTGCCCTGATTGCGGAAATTGCCCCAGGCGTCGTAATCGATGTCGGCAAGAACCTTTGCTTCACGGCCGGTTATCGCAATCGTCGAGCCGAGACCGTCTTTAAGCATCGCCAGCGACAGGCGGTTATATCTGGTATGTTCAAGGTCGTCGGTAAGCGGGCCACTGATGAATTCCCGCAGCAGATTCAGCCGAAGCACTTCTTTTTTGTTGTGGTGACCGGTTCTGCTTGTGCCGAGCTGATATTCCTGCGATTCATCATCGCCGTCATACACAGATACAAAGGTTTCTTCTTCATTATCATGGCAGAAACCTCTGTTTCTGACGCTCAGCTCATATTTGCCGGACTTGCGGCTGACACGGCGCCAGTCTTCGGGCAGGTATGAATATTCTTCGTAAAGAGTCGTTTCTTTGCCATGTTTGAGATGGCCATAACCGAAACCATGGCGGTATTTGTCATGCTTACACGCATCAAGAGTTTTTTCGACCCTGACCAGCCGATTGTCAGAATTCCAGGTGTAGGTGGCAACCGCATCGGTCAGCATATTGCCATCGGCATCATAGCTGAACGACTCACTGCCACGACCGATCATGCGGCCGGCGGCATCATAGGCATACTGCACGGCGGGGTTGCTGCCGGTCTGTTCACTGAGCCGGTCACCGGCATCGTTGTATGTATATGAAACACGCTGGTTACCGGGATAATCAACCTGCTTCAACCAGTTGCTGCCGTCGTAAGCATAAACAGTTGCCCTGCCATCTTCATCGGTCATGCTGACCCGGTTTCCGGCAAGATCGTAAGCATATTGCCGAAGCGCCAGAATTTCCTCTTTGTAAGCCGGTTCGTTCTTTTTGCCTTTTTTATGTTTGCCACAGTCTTTATCGGGCACAAGCCGGTAATGTTTCATTTCGAGCAGCTGGCCAGCTGCATCGAATTTATTGGCGGTGGTTGAATCGGCTCTGACCGTTTCGATATTTCTGCCAAGAGCATCGGTTTCCGCTACGGCACGATCCATGATGTCATAGCTTATTGTTGATGAAGCATTGAGCGGGTCGACCGTCCTGGCGAGTCTGCCAGCATTATCGTAAGCATACTGCCACACATGGTTCAGAGCGTTGGTGGTCGAGAGTCTTCTGCCGGCAGTGTTAAAGGTGTAGCCGGTGGTATTACCAAGCGCATCGGTTTCTGCAATGACCTGACCGGCGGCATCATAAGCGGTCATGAATTGCGCGCCACCCGGTCTTGTTGTTCTGATCTGGCGGTTCAGTGCGTCGTATTCATAAACGGTCTTCTGATTCAAAGCATTGGTGCTGATCAGCAGGTTGCCGACCGCATCATAAGAACTCAGACTAAAAGTCTGATCGGGTGCTGTGGTTTTCGTTACCCGGTCGAGAACGTCATAGACCCAGGTGGTGGTTCTGCCAAGCGGGTCTTTGGTAGCAACCTTACGCCCGGCAACATCATAGGTATTTTCATATCTGGCACCGGCCGGATCGATAGTTGCCAGCATGCGGCCCATCGGATCGTATTCATAGGCAGTGACGTTGCCAAGTTCGTCTGAACTTGAGATCAAGCGCTTCTCGGTATCATAAATGTATGTCTGACAGGTCTGATCAGGGTACGCGACCTTAACGAGGTTGCCGAGTGCATCATATTCATAGCCGGTGACCCGGCCAAGAGCGTCGGTAGAAGAGATTTTGCGCCCGGAAGCATCATAAGCGTGACTGATTATACTGCCGTCAGGCCGCGTGGTAGTCAGCATTCTGCCGGCGGCATCGTAAGTATAGGCAGTGGTGCGGTTGAGATTATCTATTCTGGAAGCGATGTTACCGGCTTCGTCGTAGACGACCTGAGTGTGTCTGCCATCAGGATAAACGGTTTTAATCAGGCGGTCGAGCAGATCATATAGGTAGGCAGTGGTGCGACCAAGAGCATCGGTCGAGGCCAGCATATTGCCGCGCAGATCGTAGCTGAAGCTCGAAACTCCACCCATGGCACCTACGGTCTGAAATAACCAGTTTCCGGTTGAATCATAAATGTAGCGGGTGACGCGCCCCATTGGGTCGGTTTTTGAGGTGCGGTTGCTGTGGCTGTCGTAAGTGTAGCGGGTAATGTTTCCGGCCTGGTCGATTTCACGTATCAGATTGCCGCGTGCACACCATTCATAAGACCAGGTGCGGCCAAGAGCATCAGTTTTGCCGGTAAGTTTTTTAAGAGCCGGGTGCCAGGTGAAGGTAGTGGTGTTCCCGAGCTTATCAGTGCCGGCAGCGAGATAACCATCAGAGTTATACTGGTAAGTAATGGAGTTGCCAAGGCTGTCTGTAAAACCCGAAACAGTCGAACCGGCAAAATTAAGAGATTTGACTGCGTTTGCCGCAGGTATTGAATAACTGGCCAGTTGCCAGCTGTCATCAAATGTATAGAGGTGATTTATGCTATTGCCATCGGTTAAAGTCATCTGCTTTGCCGCCTGATCCCAGGTGAACAGGTTGACTGACCGGTCGGGGTTGATGACTTTAACGACTTTACCTTCGGTATACTGAAGATTCGTTGTAATTCCTGCCGGTTTGGTGATTTGCGTCAAATTGCCGGCTTCATCATACAGATAATTGGTAATCAGCCCAGTTGGGCCAGTAAAATTTACCAGGTCTTTATTTGAGTTGTATTCATAGCTGACAGACCTGCCTGCAGAATCTGCAATGGTGGTAACGAGGCCGGCAGTCTGACTTAATTGGAACCATTGTCCTGCTGGATTGGTAATCTTGAAAAGGTTGTTAAGAGCGTCGTATTCAAAGTCGATTGCGTCGGTAGCGCCGCCCCCGCAGCAGGCCTTGACCATGCGAATGATCTGACCGGATTCGTTGAAAAACCATTCTGAGCCTTGAGGAATTGCCAATGACCATAACCCGGCATCAACAAGATGAGTCAACTTAACGTCATGGCCGACCGGAGTAATGTAGCTATCACCAGACTTGTTAAATACCAGAGCCGAACCATCGGCATTGAAAAAATACACGCTGTTATCGTTTATTTGCAATCTGGCATTTAAAATGCTTGACCAGCCTCGACCGAACAAGCCGATTTCTTTATCCAGCGAATTATAATTGCGGATCAGATGCAATGGCAATCTTGATTTTAAGTGTAAATCCGTTTCTGAAAGAAAAAAGTTTCCTGAAACAATATTAACCGGGTCGATAACAGAAGGACTACCCTGACCACCTGGCAGCAATGTCGGCAGCTGTCCGTTCGGTGGGGGGCATTTATCTGGAGAGGGGGGCGGGGGGGTAATCCCACCGGTCGGATCTTTGGGGTCGCCCCCGGAAGGAGGAGTGCTGTTCCCAACAGAACCGTATGCAAGAGGGCCGATGGGGGGAGATGCCGGAGAAGAACCGTTTTCAACAAGGTTGTCAACGCTGATACGTCGCAAAGCTCCGCTGGCTCTGGTAAATTCTCTTATCGGATCACCGTTTGCGGAAATCTCAGGCCCATTGAGCGCATAACTTGCCGAACTTTCACTGGAAGCAGAGAAACTGACCGTACATGTGGCGGGAAATGGGCCATCTCGATAAAGCACAAAATTATTTTTTTGCGTAATCCTAAGGTCCCAGAGAAAACTTTGCCCGTATTGAGGGCACACCCAATCATTGCTTCTGAAATAATCGTAATCCGAATAATAAAAATGCACATATCCGAAGAGGCTTAAAATCTGGCCATTCGTTCCCTGGGTGATATATAACCGGCTTTTATAGTTTGGGTCATCACATTGTTCCCACCCTCCTGCAACATTGATAAAGGCAAATACCTGAGTGCTTAAAAGCAAAGCAAGAATAACGGTTAAAGCTGCAATACGTAGTGAATTCTGCATATTTGACATAAAGGCCTCTCATTTGAAGTTTTATTTGGAAAACAAAACCCGAAGGCTGTTAAAAAATGATTTCCCTGCTTTATCTATTTTATGCCTGCTAACTTGATTCCTCGTGAAGGAGTTTTAATGACCCCGGTTTGTAAACGTCAAGATTTTTTTTAAACAAAGCCGATAACGCAGGAAATGATAAAGAGCAATCTGATAAAAAGAGCAATTATGGATGTATGTACTGCTATTGCCTGTTTGCTGTTTATTGGATATGATTTTTCTACTTGGCCTGAAATCTGAACAAGGTGGAAATTGATGAAAAATATTTGGAAAAGTTTTGCTGGAGGGATGATGGCGCTGGGCCTTTTTTTGTCGCCTGTTGCAGGCGAAGTGGCTGAAAGCGCCGATGCGATCGCGGCTCCGATTCTCGAGAATGTTACCAGACTGGCGCAGTTGACGAATGACACTTCTGACCAGGCCACCAAGCTGGTAGTCGAAGCGATGAAGGGGCACCTTGAAAGTGTACTGAACAAATCACTCAGCGGCAATGATGTCCAGGTCAAAAAGGCCATCGAAGCGGTTGATGAACATGTAAAAGATCTGCTGAAACAATCACATGGCGACAGTGGCAAAATGATTGATGTTCTTCTCAAAGACATTGACAGCCAGATTGGTGATATTTTGCAGCAGACCGGCAAATTTACCGACAAGGTTGTCGAGCAGAGCTTAAAGACTGCCAACGATGCAACGGCCAAGGGGCTTGAACTTGGGCGGCAACTTACTGAACAGGCTCTGCAGGGGGCTGGTCAGACTGTTAACCAGTCACTCGAAGAAGGCTTGAACAGCGGTCAGGATCTCAGTAACCAGATTATTAACGACACGATGCAGAATCTGAAGTCAGAAAGCTGCGGAACTTGCGAAAAGGATGCATGCAACGGCTGTGAAGAAACTGCCGGCGAGGATGCAGATTGATGTCGCATTTCCGTGGAAGCGATTCTGACAGTCTTATCGAAAGGCTGCATCTGTTCCGCTACTGGGCGGCTCAAGAATTCAACCTCAGCATTGACGGTGAAACGAGGCAGATTCGCTGCACCGCAGGTTCTAACGAGTCGCAGTTTGATGCTGAGGAGCGCTGTGCTGCAAAAGCCGCGAAGGTGCAGCAGATCGTTGACCGGCAGATTAAACGCGAGACTGGTTATGAGCGGCCTACCCGCGAGCATATCATTGAAGAAATTGATTCAGAGAATATAATTACCCGCAATTATTATGGGGCGCTGGTTCTGAATACCTCTTCAGTGAATATTTTCGATATCGACTCTTACAGAAAAACCTTCTGGGAAACGGTTACCTTCAAAAAGATCGACGAGAAGACCGCCATTGTCGGATTATTGAGAAGTTTGTACGCGCAGCAGGTTCTACCTGGCACAACCTGGCGAATTTATGAAACCAGCAAAGGAATTCGCCTGATCGTGCTCGGGCAGTTCATTGAGCCAGAGTCAAAGCTGTTTGGCGATTTTTGTGGGCGCATCAACGCTGACAATCTCTACGCCACCCTTTGTCGCCATCAGCGTTGCTACCGGGCCAGACTGACTCCCAAGCCATTTCGTATCAAGATCAGAACTATCAAATATCGTTGTCCGGTTCCAGAGGGCTGTGATTCTGATTATGAGAACTGGGTTGCCGACTATGAGCTCGAATCAAAAAATTTCGCAGTCTGCCGCCTCGTCGAGATTCTTGGCCCGGGCATGCTCGATAACAGTATCGTCGAACTGCACGACCGATATTGCTGCAATGATGCGGCCTTGCCTCTTGCCTGACATTAATAACGCCGGTTAAGGCAGTTTTTTTACGCACGCGGGCCAATTGCAAAACCGCCGGCTTGCTTTGAGCAGGCCGGCGGTTTTTGTGATTGTGCCTATTTGTCTTTGACCGGGCGCAACAGCTTGATAGCTACGCTTTCGGGCACTTCGACGTAGTGCATGACTTCCATGCTGAAACTGGCGCGGCCCTGTGAGAGTGAGCGCAGATGGGTCGAGTAGTTGAACATTTCTGCGAGTGGCACATGGCACTCGACGGTGCGCAGGTCGGCACGCATTTCCATGTTAACAACTTTGCCGCGCCGTGAATTGATATTGCCGATGATATCGCCAAGATATTGCTCGGGTGTTTCGATTTCGACGCGGGTGTAGGGTTCTAATAATACTGGCGAGGCTTTGGCCAGACCAAGCTTCATCGCTTCGATGGCAGCGGTTCTGAAAGCGATAATGCTGCTGTCGACTTCGTGGTAAGAACCGTCGAGCAGCGTAACTTTAACGTCGGTAACCTGTTTTTTTGCCAATGGGCCTTGGGTAAGCGCATCGCGAACACCCTGCTCAACCGCCGGAAAAAAGGTTGACGGCACTGTACCGCCCTTGACGTTGGTTTCGAAAACAAAGCCGCCGCCACGTGGCAGGGGTTCGATATCCATGATGACATGGCCATACTGACCACGGCCGCCTGTCTGCTTGGCACATTTGCCTTCGGTCTCTACTCCGCGTCTGATGCCTTCGCGATAGGCAACCTGCGGCGCACCAACTGTGGCCTGCACGTTAAATTCGCGCAGAATGCGATCGACGATGATTTCGAGATGCAGTTCGCCCATGCCGGCTATTATTGTTTCGCCGGTTTCGTCGTCCATTGAGGCTTTAAAAGTTGGGTCTTCATCCATCAGAGTGTGAAGAACCGTGCTGAGTTTGGTCAGGTCTGCCTTGGTTTTGGGTTCGATGGCAACCGAGATAACTGTTTCCGGAAAAGTAATCTTTTCAAGAATAGGGTCATCGCGGTCGGTGGCAAGAGTATCGCCGGTGCCGATGCGTTTCAGACCAACAATAGCGACGATATCGCCTGCCTGGCAGGTTTCAAGGTCCTGGCGTTGATTGGCATGCATCTGCAGAATGCGGCCGACGCGCTCTTTGGTGCCGCGCGTGACATTATAAATCTGATCGCCAACGTTAAGAGTACCGGCATAAATTCTTGTGTAAACGAGTTTTCCGACGTGGGGCATAGATGCAACTTTAAAAGCCATTGCAGCCAGCGGGTGTGCCGGGTCTGCTGGTATGGTGACAGGTTCGTGGGTAACCTGCTGGAAACCAGCTGAATCAGGTATGTCGAGCGGCGAAGGCAGATAACTGACTACTGCGTTCAGCAATGCTTGAACACCCTTGTTGCGAAAAGCTGAGCCACAGAGAACCGGAATTACCTTTCCGGCGATGGTGGCTTCGCGCAGTGCCTTAACCAGCAAATCTTTTTCGATGGGTTCATCGGCCATGTAGCGTTCGAGAATCTCGTCACTGGTGGTGGCAAGTATGTCGATTATGTGGGTATGGGCTGTCTGGGCCGCAATTTTAAGGTTGGCGGGCAGTTCGGTTGATTCAATCATCTGCCCGGCCGGGTCTTTTTCGCAGGGTGCCCAGGTGTGGCTGGTCATGTTGACCAGATCGATATGGCCGAGGAAGTTTTCTTCGCTGCCAATCGGCATGGTCAGAACGACAGGGTTGCCTTTGAGGCGCTCTTTAATCTGGGTGACAACGCGGTCGAAATTGGCGCCGGTTCGATCCATTTTATTGACAAAAACAAGTCTCGGAACATTGTATTTATCAGCCTGGCGCCAGACGGTTTCTGATTGTGGCTGCACCCCGGCCACAGCGCACATCAATACGACGCAACCATCGAGAACGCGAAGCGAACGCTCAACTTCGGCTGTGAAATCGACGTGGCCTGGAGTATCGATGATGTTGATATCGCAATCAAGCCATTGGCACTTGGTAGCGGCACTGGTAATCGTGATGCCGCGTTCCTGTTCCTGGATCATCCAGTCCATGGTGGCGGTACCATCATGGGTTTCGCCGATCTTGTAGTTTTTTCCGGTGAAATAGAGAATTCTTTCGGTAGTGGTGGTTTTGCCGGCGTCAATGTGAGCAATAATACCGATATTTCTGACTCGCCGCATCTTTTCTAGCTGCATTTTAAAAGTGTGTCCTTATGTGTAAACTGCGAGGAGCCAACATGAAACTCTGCCGAACTGTACGGTAGAACTGCGATTCGCGTAGGGTTATTGACGCTCCCGTGACTGAGAGCCAATATTCTACACCAATCACCCTGTACCAGTCAAGCAGCTGTTTTTTTAACAGTTCAGGGTTCGGTCAAAAACGGCTGCAGTTCAGGAAACTGTTGAAAAACCGGCAGGTCGAGTCGTGCCTGTTGCATGGCTTCGCTCTCAGCAATTCTGGCGCTGTCTGAAGCGATCTTGTTTTGAAACTGCTGAATTTCCTGACCCATACTGGCTACTTTCTGCTGGGTTAATGCCATGTTTTCTTTAAAAACACTTACTGATTTTTCGTGTTTTGCAACTTTATCGCGAGCCTGTACCAATTTTTTATAGGGTTGATGCCGTTCGGTTTCGAGCTTGGCGAGTTGTTTCTGCGCGGCGGCAAGTCGTTTCTCGCGGGCAGTACGTTTGTCGGGGTCTGTTAATTTGGGTATTTCGCTCTGCAGGTTGCTGACGATCTCGCGCTGCCCGGCAATTCGATCATTGAGCTTCGCAAAATACGGTGCTTCGCCCTGAACAGCCTTTTCGAGGTCTTCGCGACTATCTGCCAGCCTCTTTTCAAGGCCAGCCAGTTTGCGTTCAAGAGATTGCTGGCTTTCGGCAGTCATTTCGTCGCCACTCTGCCCGCCGACCAGCCCTGAGGTCATTTTTTCGAGGGTCTGCAACATGCGAACCTGCAACAGGCGTATCTTAACTTCATGATAATCTTCAGTCGACATGCCGGTTTCTTCGCAGGCAAGCTTTTCGGCTTCAAGAATACCTGAAGCGAGTTTCATGGTATTGCCGATAGCTGAAACCGCCTGGGCAGTGCCACTGGCGTTTTCAGGGGAGGCCTGACTGGTCTGTATCGCCTCGGTTGCCGCATTTGCCTTGCCCTGGGCGATGCTCAGCACCCGGGCGAAAGCCCTTACTCTGGCGCTTTCGACAGGTGGTTTGCCGCTGAAACTCGCAGGTTCGACGGCTATTGCCGAACCTGCCGATACTATAATAATCACGAACGTTAACAAAAAATGACGCATATTATTTTCCTTTGTTTATTTGCCATTTGCCGCAGCCTAAATTTTCTATTTTTCGGCCCAGCTGGCGTGAAAAAACTGGCCGCGGGGCCGGTCAGTTCGTTCGTAGGTGTGCGCGCCAAAATAGTCGCGCTGCGCCTGCAAAAGATTGGCCGGCAGACGCTCGCAACGGTAACCATCGTAGTAGCAGAGAGCCGAACTCATTGCCGGCACGGGAATTCCGCAGTCTATGGCGGTCTTGATGACTTCGCGCCAGCTTGTCTGGGCGTCGGCAAGCACGGCAGAAAAATCAGGTGCGAGCAGCAGGTTCGCCAGTTCAGGGTCTTTTAGAAACGCATCGTTGATAAGATCGAGAAAACGCGCCCGGATAATGCAGCCGCCCCGCCAGAGCATGGCAATCTGCCCATAGTTGAGCGGCCATTTGTATTCATGGGCCGCGGCCCTTAAAAGCTGAAAACCCTGGGCATACGAACATATTTTGGCCGCATACAGTGCCTTTTCAAGATGATTAAGCAGGCTGTTGCGGTTGCCATTAAATTTGTTAGCCGGGCCTTTTAAGAGGCTGGCGGCGGCAACGCGTTCGTCTTTAACTGCTGACAGACTGCGGGCAAAAACCGCTTCGGCGATCTGTGGTATGGCTGCGCCAAGATCAAGCCCTACCTGCGAAGTCCATTTGCCGGTGCCCTTCTGGCCTGCCACGTCGAGAATGATATCGACCGTCGGCTGCCCCGTCTCTTGATCTGTTTTGGCGAGAATATCAGAAGTAATTTCAATGAGATAAGAGTCAAGTTCGCGCTGGTTCCAGTTGTGGAATACCTGGCTCATTTCCGGGGCGGTCATACCGAGGCCCTGCGACATGATATGGTATGCTTCGCAAATCAGTTGCATGTCGCCGTATTCGATGCCATTATGCACCATTTTTACAAAATGACCCGAGCCATCAGGCCCTACCCATTCACAACATGGAATTCCACCTTCAACCTTGGCTGCGATGGTCTGAAAAATTTCGCGGATGGCAGGCCAGGCAGCGTCTGCGCCGCCGGGCATGATGGATGGCCCATGCCTGGCACCGTCTTCCCCGCCTGAAATACCGGCTCCAACAAAATGAATGCCCCGTTCTGCCGTTTCCCGGCAGCGCCGCATCGTATCCTGAAACTGACTGTTGCCGCCATCAATGAGAATATCGCCGGGTTCCATAAGTGGCATCAGGGTGGTCATTATATCGTCTACTGGTTTGCCGGCCTTGACCATCAGCAGAACTCGCCTGGGCTTTTTAAGGCAGTCGGCAAGCTGAGCCAGGCTGTGACATGCGACGAAATCAAGCCCTTTGCCCCTGCCGCTAATGAATTCATCGACCTTTTCGGCTGTACGGTTATAGCAGGCAACAGTAAAGCCGTTCTGCTCCATATTGAGCATCAGGTTTTCACCCATTACTCCCAGTCCGATGACTCCGATGTCGGCATGCTTGATCATTTATCAGCCTCCGGGGCAACTTGATTCGTAAATTCTGCAGCTATCACTATCAGGCCGTGGTCAATCCGGTTGTTTGCCTTGCTGGCAACCGCCTTTGCTTAACCGCAAAACGACGATATTATAGCAGAAATACTGGCACATAAACGAAAAACTTCGAATTGTCGATTCATGGGCATCTGCGATGCTGAGGCGCTGCCGCGCTTGTTTTTCGGTCGTGCCTGTGGCATGCTACGGGCTTTATAGACGCAGGCTAACAAGGAGAAGCAAGATGAAAAAGTATGAGTCACAGCCCGAAATGTGGGTCAGATCGCTAGGAATGCAGCGGCACCCCGAGGGTGGCTGGTATTCAGAAGTATATCGATCATCAGGCATTTTTCGGGGCACTGCTTTGCCTGAGCATAACGGCGACCGCCCTTTTATGACTTCAATCTATTTTATGCTGCAATCGGGTGACGTGTCGCGACTGCACCGCCTCAAGTCAGACGAAATATGGTATCACCATGCCGGTGGCGGTTTGACCGTGCATCAGATCTCTGCTGACGGAAAATATCATGCGGTGCAGCTCGGGCAGAACCTGGCTGCCGGTGAGCGTTTGCAGGTGGTGGTTCAGGCGGGGACCTGGTTCGGTGCTACTTTGAACGCCGAAGAAGCGGCTCTGGTTGGCTGTGCGGTCGCACCCGGCTTTGATTTTGCTGATTTTGAACTCGCCAAACGCAAAGCTCTGATCGCGCAGTTCCCGCAACACGAGGCCATGATCAACCGGTTGACCGGCTAATAATTGTTGATGTTCCAGTAGGGATTGTTGATGTTCTGGTTGGCCACTGCACTTGAAACCGTGGTGGTCAGCTCAAAGAAATTGCGGCCGCCGCCCTGGTCTTTGAGGTCTGCATCAATTATCAGGGTAACCAGCAGCATAGGGATTTCAGGTTTCAATGGGTGGGCGTATAATTCAAATCTGGCCCCCCTGATGTCGGGAAAAACCTTTTCAAGGCCGGCTGCTGAGCGCACCAGGCATTTTCTGGCGCCATCCATCTGATAAATCACTTCTTCAACCGCGGGTTTACTTGCTGTTTCAGGGGTGTTATACAGATGTCGGAAAAAGTGAACTTCGTTTTCATAGACGACAATCGGCACGGTGTTGCCGCTCTTGTTGAAGTCTTTATCATTGACCACCGGGTTGCGCATTGCAATTTTAATTTGCCCCAGGCTTGCTGAATTAGAGAACACCGGCGCTGCACAGCGAAAATCGCGGCGCAGGTAATTGATGGCGTGCCTGGCACCCTGCAGTTCCTGGAGATCAACGGAGCCTCGACTGCGCTGCATGTTGATGTAGGTAAAAACCTTGTAAGACATGGTGATGAGGGCCGATGCCAGCATCATGCCAATCATGGCTTCGACCAGGGTAAAGCCTCGGCGTTTTTGCGGGTTATCTGCCATCAGTAATATTCACTTTCATCAAAAATCAGGGTTGCCAGCGAAAGCTTTCGCATGCGGTCAGGTTCTCCGTCGAGTGAATCGATTTTGTCAGGGGCTTTTCCTTCGTTCCAGTAAACATCAACCGATATTTTTCTGAGAAACCGCGCACTGCCGCCGCCACTGATCTGTTCCATTCTGACTTTGCGATAAAACCAGGCATTGTTGTATTGCTCGGGGTAATTTTTGGTGGCCGGTTGCCATGCTGAGGCACTGTGAACCGGTATTTTGACGGAGTTTTTGGTATGGGAATTGACCAGCGAGCCCTCAAATATCTGAATCTTGGTCGGCGTCAGTTCAGCCTGAGGAGTTGATTGAATCAGTTCGATGGTTTCCTGGGCTATTTGCAGCGCCCGCAGGTAATTACCGGCTTTGCTGGTCTCGACACGCGTTGTCGAGGCAAACCAGATCAGCCCGGTGAAGCAGCCTACCCCGATGGTCAGGGCCACGATGATCTCGACGAAAGAAAAGGCTTGTCTGCCTGATTTTTTTTGCATCAGTGGTCTCCGGGGGGGGGATTTGGGGGAAGCAGACTGCTGCTGCTCGCCGTTCTCAGCGAAAATGCCGCGATGCGCCGTTGTTCGTCGAAGGCTTTCTGGTCGGCATCCCTGAACTGTTTGATCAGGGCGACGGCATTGTGGGTGACTTCGGGTGCTTGCGGAACGAGATAATCAGTCGGAAGTTTATGAAAATCAAGTGAAAAA
>DAOPYA010000117.1:0-13677 GCA_035352635.1 Candidatus Rifleibacterium sp.
GAACTATGAGGGGGCGAAGATCGCAGAGCGTTGCAACGACTGACATGCCGTAATACACTCTTGGTAAGAATAAGGTTTGCGTTTGCCCTGGTTACTATAGGTTATATGAGAGCGTATTGAGTATTTTTCGCGGGTTCGACGGCGTGTCCTGTCAGCAGGGTTTCTTTGAAAAATTCTATGAGCTTATGTATAAGAGGGCGTTTTTAATGCCTCTGGCATGGTGTGGCGAAGAATGCTACGAATTTTGCGGGCCGATGTCGATAGCAGTTACAGATAACATTTTTTTCGGAGGCGGCATGCGGCCAGAAAAACACAAACCAGGTTTTCGCCGACCAGGTAATCTGCTCTATTCGGTGATTCTTCTTTCGATTATGGTATTTCTGAATGGCTGCACCGGAAAAGGCGACCTGACCTTCAACCCGCTTCCAGATGGTAGCGAATTCAGCATTTCGGGCAAAATCAGCCTGCCCGAAATCATTGAAACCGATCTGGCTGGAACCCTCAAAGCAAGCCTGGCAGCGATCAGTGACTACTCGACTTTTATGGTCAGCGCGGCAGGCGTCACCGTCAGGGCCGCCAAAGATGGCAGCTTCACTCTCAAAGAAGTGCCTTTTTCCCAGACCATGGTCTTGCGTGCCCAGTCTGCCAAAATTGCCCTGCTGCGGCGCATCACCGAAGAAGAACTTTATTATTCTGACCTCAGCAAACTCACCATCAATCTTCAGAGCACCTCTGAAGCGCTGGTTTATCAGCAGGGGGTGCAGTTCGGCAAGAATCTGACCCCGGCCGACATCAGGGCCAGAGAATACGAAAACAGCATTGGAAGCATTACCACAGCAATCAAGTTGATGCTGCAGTTGCCCGCCACAGCCGTGGCCAGCACCGTTCTCGATCTGCCCGCGGTGACTACCCCTGTCATAACCCTTGCCGGCAGCGCTCTTGAGCGTGAAATCGTGCTGAAGGAAGCCAACAGCATTCTCAGACACGCACTGCTGCGCAAGGATCTTGAGCTGCTCAAGGTTTATATTTCGCCCTCATTTGGCAATGACTGGGATTCAACCTCAACCTGGGATAATGTTATTCAGCATTTCACGGCCCTGTTCAAGGAATATTCTTTCACAGAATTGACCTGGCGGGTTATCGACAGCGAGTTTCTGCCAGACAGCAAGGCAAGAATTCGCACCGAGGTTAAGATCAAGCTCAAAGACCTGATTTCAGAGCAGATTGTGCGTGATAAAACGCTGGTCTTTGACGCAGTATGGCAGCGTGAAGGCACCTTCTGGAAAATATTGCGCAACATGCCGTATCTCGACTCACACCCGACTCAGGTGGGTGCCGATGCACGCTGGGGCGAACTGGCCACCGCACACCGCGAGCTACAGGCGGCTCTGGCCGTCGAAAACCTTGCGGTATTTTCCAATCGCATTTCAAACGTTTTTGGCAATGATTTTGACGTGACCAGCACGAAAAACGATCTGATTGTCACAGCCCAGAGCCGTTTCAATGCCATGGACGTTAAAATAGCCGAATATGTTATTGATGCCATAGAGTTTCACGGGGTCGATCAGGCAAGTATCAGATGCCATGCCAACGTCAGGGTTATCAACCTGGTGCCGGGCGTCGATATCGATTCTGGCAAAATCGCGGCGCAGGTTGAGTGGCGCAAAGAAGATGGGATCTGGAAAATCGCCCGCAATCTGCCATATCGCTTCAATCACAAGACGACCCTCGACTGAACCCGCAGCAAAAAGCCCCGGCAACGCAGTGATGCGGCCGGGGCTTTTGATTTGCGACTACTTTTTCAGGGCATTGAGACGTTTAACGACTTCGGGGTTTTTCGGCGACATTTCATTGGCCTTCCTGAGAAGCAGAACGGCTTTTTTAGAGTCTTCGGGAGACTTGAAACTGTCGGCGATTCTGATTAGAACCTGCACATGGTCAGCAGAGTAATTAGAAAGAATTTTGGCTTCTTTCATGACTTCGCGTGCCCGCGCCAGATTCATACCGTTAACCAGAGCCGGGTCAGCCCGACGGATGAATTGAATTTCCTCGTCAGCATCTTTGCTTTCGGCATCAAATTCTTTTGAGACCACCAGACAGGCAACGGCCTTTTCGAGTTCGCGGCGTTCAACGAGCACAAAAGCCAGCCCCCGCAGTGCGGCCGCAAAATCTTCGGCATTGTCTGCGAGTTCGAGGGCTTTTTCATAGGCGATTCTGGCGCCAACGATGTCTGAACCGCTGTTTTTGCGAAGAAACATGAAGCCGCGTTCAGCGTAGAAGGCTGAACGAACGGGGTTCCAGAAGATGGCTTTCTGCATGTTGGCAAGAGCTTCTTCGTGCTTGTTTTCTTGAAAATCAAGAATCGCGAGAAAGTAAAAACCATCAGAAACGGGCTGATCTACCCATTCAATCTGACGCTTTCTGCCAGCCCGTTCTTCGTAAATAGCAAACAATTCTTTTTCCATCGCCGAATGAAAGCTGCGATGCACCTTCTGGTCAGTGTCAACATATTTTTCGTTGGCAAAAACCATTTCATCGGCGACATCTCTGGCTTCTTTGAGGTTGCCATTCTTCATCCGCTCCATGAATACCAGCATCATCTGGTTGGTCAACACCACCGGGTCAACCTTGGCAGTCTGGGAAGCGACCTGAACATCGACGGTTCGGCCCTTTGCGGCGGGTTGAACCTTTTGGCTGGCAGGGCGGGGAGAAGTTGCAGTCTGAGTGGGATTGGCAGGTTGCTGAGCACTCAGGTTGCCGGTCAGCAGAACTGCTGACAGAACGCAGGCCGACAGAATTTTTCTGGTCATATTGCGATTTCCTTTGCATGTATCAGATAGCAAGGCGCAATATACCGTTTTACACTTCCAATTGCAACCTGCTGACCAATGCCGAAAATTTATCGAAACGTCGCCGAAAAACAGGCAATTTTCCGGCATCAATTGCGGTCAGGCCTTCATACAGGCCAGCCCACCAATGGCATAGAATTTGCATGTATGGCCTTGCCGTTCTCACTTTTTATCAAGAAGGTGGCCCATGTTGCGAAAAACTGCTCTGATCGTGTTTTTTACTCTGGCATCTCTGACTCTGCAGGCTTTCGATGGCGCGAATTTTACCGGCGCCCTGAATGAGCTCAGCGAAGGAATCTCGCAAACCGCTTATTCAATGAGCGAACGTGCCGGCAGTGCTGAACGTGAAGCTTTTACCGCAGCAGCCGACCGGGCTGACCTGGCCGAGAAGCGAATACAAAACATTCTTGGCTCGCTCAACAGCAGCGAAGATTTTGCCGCCGCCGAGCAGGCACTGGCAGAATACGCCGCCGCCGGTGACCTCAACGCTCATACCGTCGCGGTAGTCGAAAAGATGCTGCAACAGCGTGCTGCTTTCATCAGCAACACCGACGCCGCCGCCGCTGTAAGTCTCAGCACCAGCGGCCGGGCCGCCACTGACCCGACAAAACTTCTTAACAGCCGCCAGCGCCGCCTGGTAATGATCGATGTTCCGGTCGTTGAAGCGGTAATTTCACTTGAAGACACTAATGAAAACCGACGCCTTGATAACCTGAAGGCGATTTTTAAACGCCACGGCTGCCGCATTCTCGCTGACAACACCAACGAGGGTGGCGAAAAACCCCTGCATGGTTTTTATTTTTCGGGCAAAAAATACGTTGTCGATGCCCTGCTGGGCCATTTCGGTGGCGATGTAGTTCAGGGCGATCTTAAAGCTATCGTCAGAATCACCGCCGGTGGTTTCTGGTCAGGCAAGAAAAGCCTTGATTTCAATATAGCTCCCAAAGCCGGTAGCAGCGTCATGGGTGAACTTTCATGGTATAAATCGGTTGTAGAAAAAGATCCGGTTGCCTATCTCGCCGAAAACAACTACAGCGAACTTGCTCAGCTCGGTTCATTAGAAAACGTGGCTGGCGAAAGCAAACTGCAGTTGAAAAACGTCGTTGCCGAAATCTGGGTCACCTCTAAGAATGGCAGTGCCCGCAACGCTTTTTACACCAGCAGATCTGAACTCGGCGATCTCTTCGTGAGCGCCCGCTGAAAGCAACCATGGGAGAAACAAAAATGAAATTCAACAGAATTCTGACCGGGATTTTTACTGCAGGTCTCGTTTTAAGTTCTTTTGCTGCCCAGGCTGCCGAAGAAAAAGATATTGCCGAACTCGAAAAACAGCTGATCAAGGCCGAAACCGACCTGCTTGTTCCTGAACTGCGCCTCGACAAGCTTCAACAGGATCGCTCCAAATATGATGGCGCCAGCGGCTGGTTTCAGGGCAGCAAAAAGAAAGCTCTCGACGCCGAAATTGCCAAGAACTCAACCCTGGTTGACCAGCAATATACCGAGATGCGCAGCGTTTCAGAGCAGGTTCAAAAAATGGTCTTCTCGGTGGCGCAAACCTTCGAAAAACACGGCCAGTACCAGAAGGCCATTGAATACTACCTCAAAGTAGAAAACCGCACCGATTCAGTCAGAGAACGTGTGGCCGCGTGCTACAAGGCCGTGAACGATTTCCAGCAGGCTATCAAATGGCTGCTCGAAATGCAGAGAACCGACAACGTGCTTCTTGAAGTGGTCGATTGCTGCAAACTCGACAACGGCATGAAAGAAGCCGTTTACTGGCTCTTCGAAATTCTCAAACCATGGGCCGGCAATACTGCCGAACTGACAGCCCTTGAACTCATCGAAAAATACGACTACCCACAGCGCAAGCTCGATTACCCCGATTTTTTCAGACGCCTGTCTGATGTTTATATCGCCAAAGCCCTTGACGGCCACGCAGCCAATTTTATCCAGGCCGCCAAAGATTACCGCAAAGCGGTTGAACTGCTGGCTGGCGATCTCAATGAAACTCCCGCCATGGTGAGCTTTTCGATTGTCGATCGGCAACATAATAATTACAGCGCCGCCATCGAAATTCTCGAACGCCAGAAAGAAGCTGCTGAACGCAACTTCGAAGATAAAGTCCGGCAGGCCAGAAGCAACGTTGAAAACGCCGAAGACCGCCTCGACCGCGCCCATCGCGACGCCGAGCGTGATTACGACCAGCGACTGCGCACCGCCGAAGATAACGCCAGACGCGCCGCTGACCGTTTGAACCAGCTCAAGGCAATCACTACCACTACCCCCGACGAAATCGCCCGCGCCCAGGCCAGCCTTGACCAGGCGAATCGCGACCGCGAACACATCAGAAGAAACCGCGAAAGCATCATCAGAGACTATCTGCGCCCCTATGAAAACGAAGTCGAAGAAGCCCGCCGCGACTATGATCGCCTTATCGCCAGCCACAGCAGCTACATCGAAGAATACGTCGCACCATACAAACGCCAGGTCAGCGAAGCCAAAAAAGCCTACGACCTGATCAAAACTCTGCACGACGCCAACTACAAATAAGTATCACCTGCAAGAGGGGCTGTTGCACCAGAACGTGCAACAGCCCCTTTTTATACCCCACAAAAACCTGTCAGGCAGATTGTTTAAGCAGATCAAAAAAACTATGAAAAACGGTTCGGCAAACTCTCTTTCTGATCATCGCCCGGTCACCGGGCCAATCAACAAATGCCGCTTTTTCGCCGATGGGCCCCGATACCGCGACCCAGGCAGTGCCGGGAGACTTGCCCTCTAGGCTGTCAGGGCCGGCAACCCCGGTGGTCGATAACCCCCAGTCGGTGGCAAACATCTTTCGGGCAGCAACTGCCATCGCCACCGCCACCTCGGCAGAAACTACCCCGAACTTGTCGATCAGGCCAGCGTCAACCCCGGCCATAACCTTGGCCTTTGCCGAATAGGTGGTAATCGAGCCGCTGAAACAGCTGCTGATGCCCGGGCAATCGGTGATTTCAGCCGCCAGACACCCACCGGTCAATGATTCCATACATGAAAATGTCTGATGCTTTGCATCAAGCAACTTTTTAATCGCCGAAACCACTGTTTCATCGTCGCAACCGAATATCCATGGCGCCAGCAGCAATTCGATCTCGCGAATTACCGGGTCAGCCACGGCCCTGGCCTGCGTGGCGTTGCCGCCACTCGCCGCAATTCTGACATCAACACCGCTGTTACGGGCATAAGTGCCGATTCCAGGCGAATCGAGAGCCGTGAAGTCTTTGATGCGCTCAGCCAGATCAGACTCGCCAATACCGATGGTATGCAGCGTGCGGTGATAAAGGCAGCGACCCGAAGCCGGCAACAGCTTTTCGACCTGCTCAGTCCACATTCTGGTCAACTCCGAAGGTGGCCCTGGCAGCGCAATGATCAGCTTGCCGCCAACATCAACCAGCCAACCCGGCGCCGTACCGTATGGATTCGCCAGCGATCTGGCGCTCTTGATCAGCCAGGCCTGCTTGCGGTTGCCCTCGGGCATTTTGCGTTTGCGGGCCGCAAATTTTGCCTCAAGATCAACCAACAGGGCCTGATCGACAAACGGTTCTTCGCCAACGGCGGCAGCGATAGCCTCGCGGGTCAGATCGTCATCGGTTGGGCCAAGCCCACCACAAAGAATCAGCAGGTCGGCACGTTGCATCGCCTCTTTAATAGCGCGACTGAGCCGCTCAAGATTATCGCCGAGCGTCTGCCGTCGGTACACGAAAATACCCAGATCACGCAGGCGCTCGCCAAGAAATGCCGCGTTGGTGTCAATAATTTCGCCAAGCAGCAGTTCGGTGCCAACGCTGATCATTTCAGCTACCAGTGGTTGTTTCATAAGCTCTCCTGTTCAGGCCGGTAGACCGACCGCCTCAGCTGCCATGCCCGGATTCATTGATTTTTCGCTCAAGCTCGGCCGGGTCACGGGTTTTATTCATGGCTTCTTCAATAGATATTACACCTTTAATGACCAACTGGCAGAGATCATCATTCAGCAGGCGGTTGCCGTTAGCCTGGGCAGTGATCATCGCGTTGGGCAGCATATAGCTTTTGCCCGTACGAATGAGATTCGCCATTGCCGGGTCAACAATCATAATCTCGAAAGCTGGTACACAACCGCGTGTCAGACGACGACACAAAGTCTGGCAAACCACGCCAAGCAGATTTTCGGCAAGAAACATGCGAACCTGGTTCTGACCGTCAGATGGAAAATTATCGACAACCCGGTCAATAGTGCTCGACGCGGTTGCCGTGTGCAGAGTGGCAAAAACCAGATGGCCGGTATTGGCGGTTTCAAGCGCCATGGCCATTGTTTCGTTGTCACGTATTTCACCGACCATTACCACGTCAGGGTTCTCACGCAGACCGGCCCGCAAGGCCTTCGCAAAACTGCGGGTGTGAATGCCTACCTCCCGCTGATTGACCAGAGCCTGCCGACTGCCATGCACAAACTCAATCGGGTCTTCAATGGTAAGAATATGGCACTTGCGACGCTGGTTGATCCAGTCGATCATCGCCGCCAGAGTCGTGGTCTTGCCGCAACCGGTCGGCCCCGTCACCAGCACCAGCCCCTTGGGCATCGAACAGAACCTGGTGAGAATCGCCGGCAGTTCAAGCTCTTCAAGACTGCGTATCTCGTTGGGAATATGACGAAAAACCGCGCTGACACCGTTATGATCGCGCAGCAGATTAACGCGAAAACGGTTTCCGCAATTCATCGAATAAGCAAAATCTTCGTCATACGAATCGGCAAACGCGCTGAGAATCTCTGGGCGGGCAACCTGGCCAAGCAACTCAAGAACTTCTTCGCCCCCAAACGGCGCCGCTTCAGTTACTTCTTGAATCTCGCCATCTACGCGCCATCTGGGAACCTGGCCCGCCGAAAGATAGAGGTCTGACCCACCGGCAGCCACCAGCCGACGCAGCAACTCGTCAACGTTCCGGGTGCCAGAACCAGCTTTAGCAGCACCGCCAACCGTTTCGCCGAGCATACTCTGCATTACCCGGTTGAAGTAATCAGGGGCAAAAAAAATGGTTTTAACCTCATGATCGGGGAGCATCCGGGCTAAGGTGCTGCGCAGATCACGGTGCAGGATATCGCAATAACCGATCGCCACATGGCTCTCGGTACATTTGACCGGAAACAACCGATTGCGTTGGGCAAACTCGGAAGGCAGCATCTTGAAGGCGGCCGCATCGGGCAGCGGCATCTCTTTGCGATTTTCGAGAAAGACCTCGTAGAAAGGCGACTCTTGAAATCGGCTGCCAACCACCTGCGGCATGGGAACATTGATGCCAGGGATTGACATTATGTGGTCAAAGAAAACCTGCGCCGAAAAAGCAAGCGCTACCAGCCGACCCCGGGCAAAATATGATTAAGAATGAGCTTCGTCACGCAGCATGGCAATTTCGCCAACCACGTGCCCCAGCCCCAGCCGGGCAATTTCAATAAAATTTTCGTGCTCGCCGATCGTTACCGAAACTTCGCCCTTGAGTATTACCAGAAAAAAATCTGAGGCACTGCCGGCAGTGATCACCAGTTCGCCCTCATCGTAGACATGAATGGCAGCGGCCAGCCCTACCAGCTCGTCAAGTTGCTTCTCGTCGAGACAAACAAACATATCGGAAATGCCAAGGGTTTTCAGGGCAAGGGGAATCAACTCACTGTCGAGTTCAAATTGCTTCATAAGATTCTCATTGTCTGGAATGGGGGCATTAACTGACTCTTCGCTGACAGTCTACCGTAAAACGCCATTAAATCAAAGTTTTATTGGCAGCAAATAGCAATTCTCGGTCAAAGCTATAGATTTCTATATTGAAGTTGCGAGGCGAGAAGACGGGATTGCTTTTTCGGAAGCTTGTTTTGCACAGGATGTGCACATGCAGAACCGCGCAGGATAGAGCGGTTCTGCTGAGCGAAAACTTGAGAATTAAAGTCGGCTGTAGCACCCGACAGCATCTATCCTGATGCTGTCGAGTATCGCTGACCTCCTGTCAGCAAAAAAGCAACCCGGCTGATAGGCCGAAGCTGCCCCCTTTTAAAAGACAACTTGTTAAACACAAGTGGCTTTTGGTGCGAGTTAAAAACTCACCGAGAAATGGCACGCAACGGGCAATGCAGAAAGGGCGCTGAAAATCAGCGCCCTTGGGTTCTGTCAGCCAGAAAGGGTTATTTAAAGAGCTGAGCGGGGTCAGCAAAAAAGTTTTCGCGGGTGACCGGGGGGTACTCTTTGCCGATCAGACCTTTGCCCTGCAAATACTTCGGAACCATGGTGGGCATGGTGGCACGCACATTGTAAATCATGCTCGGAATTGCCCAGAAGCGGAGTTTCTTATCGCCAACCTTGCTGATGAGCACTAGAAGGTTGTTGGTGCAGTTGTTGCGGGTGGTATGATAAAATTCGCCCGACCGATTGACACCAGCCTGTTTAACAGCTTCGAGCATCAGATTTCGGTTCTGCTCGGCTGAAAACCTGATCGGGTAAACAACCAGTTTTTTGGTATCAAAATGGCAAGTTTCGGCGGCGTAGTCTTCCCAGGTTGTGAGAAGCCAGACGATGCCAAAGCTTCTTTTCATGCCTTCCTGGAGCGAATATGCCTGATCTTTGCGCTGATAGGCTTCGATACTCAGAATCAGGCCGCGGGATGAATTGCCCTGTTCATCGACCATGCCGCCCTTTTTAAAGGTGAACAGCATCAGGCAGTGGGCGGCAATCCATTCTGGGGGAAAGGGCTTCTTGATAAGATACGCGCCTTCAACCATGGCCGGGTCAATTTTCACTGTTTTCCAGTCATATTCGGCTTCACCAGCGGCGTTCTTTTCTTTGCGGCGGTTCCAGCGAACATTTTTAACCAGCACCTCTTTGTCGCTGAGCTTGAGAACCTCAGCAGGTCTCTGAAAGCTTTTATAAGGCAACGGGTCTTTAACTTCGATACGCTTTTCGAAGGGGCGAACCGTTTTGACTTTAAGCATGGAAAGCTGAACCGAATCTTTGGCAACGCCATCGATCTGCACCAGCTGGCCGTCATATTTTTTAGCATCGCCACGCGACATATCGAGAGTAAAAACGCGGCAATCATCGGTGGTAAGCACAACCGCGTCGGTATGAACGTCGAGCATGCCGGTCAAACGATAGAAAGAACCAGCCCATGCCTGAGTCGAAACAAAGAGCAGGGCCACGATCAGCAGGGTCTGCAAAAATCGGTTCTTCATTTTATCTACCTCTAAATCTCAGATTAATGTACCAATTATAATGACCAGATCGCTCAACCGCAAGACGCAACAAACCGGCGCTTGCGAGTATTTGCTTTGAATTGCTTCAAGACAGGTTTTTGTTCGGGCAGATCGGCAATAGATTTATGTTCAGGCGTCGTTATGGGGCGATATCGTTTTATAGTTTTCGCAGGCAACTGGAAATTTGCCGGCGGCTCTGTTATATTGCAGCGGCGATCTTGCAGCAGGAGTCAAATAATGCCCGGCAAACTCATCATCAGACTGAAAGGCCTTGGTGATATCGTTCATCTGATACCGGTGCTGCGCATGCTGCGGCTGCGTAACCCCGATGAAACGATCGGGTTGCTCTGCCAGAAACCTTTTGGTCAGATTATTCCACCCGAACTCCGCATCAGGGTCTTCGAGTTGCCCGAGCACGCCGGGGTAGTCGAAACCATCAAACTGCTTCGCCAGATCCGCCATGAAAAATTTTCAAGTCTCTACGATCTTTTTGCGAATCCGCGCACTGCATTGATCAGCCTTTTAAGCGGCATAACCGAACGTTGCGGCTTTGATTACCGTTTTCGACGCCATGCCTACACCAGAACTTTTTCCCCGGCCAATCCTAACCGGCACCTGATGTTTCTCTTCGGCGAGTTTTTCAGCTATTTTGGCATCGATGGCGAGCTGCATCACCCAGACCTGAAAATGCCAGAGTCTGTCGCTCAACGGGCCGCAGCTGCCATAAGCGCCAGTTTTGCCGGGCAACGACCATTGCTTGGCATCAACCCGCACACTACCTACCCGTCAAAGGCATGGCCTGAAGAATACTGGGTCGAATTCATCAGACTCTGGCATCAGCAGACCGGCAACCCGGTGCTGGTAACCTGGGGCCCAGGTGAACAGAAGGCTGCGACCGCGATAGTTGCGGCGGCCGGCCCCGAAAAAGCATTTGTTCACCAGCCGGTTCGCATCGATGAATTCGCCGCGCTGCTGGCCAGCCTCGATCTGTTTTTGACCTGCGATACCGGCCCGATGAATATTGCCTGGGGGGTTCACACTCCCACTGTGGCCCTGTTCGGGCCGACCACCCGTGAAGCAGTAATGCCGCGTGGCGCCACGCATCTGGCTATTTTTGCCGAAAACCTCGACTGCCTGCAGTGCCACCAGGAAGTCTGCCCCCACAAATCATGCATGTGGGCACTCAAGCCGCAACTTGTTTTTGACAAAGTCATGCAGAAATACAATTTTAACAACCCACCGAAAAGCAGATGAAAAAAGCCATATTTCTTGACCGCGACGGCACACTGAACCCCGACCCCGGGTATATTGCCAACCCTGATGATTTTAATATCTACGACGGGGTGGCTGAAGCACTGGCCCGCCTTCAAAAAGCCGGATTTCTTCTGATTCTCATCACCAACCAGTCGGGTATTTCGCGTGGCCTGATAACCCCGGCCCAGCTTGAACTGATTCACGCACGGTTGCAGAAGCAACTCGCCACTGCCGGGGCAAGCCTCGATGCCATATATTACTGCCCGCATCACCCTGACTTTCCGTATTCAGACGGGCTGGCAGAATGCAATTGCCGAAAACCCAGACCTGGAATGATATTACAGGCGATCAGCGAACACAGTATCGACCCGGCAGTTTCGTATATGATCGGCGACCGCAGTTCAGACATTAAAATAGGCCTGAACACTGGCGTTACGCCCGTATTCATCGGCTCGACCCTGCCAGATGGGCAGGTGGGCATACCAGTCTTCAAGACTCTTCGAGAAGCAGCAGACTGGATCATCGGGCGAAATGGAACCTCAATTTGACCAGCAACGACCAGAGCGACGATAGCAGCAGACAGCGACAGAGCAGCGCTGAAATCAAGGTTACCCTGGTATCGCTCGCCTACTTTTTTTTCGTAATCTGTTCTTATTATGTTATCAAGCCGGTTCGCGAAAGCCTGGCTCTCGAACTCGGCTCTGAGAACATCCCGCTGTTAAACATCGTTTCCATGGCGAGTCTGGTCTTGGTTAACGCCCTCTATAGCGTTATTGTCGGTCATTTTAAACGTGACATATTCATACCCTTCATTACCCGGTTTTTTGCCGTCAGCCTTATCGGTTTCTGGATACTTTTCTCATTCGTTATCCCAATGCCCGGCTCAGAAGCGCCGTCTACAATGAGACAAGAATCTACAGCCATGCCGGCCAACCCGGCCAGACTGCTTGTCGCCAGCGGCAGTCAGCCTGTAGAGGCTGTCGATCAACCGCCTTCAGCGGCAGTGGCACCCTGCAGCCATTTCCCCGCAGTCAGGCGCCCTGAACTCTCATGGTTCAAGATTATAGCGATCAGCACCTATTATCTCTGGGTGAACATGTTTTCGCTCATGGCAGTCAGCATGTTCTGGTCGTTCATGAATGACGTTTTCTCAGTGGGGCAGAGCAAAAGGCTGTATGCGATCATCGGCTACGGCGGTTTGATCGGTGGCCTGGTGGGCAGTTCTCTGACTTCCCTCCTGGTCAGGCACACCGGCACCCCAAATCTTTTTATTCTCGCGATGATTTTTCTGTACCCCTCAATCTGGTGCATGCAATACATTCATCGCAACCATTACCGCCCCGAAGGAATACCCGAAGCCGACAGGAAACCAGTCGTTCCAGCCCACCCACCGCGCCCCTGGGATGGCTTTCTTGCGGTCGGAAGGAATTACATTCTGCTGCTCATGGCCCTTGAAATGTTTTTCTACACTTTTTCGGCGACCCTGTTTTCGCAGCAGTTCAACCACCTGGTCGAAAATGAACTCGGCAACATCAACGAGCGCACCGCCTTTGTGGCCGGCATTTACGGTTACATCAACATCGTTTCGCTGGTAACTCAGTTTCTGGTAACCAGGCTGATGATGCTTTTTGCCAACCCGATTCTCGGGCTGCTGATGCTGAATTTCATACAGGTCGCCGGCACATTGCTGATGTTGCGCCAGCCCAGCCTGACCATCATTTCCTGGACAATAATCATTCGTTACGCCCTGAATTACTCGACAGGCCGGGTTTTGCGCGAACTCATCTACATACCTCTCGATCGCGAGGCCAAGTATCAGGGAAAAGGCTTTATCGACACTGTGGTTTTCAGGTTTGGTGATGGTCTGTCGTCGGCGGTCATCTTCGGGGTTCTCGGATTTTATCACTACGGACCCTGGATAGATTATTCAATTCTTGCCGTCATGGCCATGCAGTTTTATGTTATAATCAAGGCCGCTGGTCTGTATGCCCAAAGACTGCAACAGACCGGCACCGGCACCACGACGCCCACGGGCGCCACAAGTTAATCATTCAAATTTCCGGAGGCAGAAATGAGCGTTAAAATGATCGTTGTTGGTTCGATAGCCTATGATTCTCTTCAGACCCCCAAAGGCAAAAGGGAAAAGGCTCTCGGTGGCTCCGCCGTTTACTTTTCCACGGTGGCGAGCTACTTCACCAGAGTCGGTCTGGTAGGCGTTGCCGGTAAAGATTTCGCCGCCGAACACGTGCAGTTCCTCAAAGACCATGGCATCGACCTCGCCGGCTTCGATCTTAAAAAAGAAGGCGAAACTTTTCACTG
>DAOPYA010000118.1:0-13259 GCA_035352635.1 Candidatus Rifleibacterium sp.
GGAAAACAGGCGCGGAAAAAGACAGTCTCAATTTGCATGAAAAGCTGGGGCCCAGCTGCAACCCGCTCTTTAACATGGTTCCAGAATTCAAGCAAAACGGATTCACAGCCAATTGTGTCTTTAATAATTCTGACAAGGCTGCCGCAGTGCATTAACCGGCCGATGCGAATGTAATCGTCAGAACCGATACACTCACAGACATCTGCAAGCCTCGGCAACCAGAACGCGCTGTCGAGAAGAGGATTGTTTTCGCTTATCAGCGCCCGCACAAGATTAAAGGTATCAGCGGCGACTTCTTTTTTAGTCAGCGCGGCGACTTGCGGTAGTGCAGCTATCAGATTCGCAGCATCAACCTGGTTATTATTTACCAGTACGGCAAGAAGGCCGACAAAAGACTGGGCATCGCGTTTTGAGCTGATCAGCGAGTCAACGGCAGCACTGTTGGCGCACACAGCTTTCAAAACTGAACTATCAGCGAGCGACAGAAAACGCAATAAGGTTCTCGGGTGCTCAGAAAGCCTTTTTTTTAAACGACTGGCGCTGAGACCTGCCTCGGCGAACAGTTTTTCAGGGTCAGATTTTGCAGCTACAAATTGCTCGAGAACCGCGCCCGGCAGCATCTTGTTCGTTACATCAAAAGAGGCTTTGTAATCACTAAGAACGGCAATCAGATCCTGAAGATCGTTACCAGTTTTCAAAACCGGTGCAAGAAGGTCCCCATAAAGGTCAAACAGGGTTCCCCAAAGATTCTCGCCAGATGGGTCATGCAAGGCAACGCACGGCAGACGACTTTCTTCAACAACCTTCCTGTATTGCCGCAAGAGTTTTGTCAGCGACTCCCGCCCTGAACTTTCACCGGTCATCGAATCCCCCCTTAAACCTGTTGCAACAGACTGTTCACTTTTTGAGAACTACAAAATAAAAGCGGCCCGATCATTTAATATGACAGGCCACGCGGGGTGAATCTCCGCGTGGCCTCGGGGTAGCAGTGGCCGATCAAATTAAGAGTTTAAAGCCCTTGCGGGCTAATCGGCTAGTTTGCCGCCATTTCGGCATATTTGCGATAGAAGGCAGCGCGTTCAGCTGCATCTGGAATTTCTTTGCGCGGAACCACAACCACATTCGGGCCTTCGGGTTTTGCGAATGACTGTTCCATGAACATTTTTACGATGGCGGGCGGCACCGGGTAAAGAATGTCGAAGGGGTCCTGTTCGGCTTTACCTTCACGAATCGCTTTGGTGCGTTCCATGGTTCTTTCGGTATTGGTCTGAATGAGATCGAGTATCTTGCAGACATTCGCGCTCAGGCCTTTTCTATCAACCTTATCCAGCGGGGTTCCCCACAGGTTAATCGTTCTGAGTTCGTTTACTTCCATGCTGGTGAGGTTGACAGTAGGTTCAAAATATACCAGCTTCATGCGGTAGGGAATTCCGGCGTACAGAGGGTCGGGGTTTTCCATGGTGATGGGTGAGCGGTATTCAAGATCGGTATTGACGCCGTTGTAGAAGACGCTGTAACCACGGCCAAGATAAAGATCGGTCATGCGATTCACCACAAACCATGCCAGCGTGCTTTCCCAGGGTGCGAAGCAGGGGCCGAAATCTTTGAACAGCATGTATCTGATGTTATCGCACGAGGCATTAACCACGTTGCCCAGTTCATGGTAGAAGGTCGATTTGCCGCAGCCGGCCGCGCCAATCGGAATAATCAGCTTCGGCTTTGCAGAGGTGAGCGTGTTTTTGTTCCAGTTTTTGTTCTCTTTTAAGGAAGCCGCGATAAAGGCTTCCATGTGCTCTTCGCCCTTTTTGAGAAGAACGTTCGGGTCTTGCGCGGTAATCTGCGCGATCAGAATGGCCAGAAAGGTGTTGATTACGTGATAGGGGCTGAGTTTGAAGCAGAAGTCAAACTTTGCGAGGTCTTTTAAGGCCTTGTCAAAATCAGGCTCGGCTTTGATTAGATACTTCTTTTCAGCGGCGTTTATCGCAAAAATCGGCCCGTTATACATGTTTTTAGCGTCTTTGAGCAGCTCTTTTGTGTCGCCTTCGGCTTTTGCGGCCTTGAGAATGTTGGCGATACAGATGGTGATGTCTTTTTTCCAGATTATGTGCTCATCGCTTTTGATAATCTCTGCCAGAGCCGGCAGTTTGTATTTCTCTGCGATCTGTCCGAAAATTTTTCTGGTTTCCTGGTTGGTGCTCATTTATCTTCCCTTTCGTTTATAAAGCTGCCTTTAAAAGCCATTCCACGCTGACAAAAATCATCGCAAAATCTCAATTCCGGCTGATAACAAAATTTTCTCAATCATTATACCCTATACAAATCGTTTCCGGAATTATCAGTTCAGTTAAACAGCCTGGCATGCTATAATTCCTGGTAATCTCGGCTACAGAGCATTTAAGGCAGTTAAGTTCAATTTGTAAACACCTGCCGATAACAATGGAAACCATGGGAGAAGCTTATGGGCTTTCAAAATGTCCTGATTGGCATGGCTTGGGAAAGCGGGCAATATCGGGTGGCCTTTCAGAAAACCGTGCCAGCGGTGAATTCACAGGCAATCACTTTTCAGGAAGTCGAAATCAATTCGGGATATCTTGATAAACTATCTGTTTTAAGCAGAAAACAGGTTGAACGCCTGCTGACAAAACCTGAAGATCTGGCATGTCTGAAGGATGCAGCCGAAAAATGCTCATTTTTCCTGCTGCACCAGACGGAACTATAGCCATGGAAAACCCGACACAGAACCTTGTTATCGACGAACTGAAGGACATGATCAAGGGTTCTCCGGATGGGCAGCTCCACCTCTGGTTCATTTTCTGTGAAGATGTCTATGAAACCAGGTTCGGCGATGGTTTTTATTCATACCCGCACCGGGCGTTTCAAAATAATGAAGAAGCTGAAAAATGGGCAAAAATGGTAACCACAGATTCAAAAACCGCTGATTCACTGGGTTTCAACGCCGAGGTTCATCATATCGTCGCCAGTCTGAACGAAGCCGGCAGCATAAACCTTTTCTCGCGTGATAAAGAACTATCGATCCGCGATCCAGAGCGAAAAATAATCGATTTTCTCAATGGAACCGACCCGGACTGGCAAAGCATTGTCAGAACGCTCAAAACAAAATAAAGCTCTATACCGGCCTCTGCCTCGATATAAACCATCTGAAAACATGGTTTGTCAGCAGAAACCATGTAACAAGAACTACAATCTGATCGATGACTCCGTTGGCATACAAAAGCCCGCCACCAATCGCCAGATTAATTGCATATAGCAGCGCGACAGACAGCATAAAAGCCGGAAAAAAGCAGATCAGACCAACAAGCACGTAAGTTATGATTTTCCTGATCATATTACCCTGATATTACCATAACCACATTTCTGCAATTCTTTGATGTGAAGACCTCTGGCCAAAGCATGCTCAGGCCTTTCTGCAGTCTGTTCGCTGATTATCGCCAATAACAAAATCAAGGGTTGCCTGATGACCCTGGTTCACAGACATCAGCATCATCCGCTTGTGATTTCTGATGAATATAGGAAAAGTATAAATGTCGGCCTGCAATAAACGCTGCTGATAGCTCGATTAAAACGAGGGCTCGAATGGATGGTTGTTTGGGAAGCAAGCCCCAGGAAAGAAACAGGATAAGGCTGAACCATGCTCCCATGAATGCCGGGTTGTTTTTCCCTGATTGTTCGGCGAAGCCTGTCGAACAGACTCCTGTTAAAATTGACCCTGCAATCAGCAAAAACTCTACAGCGTTCAAGAAATTTCGGGAAAACATATAAGCGCTGAGAAGACAGGCAACAATTAAAAACAGTGCTGCAAGACCGGTTAAATAACTGACCCCTCTTTTAAGCCTTTTGGAAGCAATTACACAAAGCCCTATGCCAATTACCGTAAATATGAAAGACTCATTCGATGCGTTTGAAAGCGCAAACCCTGCCGTGCAAAGCAGAATACCGACCAAACCAGGATCATGAGTTCGCCCTTCCGGACCTGTAAGTCGAAAGAGGCTGAAATACACGATTGTTGCCAGTGCCATGACCAATGGAAGTGGCCCCCAGTCAAGAAAGCCCGGGCGCCATTCAACTACTGGAAATTCAAGCAACCACCAGGAACCAATGCCGCCGCCAGGTTCGATGGTATAGCGAAACGCCGAGGCCAGCCAGAAAATACCAAGCTGTATTGGCCATGAAAATAGCTTCAAAGCTTGGTTTTTCATCTCTTTTGCTGTCTGCATATTTTCCATGATTATCTTTGAATCATTACCGTAAGCCCAACTCCCAAAGTTTCATATTCCTGTGGCGCTCTCAGCCTTTTCGGTCGTTATCCGTATTTTTGCGCGGCGTTTTGTTCGGCTTCTCATTTCTGAACTGTTTCACCTTGTCGTTCAGGTGTTCAATCTATTACAGATAAGCCTTTTTGCCGCTCAGTAAGCCCCCCTGAGCGATTAAAATGTTTTTGTTGTCTATAAGTCTAAACATCTCTATATTACCAGCTGAACAGCAATTTTTCGAGACTTGTAAAAATGATTTCGCTTTTATCAGGAATCAAATGTCCCGCGAGCAGTAAACACAGGAATTTAAGCCATGGAATATATATGCAGAATTTGCAAACAGCCGAGACCAGAGTCGGCCTTTACCGAAAAAAGTCACTCTCTCCACACCTGTAAAAAATGTAATATTTTAATTGATCTGAGAACCGAAGAGCGCCATCAATTAGAAGAAATCTTTAAAATTTTCATGCAGACGCGCATCTCACATAAAGACACAGTGAGGCTTAAAACCTTATGCACCAGCAAATATCCCCAGGTTTCTTCTCTTGCAAATCTTATTTTTGAAGTTGCCGAGCTCAGGCCTTACAAAAAAGCAAGATTTGCTTTTCTCGAACAGAAATACCCTGAACTCGCAAAAAAAATCGAAGAAGCCGGATTCTTTTACCCTCAATACATAAAGGCAAATAGCGATTAAGTTTGCTTGAATAGGTGCTAACCTTGGTAGCAATGGCAGATTTTACAGGCTGCCGGCGACGTTTGCCTGCAGATTTGGGAAGTGGGCCATCGTTTTCGCTGTCATGCGCATTCCGCATCGTGGCGCTCAACGATGTCGCTGAACAGCATTGCGTTGAAATCTTCCTGGTGGGTTTTTATTCGCAGCATCCGGTCGAGGCCTGCGACCTCCGGAAACCCGCCGGTTTCCCAGTATTCTTCAAATGCCTTCTGGATAGTCAGGCGTTTTTTGGCAGAAAGTGGATTATCAGGGGTTTTTGCAATGTAATTGCGGTGGCCGCTATCAATGCATCGGCAATCAGAAGATTGTGGCTCAAAAAATACTGATTAATAAGATCTATGGTTTTCTGAGTTATCTCAGGAGTTAAAGCATTAGTAGGAAACCCTTCAAGAAAATTATTGGTTTCGCGAAGCTCTGATTTATTTCGGCAACCGACAAGGATTTCCAATCTTGTAATAGCTGAAACTTCCAGTTGGTATGCCTTTTCCAGCTTTTTCAGACATTTTATTGCCACTTCATTTTCATGTGCCAGATCAATCAGAATGTCTGTATCAACAATGACAGCACTACGCATTTTTCTGACCCCAATGTGCTTTGCGCAAGTTTTTTACAAAAGTTACACTGTCATTGGCGTCTTCTCGATCTTTCCACATGCCGATGAATTTTCCCTGAATGACGGACTTGCGGCTTTTTACCGCCGTTTTTTCTTCTATTTCAAGGCTTTTTCGTAAAAGCTCAATGAACTCTTTAATGAGTTTATGAGCGCTCGGGGGTAAGTTATCAAGCTCTTTAATAATAAGGTCTTTGCTGGTCATAGAATTCTCCCATTACCAAAACCTTGCCCATAAAATGGACGAGGTTTCAAACCGTGGGGGGGGCCACATTGAGCTATTTTCTCGTTCATTTTAATCGAGGTCTAATTTTATGCTACCATTGTCAGACAAGCATAGCAAGTTCGTTTGAGACTTTTGGGTGCCGGTTTGATCCCCGCTTTAACTTATCAGTTAGGCCAATTTTCTCAGACCACCGCTGATTTCTTACAGGCGCGTAATACATTTTGTAAATTTAATGATTTATATTTTTAACCTGACAGGTAAATTTTTAATTGCATTATTTTCATTATGCGTTATAATCTTAGTAACGGGATATCTGGATGGAATTTGAAATAGAGAATAAAGAGTTAATCAAACTCTACACAACAGGAAAGCCGAATAAACTGCGATTGCCACCTGGTATCGCTGAAAAATTCGTAGAACGGGTTGAGCGAATAATAGCTTCGGTAACCATTGATGATTTAAGAATTCCACCATCAATGAATTTTGAAAAGATGCAAGGGCACACAAATACGTTCTCAATCAGACTTAATCAGCAATATCGACTGGTTTTCAAAATAGAGTTTGCCGACGAACAAATGAAAACCCGAAAAGTTATTATCACTGACATCTGGGACCATGGGAAAAGATACTGATAACCCATGAAACGGGAGAAAAAAATGACAAACCTGAAACCCTTTAAGACAATAGGCCCTGGCGATGTAATAAAAGATGAAATGGAATTCTATGGCTGGTCGCAGAAGGATCTGGCAGAAATTCTTGATATCAGCGAAAAGCATCTCAGCCAGTTGCTGTCTAACACTGCTCCTATAACCATTAATATGGCTCGTTTACTCAGTTCAACTTTTCAGCAGAGCCCTGAATTCTGGATAAATCTCGATGCACAATATCGGCGAACTTTTGAACCCGACAATCAATTTGACGAAACAGCCACGCGAGCTGAAATTTTTAAACGCATGCCGATAAGAGATATGCAGAAAAAAGGCTGGCTGCCCAAAGATAGAGAAGAGCTCTTCGAAGCTGTCAAAAAATTCTGGGACAAGAAAGACCTGAATCTAACATTTCTTGAAGATAGAGTAAATGCCTGTTTTAAAAAATCAGAGGCCTTTTCCAGCAGGTTTAACGCCTTCTTTGCTCAAACCTGGTTGAGAAAAGTTCAGATTGAAGCTGAAAAACAAAAGAATGTTCCAGAATATTCCAAAGCCAGGTTACAGAGGCTCGCCAATGAAATCGCGCACTATTCCACACTTGAAAACGGAATTCAGGATTTTATCAGAGAATTGAAGGCGGCCGGGGTAATCTTTCTGATTATCCCTAATCTTGAAAAAACCTACACAGATGGTGCGGCCTGCTGGGTTAAGAAGAATCCTGTAATTGCCTTAACCGGAAGATACAAACGCAACGACAATTTCTGGTACACTCTTGCTCACGAAATAGGTCACGTTCTCCTTCATTTAAAAGCGAGCAAGTCACCACCTGCTTTCATTGACAGCGTTGATAATGCGGATCTGCTTGATAGGCCCGCAGAAGAAAACGAGGCAAACGATTTCGCGGCCAGAGTTTTAAAACATGAAGAAATTCATCACTATTTCAAAGGCCTCGCTAGAATCTCTGGTCTCAGAGTTGAAGAATGTGCACAAAATTTAGAGATTCATCCAGGAATCATTGTTGGCTTTCTACAACATGAAAAAATGCTCAGCTATCGCAATCTTAACAACTTCAGGCTCTGCATTGAAAGCATTTTGCCTCAGATTTAACAGATCTGCCCATTAACAAAAACTCGCCCGCTTTTTGCAAAGCGGACGAGTTTTCAAACCGTGGAGGCGGTCCGTACTGCGCTATTTTCTCGTCCAAGAATTTGAGCATTTATCCTAAAACTGCAACCTGCAAAACAAACTTCGCAATTAACTGAGAATGTGGGCTCATGACTGGTCTTTTCTGTGTTTGAAACCAATTTGCGGTCGCTTCTTTTCTCTGAGCATTTTGTCGATGGTATCGAGAACAAACTTTATGCTGTATCCATGATCTTTTACATTCTTTTCAACTTCACTAAGCCTTTTAGCAAGCTCCTGATGGCTTACGGCAAATTGTCTCACGCTTACAAAAGCCCGCATAATCTGAATATTTATATCAATGGCGACCTTGCTCGACAAAACGGTTGAAAGCATGGCTACTCCCTGCTCTGTAAAGGCATAAGGTAAATAGCGCGAACCGCCCCAACTTGAGGTACCATTCTGGCGCCTCAAGATGTTAGTTTCTTCCTTAGTCAGTTCAAACATGAAATCTGGGGGAAAGCGCTCCATATTGCGCTTGACGGCACGCTTAAGCGCCTTGGTTTCAACCTGATACAATAGTGCCAGATCGGAATCAAGCATTACGCGCTGACCTCGTATGGTCAGAATTTTGTCGATTATATCTCCAGAATCATTTTTTACCAGCGATTTGCTAACCACAAGGTATTGCTCCGACGCATGTTTGCTTCATTATAAGTAAGCGCGAATTTAAACGCCTCTTGAAAAATCAGGTGGGCTTGACACCGGCATTCACGTGACTTTGTTGCATGTTCATTATCAGCTGTCGATCGACATTCTGTGGAATCAGGCTTCTGAAATCATCTTTTGATTTTAAGTCAGGGGCCTTTTCCAGAAGAAACCGCAGATACCAATAAGGTTCAAGGCCGTTGGCCTTGGCTGTTTCGATTATGCTGTATAAAACTGCTGATGCCATTGCACCGTCGACGGTATCGGCGAACAACCTGCAACAAACAATATAATTTGGTAAGGATAACACATGCATCATCAAATTCGTAATTGTCATCAAATAGCTCACCTATGCAGCAGGAATTTTTGATCTGATTTCGCTTGGTAGTTGATCAATGTCACAATATTGTCTTTTGATTTCCTTTTTTATAGCCACATTTGGGTCTTCTCGCATTAGATAAAATTTCGAATGTGATTATCATATGCGCCTGAACTGCTTAGCTGGGTGAGTCAAACTAAATGTTATTTTATGCTACTTTCAATGCCTTTTTAGCAGCTCTGGCAAGAAATGCTGATCGAGACAGGCCGTTCTTCCTGGCAAATGAATCGATTTCGTGCAGCAGGCTTTCAGGTATGCTGACATTGATTCTCTTGGTTCTGTTCTCGAAAGCTGACAAGTCAACATCGACCATAACCCATAGTCCACCCGCAAAGTCTGGATTATTTGCCAACAATTCGATATTCGAAGGTTCTGGTATCTTATCGCCTTCGTCGAGATGGCATTCTATAGCTTCCTGAACGCTTTTAATCGCTTCGTCAAAAGTCTCGCCAGCGGTAAAACATCCAGGGAAATCGGGAATGGTAACTCCGAACGAGCTTTTACCTTCTTTGTGCACAACAACAGGGAATAGCATTTATTACCTCCAGCTCCAGCCTGCTTGCCTGAATATACTGCGTAAAGTTCCGAGCGGAATATCTTTGGCAGGGTGTTTGATTGTAACCTTACCCTCTTTGCTTTCGTGCTTAAACTGGTTATACACAATAATACACAACAAGAATTTTACGTCAAGCCTATTTTAACCGGCCTATTTATTTCAAAAAATGAACATTTTTAAGCAAATTTTAATTAGAAGTCACTATGTGGCCGGGACTAAAAAGCCCGGCATCGGCAAAATTATAAACGCCCACCGTCAATGAAGCCCAGGCATCGGAATAATGAATAACCCGTTCGCGCCAGAACAACGGCATGCCGCCACGGGTAGGCACCAGCCGCCCCTGCTCACGCCACATTGAGGGTCAGTAATTCCTGCTCATCGAGAACTCGACGCCCTTTAAACAGACGCCTTGCTGCCTTGAGGTCGTTAAGTCCATTTGCAGGACCATCGTCAGATAGCTATGACGTAAATTTGTCGTCAACATGTCGCAAACTTTGTCGCGAATATGTCGCAAACTTTCAAAGCAGCTTGTATTCCTGGTGATGGGTCGAGCCTTCTCCAGAAAGGAGTTTCTGATCAATCAACAGTTTAAGATCTCGCTGTAGACTTCGACGGCTGGTTTCTGGACACAACTGTTCAAAATCCTGAATTGTCATTTTGCCATGCTGCAAAAGGTAGCTTATTGCTTTGGCCTGCCGATCATTCAAGCCATGCTTGTTCACCAGCACATCCCGCCGAATCACCTGTTCGCCACGGTCACGAACTTCAATCATCTGTGTTTCAAGGCCTGTGATGAAATAATCAAGCCAGCTGGTCATGTCCATGCCGTTATCGCGCACGCTCTGGATAGACTTGTAAAATGCCGGGCGGTCGCGGTCGTAGTATTCGCTGATAGTAAAAAGACGCTTGAAGTCATAACCCGCCTTATATAAGCACAAGGTTGAAAGCAGGCGGGATGTTCTACCGTTGCCATCAAGAAAGGGATGGATGTGAACCAGTTGAAACTGTGCTATTCCGCTGACAAGAACCGGGTGGGTATCAAGGTCTGAATTAAGCCATTTGACAAGCTCAGACATCATTATCGGAATTTCAATTGCCGTAGGCGGGGTATAAATTACCTTCTTTGTCGCAGAGTTTACAACGTAATTCTGGATGCGTCTGTATTCACCGGGAGCAGCGCTGCCACCACGGACCCCTTCGACAAGTCTACGGTGAATTTCGCGTATCATGCCTTCTGTCACGGGATCACCAGCGGAAAGGCATTCAGAAACAAACTCAAAGGCAGAGCGATAATTAAGAAGCTCTCTTGTGTCGTCAGGGTCAGCTTCCGGAACAGCTTCACCGTTCCAGATTCGCTCAGCCTGATCAAGGGTTAAGCGGGTTCCCTCGATATGGGTTGTGTGATGTGCTTCTTTAACCAGAGCCTGATTGCCCATATCCCGAAGCCAGTCATCAGAAAGCCGTGCTGCTTCAAGGAAACCGCGTGCACGCTCTATCTGTGTGATAGCAGCGGTCATGCGATTGGTTATGGTAAACTTCGGTTGAAAAGTGCTCATGACAAGACCTGTTGTTTTTTTCTTCGAGAACTTTATAATAGTATAACTTCCGTTATTATTCAGCAACTCAGGTCGATTCAATTAAAATAAAACAACTGCTGTGGTGACACAGCCTACTTCTTTTTGAGAAATTGCATTACTTCGTTCACGCAGGTATCAACATGCGAGAAGATTTCTGAACCTGAAAAGCGAAGAACAGTGTAACCCTGGGATTGAAGATACCTGTCCTGTTGCTTATCCATGATAATTCTCTGCGGGTCCTTGTGAAACTCCGTGCCATCGCAGTAAATCATCAGCCTGGCAGATTCGATGTAAAAATCCGGCCTGGTAAACTCCGCTCCCTTACGCTCGATGTTCACCTGCTCTTTGAAGGTGATACCCCGACGAATAAGCTCATCCTTAAAGATTTTCTCGATTGGCGAGGCCTGCGCTTCAGGTCTGGGGGCTTTGTAGCTCTGATGATGCGTCTTTTTGAGAGGATCTTTTTTATTGCTTATGCCGCTTTCTGTCTCTATACCGCAAATAATTAAAGCTTTGCCTCGCTGGTCGGTAAAGAACTTTTGGGCAAATTCGCCCAGCACCCTTTCAATTTCACCAGTCGTAACCGACCCAGAGAATCTGCTGGAGACGAGGAAAATAGCTTTTTTGCTATGATTCGTTGCCAGTGAAATTCTGGTTTTTCTACTGTTCTCACGGTCTAGTGCAAGGTTGGCGGGTCGATTATAAACATACCTGCCGGACCCATTTGTGTCGGTTGTTTCAATATACCGGATTCGGTTGCCGGTGAGCTGAAACAGTTCCTTGTCAATTTCGGCATATCCGGCACTGTTCTGATAAGATTCCTTGGGCCTCAGATTAATGAAGCCGAAGTGTTCTTCTGTTTCACAGACGATCTTGAACTTCGGGAAGAGAGCTAAGTGATCCTGGAAGAACATTTTTTCGATTACCCCTGTTTTCTTTTCTAACCGCTGTTCTTGGCTGACCTCTTTATTAAACTGCTTAATGAAGATATTTTCAAGGCTAAAATTTCAACTCTGTCACCAATTCACCACGGCCAGCACCAAGATAAAGCCATGCTGGAGTCGGCATTAATACAGGCAACACCTGGGTTTGTCACCAAAATCACCAAGAATCAGCACATACATATACTTATTCAGATGAATCGATAAATACTGAATTCTGGCATATATACTCTAAATCTTGGTGAGTTTGGTGAAAAGTATTTAAAACCCTTATATACAAAGGATTTGCACAGCACCAATCTGATGGTGATAGCTGGTGATTTTGGTGCTCAGGGCCGGGGGTGTCAGATCACAGCTATCACAGGCAATCACGGAAATTTGTCAGGAGTCTGTGATTCATGGACAACCTTTATTGAAGGGGGCCATCCGCCGTGAAAACTGGTGAAATCACAGTATCACAGATAATATTATTATGAGCTTGTTAAGAATAAGTTGTTCTATGGCTATTCATCTGAATAATTATTATCTATATGGCTATAGGCCCTATCTGAAAAAAGCCTGTGATTTTGTGATGTCTTTGCTGAGCGGTTAACCCACCCTTTGCTTTATTTGACTGGCAGTTTTCTACGGCCAGGTGCAAGGCCTTGCACTGCAGCCGAAACCGTGGTTAAATGACTCTGGATCGATACCTGACAACGCAGATGCTGAAGAAGCTTGAAAGCAACACCCTGATGTAATTGCCAATATGTTCAGGGTTAGAGAGAAGCCGTGAAAAAGGACATACCAACCCAGAAAAGAAGCGATTCTTTACAAGCCGTTGATTCTGCCTTCATTGAGGTAGTAAGCCTTATTCAAGCTGCCCGGCAACGGGCCTATCAGGCAGTAAATGCTGAGCTGGTAAATCTATACTGGCAGGTCGGCGAATATATCAGTCGCAAACTCGCTTCGGCAGAATGGGGCGATGGTGTCGTTGATGAACTGGCACATTATCTGGCCAGGACTCAGCCTGGATTGAAGGGGTTTACCCGGCGAAATCTTTTTCGGATGCGACAGTTTTACGATATTTACAATGGTAACGAAATAGTGACACCACTGGTGACACAATTACCATGGACGCATCATCTGATTATTCTTGGTCAGTCAAAACGCCATGAAGAGCGAGAGTTTTATCTGCGCATGGCCATCCAGGAACGCTGGAGTAAGCGTGAACTCGAACGGCAGTTCAAAGCAGCTCTTTTTGAGCGGGTGGTAATGAACCCCACAAAAGTCTCACCACTGATGAGACAAATTCATCCTGCTGCCGTGGATATTTTTAAAGACAGCTACGTTGTTGAATTCCTGCAGCTTCCAGCTGAACACGATGAGGCAGACCTGCACTGTGGGTTGGTTAACCGCCTCAAGGAATTCCTGATAGAGCTTGGGCACGACTTCTGTTTTGTCGGCTCTGAATACCCACTTCAGGTCGGCGGCCGTGATTTCGCACTCGACC
>DAOPYA010000119.1:0-13219 GCA_035352635.1 Candidatus Rifleibacterium sp.
TGTAAGGTAAATCCAAACTCTATTTTACGGTTACAGAATGCGTCTACTAGGGGGATGGCGGTTTCTGCTTTCTGACAGCAGGATTTCGAGCAGCTTTTCATGTGTTTTTTCTCTGGCCCGCGGTTCGAGTTCTGCAAGTTTTCTGGCACGCAGAAGACCCATGCTCACTTCGACCAGGTCGCGAACCATCGAATCAACATCGCGACCGACATAACCAACCTCTGTGAATTTGGTTGCTTCAACCTTGACGAACGGAATACTCGATATGGCAGCGATTCGGCGGGCTATTTCGGTTTTGCCGACCCCGGTTGGCCCGATTAACAGAAGATTTTTCGGTCTGATGTCTTCACGCAGCGAACTCTGAAGCTGACGCCGCCTGAAACGGTTGCGCAAAGCAATTGCCACGGCACGTTTTGCCTTGTGCTGGCCGACCACATACTTGTCGAGTTCGGCCACGGTTTCCTGAGGTGTCAGTTCTGTTGCTGTAGCGGTAGATTTTTTGCTGCTCATTTTTGCAGAACCTCAATAATTATTTGATCGTTGGTATAAATGCATTGCTCTGCTGCGATCAACAGTGCATTTTTGACAATTTCGGCAGCAGGCATGCTCGTATGTCTCATCAGCGCTCGGGCTGCCGCCAGAGCCACCGGTGCACCTGAACCAATTGCCGCCACCGGTTCATCAGGTTCGAGAACATCACCTTGCCCTGACAAAACAAGTATCTTCTCATTATTCCCGACCAGAAGCATGGCCTGCAGTTGCCTGAGCGCCTTGTCCATGCGCCATTCCCGGGCAAGTTCAACCGCCGCCCGCGTCATGTTTCCTGACATCGAATCGAGCTTGCTGGCAAATCTTTCAAAGAGAGTGAATGAATCAGCAGTAGCCCCTGCGAAACCGCCGATAATCGGGTAATTCGTCAGGCGCCGAATTTTCTGCGCCCTGGTTTTGACAATCTGTTCGCCGAGAGTCACCTGGCCGTCGCCGCCAAACGCGAGAATGCCGTCTCTGATAACAGCCAGAATAGTGGTGCCTCGATAAGTCATGCTTTTTCTCCTGATCTCGGGTGTGACAACCGATATGCCTGCATCAGCTTTTCTTTGCTGATTCTGGTGTAAATCTGGGTGGTTGAAAGACTGGCGTGCCCGAGCATCTCTTGAACTGCCCTGATGTCGGCACCGTTATTTAACAGATGGGTCGCAAAACTGTGTCTGAACTGGTGCGGGGTAACATTGCGCTGCATCGCCAGTTGCCTGACATACTTTTCTATCACCCTGGCTATGCTTCTCGTAGACAGCGGAGTGCCCAGATGATTGAGGAAAACATGTCTTTCTGCCTTCTGCTCCGGCATCTGGGCGTTTCTGGCAGCCCACCAGCTTTGAATCGCTGTGCACGAGACCGGCGTCAGCGGCGCCAGTCGCTCTTTATTTCCCTTGCCGGTTATTCTGACCATCTGGTTATCAAAGTCGATGTCCTGAAAGGTCATTCCGGCCAGCTCTGATACTCGTAACCCGCTGCCATATAGCGTTTCTAGAATGGCGCGGTCGCGCATGCCGAGCAGAGTGTTGAAATCCGGAGCATTGAGAAGAAGACTGATATCTTCACTGCTGATGGCCTTTGGCAGGGAGCGCTGCCCCCTTGGTGAATCCATGTTTTCGGCCGGGTTTTTTGTCAGCTCATGGTGCCGCATGCCGTATTTCAGCAAACCCCGCAACGCCGACTGCCCACGTCGCATGCTCTGGGCCGAGAGGCTTTCGGCACGCCGCTGGGCCCAGAATGCCCGGATTCTGGCGTGCGAAAGAGCTTCCAGTTCAGTCGTTTCATTGATGCCCTGAGTTTTTAGCCATTCAGCAAAGAAAGTCAGGTCATTGCGGTAGCCTCGAACCGTATTCAGCGAGAGGTTGCGCTCTTTTTCAAGGGCTTCCAGATAGCACGAAATCAGCTCTGAAATTGACAATTGCTGGACTCCACATGAGTTGGATGGTTTGGTTCGCCAAGAATATCACAACCATTTAAAACGTACAAGCCGTGAAGTTGAATTTTAAATGCCCAAGCAAAAATGAGCCTTGCATAACTGTCGGGGGTTGGAATTTTGCGGCCGCGACCCCTCGATTCTACAAAATCGCTTGCGAAATCTGTTTTTCTGAACAGACTATAAGGTCATGATGTAATATTGATAACTGCATAAATTGAGTTCCGGCCAACAGGCCACGCCGTCGAATCGACTCACATATTTATGCAAAAGCTCATTGAATGCTTCAATGCAAGGCGTGGAGAGAAGACGGGATTACTTTTTCGGAAGCTTGTGAGCGAAGCGAATCGCTGTAGAAAAAGTAACCCGGCTGATAGGCCACGCCGTCGAATCGGTGAGACATTCTCAATGCGCTGTTATGTTGCAAGGATTCAATAAAGTCATAGTATCTGGTTGGCCTGCTCAGGCAAACCATGAGAATCGTTCTTGTCTGACCAGGAAAAATAATGAATATTCTAAAAAAATCAATGCTGACGGGCTTGCTCGTCTTGAACGCTCTGCACGGCATGGCGTCAGAAATCGTTCTGCCGAACGACCTGCGCCAGGAACGCATTTATTCAGTCATAACCAGCCGTTTTTTTGACGGTGACAGCAGCAATAATTTTTATAACCGTGAGAGAATCGAAAAAGGCGACCCGCACTATCGCGGCGATTTTAAAGGCCTGGCCGAAAAACTTGCCTATATTAAAGATCTTGGGTTTACCGCTATCTGCGTGACGCCACCAGTTGAAAACCGCGGCGGTCTTGATTTTATGGGCTTTAACGCTTATGATTTTGCCGTATTCGAACCCAGACTCAGCTCGACTGATTTTAAATGGCAAGATCTCATCAAAGCTGCAAAAGGGCAGGGGATCAAGGTCTTTCAGACAGTGGTCGTCAACCATATTTGTAATTATGGCATACGCGATCATTACTTTATTCCGAGACTGCCATTAAAATTCTACCGTGGCACCCTTCAACCGGTCTGGCCCTATGCTATTAATTTGGGTAACTACCAGCATCCATTTCGCATGGATAACGATAACCCGTGCGCCCCCGAATGGTTCAAAGACTACCGTTACCGCGATCCGTGGGGTGCCGGGCCACTCAAAGACCCAGTCACCGGCACAGTATTCCCCGCACCAGGCTTGCACACCGAAAGATTCTTCGGAACCGACGAAACCACTCTCGAGCCCGAATGGTTCCATCGGGAAGGCTGGCTGGTCGCCACCGAAAGCTTGTTGATTAACCGGGTTCAGCGTGCCCATCTTGACGCCAACAGTATCGATCTGGCAACCGACAACTGGAAAATCAGAAATTTTATGATCGCGGCAGTGAACCGCTACATCGACGCCGGCATCGATGGCATTCGCATTCAGTTTGCCCGTAATACCGATCGTCGCGACCTGATTTATATGGTTGAACAATGGCGGCAGAAGAAGCCTGACCTGATGATTTTTGCTGATGTTGAACCGGCGCTTGACGGCTTTGGCAAATTGATTGCGGGCGGTCAGGAGCCATCTGAACTCTGCCCCTGGTGGTATACCCGGCAAGTTAATAACCCGCACGACCCAGGAGTGCAGAATTCCGGCATTGCCGTGCTTGATTACCCCCTGTTCAAAACGTTGGCAACCTCTCTTTGTCAAGGCCATTTCATGGGAATCGGCAACTTGCTTAAGTACGATGGAGCCTATGCTGATCCGTTGACTCTGGTTACCTTCTTTCACAATTACGATTCAGGGCCAGAAACGGGTAATTTAACCCGGTTTTCGGGCGATACCTGGAAAGCTGCCTGCGCCTATAACCTCATCTGGACTCTGCGAGGCGTGCCGATGTTGCTCATGGGTGAAGAATTTGAGTTCATGAAGGGCATGCCCCAGAAATTTGTCTTGCCTGGTGACCTGCTTTCTGCGACAGGCAAGGCTTACATGGGTGATTATCTTGCCGAAGATGCAATCGGTCAATCAATGCAGCAACCGCTCTATCAGCACATCAGGCGCCTGAACGAGATTCGGGGCGCCATTCCGGCCCTCAGTCTCGGTAGTCTCGAAAACGGTTCTGAATTCACTTCTGGAATCAGCTTCGTGCGCAATTTTAATCAGGGCGAAAGCTACGCGGTTGTCGGCTTGAGCGCTTTTATAGACCAGGAAATGACAGTGAGCCGCGTGCTGCCGGGTGAATACACTGATGCGGTCAGCGGTCAGACTCAGGCAGTTGCAACGTCAACCAGGTCCCTGACTTTTACCGTCAAAGCAAATTCAGCCGGAATATGGGTTCGTAATGGCCCAGGAAAAATCGGCAGTGATGGCGCTTATTTGCGCTGAATATCGGCTTAGTGGCAGCCAGACTTGGGCAACTCGCCCCGGCCGGCGGCGGCCAGCACCTCAAGCAGGGCGCGGCGTTGTTTTTCGTCAAGCCATTCGAGGGCCAGTCGGGTTGGTTCACCAGGTCTGCATTTGTAAAACCGGTAATAAAATGGGTTGACTGCCAGTATCTTTCTCACCAACGGCTCGTTGTCGAAAATCCCGACCACCCGGCCGTCACCCAGGGCATCCCAGACGACATACAGATCCTGGGTTGCTGCGCCTGACGGGCCAACTTTGTCTGGTTCAATGACTGGTGCTGCAGTAACACCTGCTGATAAATCCTGTGCGGCGGCAACGCGTGGGGTTGGGCAGGCCAAAGCCCGCAAAAACAAGAGAATGCGCCGCAAAATTGATTTGTCAGTCGGTCGAAGCCCCATGTAATTCCTCGCGTTTCTAATGGCTCCGGCGCCCCAGCACCATCAGGCTGAGGTCATCCTGGTGGGGCTGATTTTGTCGCCAGAGGCGGTTGGCCTGCATTATTTTATCATAATATTGCTGACTGTCAGAACAGAGATTCTCGGATAGCATAGTGCCGAACCTCGCGAACCCAACTTCTTCGCCGGCATCATTACGTGATTCAATCAGCCCGTCAGTGTAAAATACCATTTTGTCGCCGGGCTCAAGAACGATTTCTGTCTGAGAAAAACTGCTGTTTTTAAAAGATCCGAGAGCCACGCCTTTGAGGGTAATTTCTTCAACCGTTCTGCTGCTTGCCCTTACTACGAATGGGCTACAGCCACCGGCGTTGGCGTAAATGATCTGGTGCAGCCGAAGATCGACTAACACACATTGAAAGGTCATAATTTTTTTTTGCTTTTTTGTCTTGGTGCGGTAGATAAGGTCGTGCAGGCGATTGAGCAGCGCCGATGGCTTATCGAGCAGATCAGTTGAATTCAACATGGCTGATTTGGCCATGGCCATGATCATCGCAGCGCCGACCCCGTGTCCGGCAACATCTCCGAGTACCATAATGAATTTGTCTGCATTGATCGGAAAGACGTCGAGATAGTCGCCGCCAAGATCTGCCATGGTGATTGTTTTACAGAAGATATCATATTCACCGGTTTCAAACTGTTGCCGTGGAAAAAGTTGCTGCTGGACATCTCGAGCCAGACTCATCTCCTGCAGATCCACCAGCGCACTGTTGAAAATTCGTGACATTTTTCCGAATTCATCCTTGCCAAGTTCAGGTATTCGCCAGGCAAAATTGCGGTCTTTGATTGCTTCGGTGCCCGCCTGCAGAAGGTTAACCGGCTTGAGGAGCGTCTGCACGAAAATCAGGGTAATGCCGGCAACCAGAAAAATATTAATCAACATTACCGCCAGAATCTGAATCTTTTCATTATCGAGGGTGTGTTCAATTTCGGCTAGCGGTGTAAGTGCTATCAGGCTGATGTCTGCAATTTTCTTGCTGGAAAACCCTGTGTATAACCAGGATTCTCCGTCAAGATTGGCAAATTCAGCCGATTGCCGTGGCATAGTGCCAAGCCCGGCAAACATTTGCCTGAACTGTTTCTGGTCAGAAAAGTTTCCGGTCGCGATATTTTTCATGTTGCTGTCAAGCGAATAAACAACCTTGATACCATGTGGGTTGCCTTGAATAATCGCCTGCTTGGCCGCGAGAAAATTTCGGGCATGAACTCCGATATTAAAATGAAACATGAACAGATAGTCGGCGAGCCTGGCCGGGTTGAACGAAAGAAAATGCATGAAGGTCGGGTGTTTTTCGGTGCCGAGGCCAAGGTTGTCAACCTGCTCAAGCAATCTGAGAAATCGGTGAAATGTGGCGTGGAGTTTGTCCTGAAAGAGTGCCTCGATTATAAGCTCGACTTCGGTGAGCACCTGATCAGAAAGACTGGTGCCGTTGTAAAATGAAATGAAAGCTGCGCCGCATTTACTGAGGGTTTCATTGAGCTGCAGGCGGTTGGTGTTGTCGTAGGTAAGCATCTCGATTTTTCCTGGGTTTGCATTGTCGAGCAAACCGGATTCTTCACGACTCAAAAATGCGACATCGCTGACAGCCGGAAAAGTTGTACTGGCAACCACCATGAATTTTCCGGCGACTCCCGCCATTACTTTTCTGAATTCACGGGTGTTTTCAATTGAAAGGGGTTCATTTTTCAGCTTCTCGCCGAGTTTTTGAATGTGTCTGATCGCAAAATTCTTGATTTTGTGGGTTTCGGCAATGAATTCGCCTTCAATGCGATGTAGAAAGTTAACGGCAGCCACTCGACGTTCTTCAATGAGAACTTCTCGCTTTTGCTCGAGATACTGTTGGCTCAACAGCCCGAGAAGCAGCATTGGAAAAATATTGGACCAGGTTATCAGCCCAATTACGGTATAACTGATGCTGATGCCCCGCTTTTGCCCTGCGTGCTGCATCTCACCCATCGCCAGAAGCAGAAACAGTGCCGTCAGCATGGCAAACAACATGGTGTTACGGGCCGAAGAATACCTTGTGGATTGCTGTCTGGCCAGGTAGAAAAAAATGTTGCTGCCAATGAAGCGGCCGGTAAAAATTAGATTCTCCTGCTGGCCAGCCTCAGACAAATGGCTGCTGAAGAAGGCTTTCATTTCGTTCATCCGCTTGTTGGTCAGCAGGCTGCTGTTGCTGAAAAAAAGGTCATTTTGCATTATGCCCAGCTGGTAATCAGCATAGCCTGATTCTTTAATAAAGCTCCTCAGGCCATGGTAGCGATTTTCAATGCCGGGCGGCAAAAAAACAATCGCCCCGAAATTGTCTTTGAAATCAGCCCAGAAACTACCTGAAGGCGAAAAAAATGACAGTTCGTTCAAATCCGGGTTGCTGGCGAAGGTGGCCCGATGAAAAGTCTTGGTCTGCACGTGTGGCCCGAGAACCGAACGTATAAAGGTGTCCTCGGCGGCAGGCAGGTCGAGAAACCAGGTTTTTGAGCATTTTCGCAGGATACTTGCTGTTTTTTCCCATATCCAGGCTGGGTGCCTGCTGTTAATGTTTCTGGCTGTTACCTTATCTGAACCGTTCCAGATTACCCACGACAGTTTCTCCTGGTGCAATTCTGCCAGTTTCTTAATCGCCGCTTCCATCTCGGTGGCATTGCCCGAAAGAGCGCATTCACGGTTCAACTCGTAACACCAGAATTTGCGGTTGTCGACAGCATGCATCAATTGTCTGGCAATCGAGTCGGCAGAATTTTTCAGCTTTTGCAGCTCGTTGATCGCCAGTTGCTCAAAATAAAACCGGTTGACCAGATTAAAAGCAATGACCGGCATGACAAAAGAAACAATCAGCATTGCCAGCCAGGTTGCCGGGTTCAATCTTTTCATGCCTTTGTTTCCTTGTGCTTGATCAGCACGAATGTAATGTCATCCTGCTGCGATTCGGTGTAACCATCATAAGCGCGGTAGAGATTGTCGATAAAGCCGGCTGGGTCTTCAGTGAAGCACTGCCCGGCCATTTCCCGGAACCCTGTATCGCCGAGCGCAACCCCGTCTTTGTTTTCGCACTCCAGTATCCCGTCAGAATAAAGGATTATCGCGTCTCCGGGCTGGGTTTTCAATGAAATCGTAGAAAATTTTCGGTTGAGCGAAAACCCAAAAGGCAGCGATGGGTGACTTAACTCAGTGACCGACTTGCCATTCTCGCTAACGATGAGCGGCGGGCAATGACCGGCGTTTGTATAACTGATGCTGCCTGCATCAGAAATCTGCATGATTTGCCCGGTCATCATTGTTGATATATCTGATTTCCTCAAAGTGACAAAAGTGCGGTTGAGAGCTTCCATTAGAGCTTCGGGGTTGACTGAGCCGCTGCTGTTGAGCATTAGAACACTTTTGGCCATCGCCATCAGCAGGGCCGCCTGAACGCCATGCCCCGCCACATCTGCCATCAAAATGGTGGCGTTGTTGCTGCGATCGACGACAAAATCAAAATAATCGCCACCAAGGGTAGTCATGGCACGGGTTCTGGCAAAAACCAAAAATTGCCCAAGATCCAGGGAGCTCTGTGGCAACAGGCTTTCCTGAACGGTTTTGGCGATTTCGAGCTCCTGAAGATTCTCTAGAGAGCGGTTAATCGACTGCCCAAGTCGGCCAAATTCATTGTTGAAAGGCACGGCTATGCGGTGTGTGTAACTGCGGTTTTTAACCATTTCAACGCCGGCAGCCAGTTCTCGGATTGGCAGAATCAGGTAGTGGGTGAGAAGATGAAAAAGGCTCAGGGTCATAATCAGGCTCAGACCGGCAAGAAACCACAGTCGGTGCTTCAGCTCAGCGATACTGCGGTCGAGTTGCTCGACCCGAACGCCCACGGCCAGAATTGCCGAACTCAAATGGCTGCCAGCCTGCCCGAACACCAGATAGGAATTTCCGTGCCGGTCTTGAATCCGCTGCTGAGCGGGCCCGTTTTGCCTGACGTTTTCAAAAAAGCCCTGCAGCTCGGGAAAGCCGTCAATCGATGGGTAAGCCCTTCTCTGCCCTGGAAAGTAAATATAAGTCATCTGGTTATCGCCGCCTCTGGCAGCAGTATGGCGGCTGCGAAAATACTCCTCATGCAACTGCCATTCCGGCCAGAAAATTTGTATGAGATAGGCAAAACTCTGATTCTTAGGGTCTCTTAAAGTGTTCAGATATGAGAAATAAGTGTTGTTGCTGTGAGCAAATGGCATGAACTTCTGATGATTCATATTAAAGCTTAGCGCAAAGCCATTGGCAATGCCGTCGGCTGGGTCGTAATTTCCACTCTGGTAACTGTTTAAATATGACAAAAGTTCTTTGGCACCGGTTTTCCGCAAAAAGTCATCCTTAATGGTTCTGGCATAGGCTTTTTTTAGAATATCAGTGCCGCTACGATTGGAAAAGGCAATGGTGTCGGGCGCGAAATCATGGTGCAATTCCACGGCCATCGATGCCATGGCGTCTTCATCAATCGGGGCGGTGCCCGGCCAGGTTTTTGAAAATCGCCGGTTCAGCTGTGCTGCCCTTTCATGGATAAAGCCATTGAACTGCTGGTCAATCGAACTGAGCAGTTGCGAAGACCGGGCAGCCTGATCTGTAAACCCCTGTTTTTCTTTCTGCTTGATGTAATCAATACCGATGACTGTGAAGATCAGAGCCGGAATGAAGACGATATACACGAAGATCAGCACCAGTCTTGCCCTCACCGAATGCAGCGGGTTGTCATGAACGAGAAAATAGCAGTATAAAATCAGGGAAATAATTGCCAGAACCGCGATCAGCATTGCCACAACCTGCCCGGCCCTTGCCGAAGCCAGGTTGAGACTCTCTTTGTTCATTATTGCCACCGCCCACCACCGCTGATTGAGTTTCTGAAAACTGAAATAGTGGTGGTCAGATTCAAGTTGCTCATTCGCGGCGAGCCTGCGAAACTTTCCGAAGTTCAACAGAATCTGACCGCTCAGATTTCCGGGCTGCTCTTCAGAAACACGCAATTCAAATTCATCAAGCAGGCAGAAGGTGACCCCGGGTATGCGAGTTGCAAGTTGGCTGTTCAACAGTCGGGGGCCGATTAGTCTGCCTTTGATACGGTCTGAAACAAATGCGAAAACTGAAAAATCCGCAAGCGCCCTGAACCACCCCAGAACCCTGGTGCCGCGCCCGTGTAATTCAATACACTCAGCATGGGAGTTATCAACAAACGGGCTGGTCAGGGCTTCGGTGGTGACGAATGGCCCGAGAAACTGCCTGAGAAGACGCAGATCCTTGTCATATTTTTCGGCAAAACTGCTCTGGCTGTGCAGGCCGGCAAAAGTGTCATGCTGCACGTTTTTCATGAGAACGTTCAGCTTTTTTAACAGAAACCCGAAGCGCTTGTCGTCAGACAGGTCATTGAGCACATTGCCGTTTTTATCCCAGAAAATGAACGTCAACGTTTCGGGGAATGCTTTCTTCAGCCGCTTTACGGTGTCTGACAGACTGGATTCTGAAAACTGCTTCTTTGCTGAAAAACTCTGCTGCAGCAACAGATGAAAAAATCTGGCGTCATTTGCAGATTCACTGAGTTTTAATAGCTCTTTGCCGGCAAGGTTGTGAACTTCAGTTTTACGAGCGGCCAGTTCTACTGCAAAATAGCGCTCCAACTCAACGAAAAGCATGACGAAGGGAAACACAATCAGGCAAAAATAAAGTAATGGCCTTATCGGATCAAATTCAGCCCTGCTGGTCGCGGTTCCCTTTAAAACTGACATGCGATGAGTATAATAAATCGAGGTCTATACCTCAAACTTTGTTTTCACGAACCCTTGATTTTTTTCTGCCCGACCGACATAATGATGCCCGTTGAGCATGTTGAGGATGACCAACCTTATGAAAAAAAATGTTGCCGAGGGCTGTAACTGGCTGGCAGATGCTGTTTTTTATCAGATCATGCCAGACAGATTCTGCCGGTCTGGTTTGACTGCCGTTCCTGAAGGTATTCAGCTGGTTGCCTGGTCAGAAAAACCGGGCAAAAGCCACCGGGGTGCCCGCGAGTTTTTCGGCGGCGATCTTCAGGGCATTCGCAGTCGTCTCGATCACATTTGCGCTACTGGTGCCAATGCCATTCTTCTCACGCCTATCAATGCTGCGCCTTCTTATCATCGCTACGATACCACCGATCACTTCGCTCTCGACCCCTTGCTTGGCACCTGGGATGACCTCAACCTGCTGATCGAAGATGTTCATGAGCGGGGTTTGCGTATTGTCTGCGATATTGCCTTAAATCATGTCTCCGACCGGCACCCCTGGTTCAAGGCCGCATTGAGCGGCGCCGAAGAGGCTATGGGCAGATTTTCTTTCGAAGAGAACGGTGATTACAAGTGCTGGTGGGGCTTTCCTGGCCTGCCAGAACTGAATCTTGCCGACTCCTACGTTCAGGAATACCTGTTCTCAGGCCCAGGCAGCGTTCTTGATTTCTGGGTCAACAAAGGCTTTGATGGCGTCAGGCTTGATTGCGCCAACGATCTGAGTTTTGCCATCTGCGAAAAAATCTCCACGATTTTTCATCAGAGATTCCCGCAGGCAGCCCTGATTGGCGAAGTCGCGAATTTTGCCGTGCCATGGCTGAAACCGCTTGATGCGGTGCAGAGTTATTTTTTTACCGCATCCCTTAAAGCCTTGCTGGCCGGCAGTATCAATACCAGACAATTGCTGCGCAACCTCAAGGCAGCCTATGACGACGGTTTTGTTAACCACCTTCTCATGCTTTCGTCGCATGATTCGAAAAGAACCAACACTGATTTTGCCGATGATGCCGCCAAAATTACGGTGGCAAGACGCCTGCAATTTACTCTGCCGGGTATTCCGATGATTTATTATGGCGAAGAAATCGGCATGAAAGGCGGCCGCGACCCTGAAAACCGCGCCGGCATGCCCTGGAAAAAGCGCCCGAGCGCCAAAGCGCATCGGTTCGGCGATGAAATAAGGTTTCTGGCAGCTTTGCGCCGTTATTCCCCAGAACTGACAGGCGGTCTCTGGCAACCGGTGATTACTGATCTGCACCCTGATCTTTTTGCCTTTTTTCGCGCCTGCCGGCAACAACCCGAAAGATTTACCCTGGTAACCTGGAACAACACCTCCAAACCCTGTTCGGCTACCCTGAGCATTCCCTGGGGCTGGCTGTTCTCTGAAACCAGACTGCACGAAGTTTTCAGCGATAGAATCATTACTGCTTCCGCCGGGCTGGTTCACGTCGAACTTGCTCCTGATGAATGCGCGATCTGGCAGTTGCGCGACGGTCACAAGAAAAATTATTCATTTTTCAAAAATTTCAGCTGATGAAAAGTCTCACGAGATTCTCGTGGCCCATTCTTGTTGAACTGATTCTCTCATTTGCCGTAAATATGCTGCTCTTTACTCTGCTCGGCAGAATTGCTGATGCGGCCTCTGGTGCGGTTGGCTCAGTGAACAGCCTTTTCAGCCTCTTTAATATGATGTTTCTTGGCCTCTCGCAGGCCGGTGGAATCATGATTGCCCGCCTGGTCGGCAGCGGCAGCGAAGAAAAGGCCGCCCGACTCAGAGGTTCACTGCTGGCGCTTTTTTCGTTATGTATCGTGCTGGTTCTGCTGGCAGTCGTCTATGGCCGAAATTTTCTTACAGGTCAGGTGCTGGGCCTGCATGACCAGACTGGCGATTTCGCTGCTGATTATTGCCGGGTAGCACAATGGTCACTGGCTGCCAACGCTCTTGCCCAATATTTTACCGCCGTGTTTCGCAGCGCCGGCAACAGCCTGGTGCCGCTTCTGGTGGCCCTGGTCAATCATTCTGTCTGCTTCTGCTGTCTCTGGCTTCTGCCGGGCAATCTGGCCGGTGAAGCCCTTTCGGGCGTGCAGCGTGTTGCTCTTTCGCAGCTTTCGGGTAGCCTGACTGCCCTGCTCGCTTCATCGGCGGCCTTCATCTACTGGCTGAAACTGCCGATCAAACTGCCAGACCGGGCTGCCCTGTTCGCCCCCGAGATCAGACCGGTGCTTACTCTTGCTGCGATGGTTGTTCTTGAACCCTTTTCATATAGCCTGGCTCAGGTCTTTATCAGCAGAATGTTCGCTGAGCTTGGCCCGGTGGCTCTAGCAGCCAAAGCCTATGCCGGCACTCTGGCGGCTGTTCCATCGCTGCCTGGCATTGCTCTGGGGTGGGGTGCCCAGGTTCAGGTGAGCTACCTGGCGGGTGCCGGAAAAACCGAAGATGCAAAATGGCTGGTCTTGAGAAGCTGTCTGTTAACCATCTTGCTAGGCCCGGCAGGCGCTTGCCTCGTGTATTGGTTTTCACCAGAACTGGTGAAGTTTTTTTCGGCCGATCCGGCCGTAATTGAAGCAGTTCGCACCATGCTGGCCATCTATATTCTGCTTGAAGTCGGCAGAAGCCTTAATACAAA
>DAOPYA010000120.1:0-5642 GCA_035352635.1 Candidatus Rifleibacterium sp.
GAGGCGAGAAGACGGGATTGCTTTTTCGGAAGCTTGTGAGCGAAGCGAATCGCTGTAGAAAAAGCAACCCGGCTGATAGGCCGAAGCTTCCGCTTTTAAAAGACAACTAGTTGAACACAAGTGGCTTTTGATGCGAGTTATAAAACTCAACGAGAATTGCTGGTAAAAATACTGTAATTGCTGCATGGAGAATCTCAAACTGTTATAATTTTTCTGAAATATATCTTTTTGAGGTACCTATGAAAAAAATCGCGAAAGCTCTGCTGATTCTTCTGATCGGAGGCCTGACCAGCGTATCTGCCATGGACAAAACCATAAACATCGCTCACCGGGGCGCCTGCGCCTATCTGCCCGAACACACCCTGCAGGCCAAAGCTCTGGCCTATAACATGGATGCCGATTACCTTGAACAGGATGTCGTTTTAACCAGCGACAATGTGCCAATCGTCATTCACGACATTCACCTCGACACGGTAACCGATGTTGCCACGAGGTTTCCTGAGCGAAAACGCTCTGATGGCCGCTATTATGCTATAGATTTTACCTTTGCCGAAATTAAAACCCTCAAAGTGCACGAACGCATCGATCTGGCAACCGGCCGGGCTGTTTTTTCCGGCCGCTTTCCGCTCGGCAAATCTGAATTCATGCTATCGAGTCTCGGCGAAGAAATCGAAATGATTCAGGGCCTCAACCATTCGACCGGCCGAAACATTGGTATCTACCCCGAAATAAAAGAACCAGAATGGCATAGAAACGAAGGGCGCGATATCACCGCCATAGTGCTTAAAACCCTTGCTGACTATGGTTACAGCAACAGCAGCGATAATATTTTCCTGCAATGCTTTGATTTTGCTGAACTCAAGCGCATCAAAAATGAACTGAAGTGCGAATTGCGCCTGATTCAGCTTATTGAAGAAGATTGTGATATCGAAGCCGTTGCCGGCTACGCTTATGGTATCGGGCCTTCTATCAGTCAGATAATCACCGGTATCGATGCGAAAGGCCAGCCGATAATCTCTGATCTGGTGGCCCGGGCGCACCAGGCCGGTCTCAAAGTGCACCCATACACATTCAGGGCTGACTCATTACCAGCCTCTGTTTCGTCTGAAGCACTGCTCAAAGTGCTCTTCGAAAAAGTCGGCATCGACGGAATTTTCTCAGATTTCCCAGATATTACCGGCAAATACCTGCGCGTCTTCAATCTTAAAAAATCACGCCCGACCGACTGACCCTGCCTGTTAAGCCGGCGCAACCACAGGGTAATCTCTCAGCTCAAACCGGTAAAGGGCAACTGAACTTTTGAGATAACTACCAGCTGGCGCCGCCACCGCCACCTGAACAGCGCCCACCGCTGCTTCGGCGGCCAGAACTGCTCGAACTTTTTGTTCTTCTCGAAATCGTATAGGTTGAAACGTTGTGATAACCACAATTGTCGCAATGTACGGTTTTTTCACCAAGCCCGCTTGAGGTATAGGTCGGAGAACGCAGGGTGCGCTTGTCAACGTTCATATATTTTTTGCAGCGCGGGCAAATGTGGTTAGTGCAGATAAGAAAGCTCAACAACGCCACCCCGCCTGAACAGCTGAAAGCGCTATCGAGAAAACCTTCGAAAAAGTCAGACATGGTCGATACCAGCCCGGCACAAGCCGCAACCGAAGCGAGCATTATAAAAACGAACAACCATACCGGCATGATAAGTCGACCGTGCATGAAAGTCTGCTGGAAAAAAAACAGGCCAAACAAGACCGAAATTGCAATAATCGCATAAACCACCAGATGTAGCGGCCTGGCCAGATAGAAATCAAGAGTCGCACGCTGGCGTTCGACCCATGTGGGTCGTTTAATGACATTCTTGTTTGCATTGGCCGATGAAGATGACGAATAACCCTTTCCGGAAACCTTATGGCTCGAACTCGCTGTCGGCAGGGAATTTTTGTTCAAGTTTTGCGCTGGCCCGGAATTACCGGAGACGCCGGTTTCACCGGGTCGCTGACTCGATTTCGCCGCCAACAGACCCGCTGGATCTTCAAAACTGCGAATTTCGGCGGCTACCTCGCGGGCTGCGGCGAGAACCCCCTGGGCCGGGCGGTTGGCACGTATTGCCGGCACGACGTAACGGTTGAGCAATGTTGAACAAAAATCAGCCGTAAAACGGTTCTTATACCTGATTCCAGGTTTGATTTCGACCCGCCGGTCGTCGATGGCAAATAGAATCAGCATACCATTGTTTACACCGGCCTGGCCAAGACCCCAGTGATTAAAAACCTTTTCAGCCCAGACTGAGTGTTTTTCACCGTCAGTACTGCGAATGATCAGCACCGCCATTTCACTGCGGTAGTCACGGTAAAGAAGTTGACTGTAACGCTTAACCTCGGTTGCGGTTGAGGCGTCGAGAAGCAATATTTCATCGTTGAGAGGCACGCGCCGAATCGGCATCTGCCTGGCCTCGACCGGCAAAACAAGCCCCAGAAGAAGGCTGAGCAGCAGACACGAAATTACCCGTAAACGGCATCTCTCAACCGAATGATTTTCAGGATGACTGCCCATTAATTTTCTCCTCGGCAAGACCGTGTTCGAAAATCTTCGCCAGCATATCCAGCGAATAAAACAGGCCGTTATCGAAATCGCCCTTTTTCAGAAACGGCACCGCGTGATGCTGCAAAACACCCGCCGCCTCATCGTCGTCGATATACTTTTCGATTCCATACCCGACCTCAACTTCGATACGCCGTTCTGTCATCGAAAGCAGCACCAGCGCCCCAAGATGACCGTCGCCACCTATTTTCCAGCGATTGAACAGCCAGAACGAGAATTCACGTGGCGATCTCGGTTCTGAAGACAGCAGGGTGACAAGACAAAAATCAATGCCGGTTGCGGCGGTGAATTCCTCAAGTTTGCCGGTCAGCCTTTCATAACCTGTGTCGCTGAGGGCACCGGCCCAGTCATTAACCGCACCAGACCTCTCGGCGGGCACCTTCAGCAGCTCGTCGAAGTCGGCAATGTCAAAGCCGCAACTTTCGCAATGCGGCTGAGTGTCGTTGATGGTTCCATCACATTCGGGGCATTTCATTACTTTGCCTCACTTTGCATGGAAACATGTGGCCAGAATCGCTCCAGGAGCGCCAAAAACGCTGCGGCCAGCAAAAGAATCGGCGCCAGGAAAACCGCGAGGGCGTAGAAAATGAAATAGGTCATGCCAAGCAGGTCGAGATAACCGCCAGAGGTGGTACCGGTTATAAAGCTGGTATATTCGCGCAGACCAGCAAGGTGCAGCATGGCAAAAACAAAGATTATCAGCAACGCCCGGTAAAGAAAGCCCCAGGAAGTAAACAGCCGCGCCTTGAATGGGCTGGGAATCTGATCGGTCATGGTTGCCTCCCCGACAGGATTTTTTGCCAGGCCGGCCCTTGCGTGATTGAATAGAGAAGAACAGCGTCACCGACAGCGTTGCTGGCGCAATATTTTACTCCCTGCCCAGTCGGCAAAGGAAATGCACCCATTTCAAGGGAACGGTACAGAGAGGTAAGGTATTCCTGATCATTGAAAGAAGCTGCACCGAGGAATGCCAGACCAGTAGAACCGGCCGAGAGATTGATTATTGGAATTATCGGCCCAGAATCGACGTCATCATGCCCCTTGCCTCCAGGCCATTCATAAGCGTAACCAAACCCGAAAAAACTCGATTTCAGTTGCTTACGGGCCAGCCAGTATTGTTCCCTGGCAAATTCAGGGTCGATCACCTGCAAACAATGGGCGACCAGCCAGATAGTGCTGCCCTCAGGGCCATCCGAAACGCTTTTCCCCGACAGATCGAAAGCTGAAACAAGAATGCCGGTTTCTTTGTCGATAAGGTTCTTTTTTGCGCTTTCAAGCCAACGGCCGAAAAATTCACCATGATCGGTGCCGTCAAGAAAGTCGCCAACCTTGATGGCGGCAAGACCAACACTGTTGCAGAACAGCCAGCATTCATCAGGATAACTTTCGGCGCAGAGAATTGGCCCCTTTTGCATGCGGTCAAGCATAACGTCGATTCGTTCACGGTGCAGAGTTCGATAGTCATCACGATCTTCGATCAGGCGCCGCAACCCAAGCATCAGAGCAATCTCGCCATCGATAAATATCGAGCGCGGTGGCTGCATCTTGAATTCGTTGTATTTAGCGTATGGCATGAGAAAAAAGTGAATGCCCTGTTCTTTCTCAAGTCTGACCGTTTCATCGATGATCGCATCCATGACCGGCAGCACGGTCGGTTTCATCTCAGGGTCGCGCAAACCCATGTTGCCCAGCGACCAGACGAAAAAGCAGCGGGCCATGAAGTCCCATTCAGCGTTGCGCGATCGCATTTTTTCCAGTTCCAGACGCCGGAGTTCAGGGTCGGTCCAGAGGGCAATATGCCGTGCTGCAATTGACATCGCCAATGGTGGAATCTTATCAGGGGAATGGTAATTGGCAGCAGACTGGTCATAAAACAAGTGGACAAACGGCAACCAGAGTGCAGCAGCAAGCAATAATGCAGCAATGCCTCGGCAGACAGGGCAGAAGAAGATTTTTTTCAGCAAGCGACAGGCCTCCGAATTTTCCGAACACAGATTAACTCAGATTGTTTCAGCACTTAAGCTAACCAACTGGCTCTCACATGATTTGCCCGTAAATACTGTAATAATTAAGAACTTGAAGAATAATACCATATCTGCATGGCATGGCAAAATTTGTGTTTCTATCGCGAACGGTATTATTCCGCCGGGAAACCATGAAACATATTGACGCCGGGTTAATGTAACGCACCCGTGAACTGGCAGGTATGGTTGAATTCGCTGTGATATAATGGCAACAAGTTTTTGATCGTGGCAGGCAACACCTGTATCAAATTCTGGAAACAGCAAAGGAGGCGCTTCTGAAGAAGCTTGAGCATTTATTTAGAAGGAATAAGAAGTGGGCGCACGAAACAGAAAAAAATTGCCCGGGGTTTTTCAGGCAGCTTTCGCAGATTCATGACCCCAAAATTCTCTGGATAGGCTGCGCTGACAGTCGGGTTCCGGCGAACGAAATCGTTGGGTTATTGCCGGGGGAGCTGTTTGTACATAGAAACATTGCGAATCAGGTTATACATACTGATATTAACTGTCTTTCGGTTATTCAATATGCTGTTGATGTTTTAAAAATAGAACACATTATTGTTTGCGGTCATTATGGATGCGGTGGCATTAAAGCCGCTATTGATAACAGTTATCATGGGTTGATCGATAACTGGCTGAGAAATCTGCAAGAGATAATCAGAATTAAGCAAAAAGAATTGTCGCGCTTTGCAGACCCCATTGAGCGGCGCAACCGCCTGGCCGAAATAAATGTTATAAGACAGGCTCTTAATGTGGGAGATACCACCATAGTTCAGGATGCCTGGAGAAGAAATCAGCAGGTCACTGTTCATGGCTGGATTTACGCACTTGAAAACGGTCTTCTGAAAGACTTGCATATTCAGGTGTCTTCAATGCCGGAACTTTTAAAGCTCGAAGAAAGATATTTTGCAGATAAATAACGCCAGACAAGGCTTGTAGCAGCAAAAATTTAAAAGCCGGTTGCAGTTTGTCAGGCTGCAACCGGCTTTTGTTTCTTCAAGAGTTGTTCAATCGCATGATTCAGTG
>DAOPYA010000120.1:5652-13130 GCA_035352635.1 Candidatus Rifleibacterium sp.
GAACTTTTAAAGCTCGAAGAAAGATATTTTGCAGATAAATAACGCCAGACAAGGTTTGTAGAAGCAAATTCAGCAGCAAAAATATAAAAGCCGGTTGCAGTTTGTCGGGCTGCAACCGGCTTTGGTTTCTTCAAGAGTCGTTTAATCGCAGGATTCAGTGATATCGACGATGCCGTAGCCGTCAGCGGTTAGCTGGGCTTCTTCGGCATCGGTCAGCACGTTCATGCGCCCTTCTTTGAGCCCGTGAACTTCGACGTTATAATCGCGATAATAGTTCAGAGCTTCTACTGAAGTTCGGGTGATGATTTGCCCGGGCACCAGCAGCGGAATACCAGGCGGGTAGGGGGTAACCATGCAGGCCGAAATTTTTCCGACCGCATCACGCAAGGTCAGATATTCGCCGTCGCAATAAAACGCGAAACGCGGCATATAGCGCATCGGTGAGAGTTCAAGGAAAAAGTCGTTGCGGGAAATCTGCTTGTGCGGTCTGCGTGTGCCACTCATTTTTTCGATGTTCTCAAGCGCCAGAAACAAGCGGTTCAGCTTGCTGTGAGTGGCGCCAATGGTGATCAGCACCGTAAGTGTATTGAAAGTGGTTTTTTCGATCTGAATATTGTGTTTTTCAAGCAGAAAATGCTCGACTTCCTTGCTCGAAAAACCGGTGCCCGAAACATCGATGGTCAGCTTTGTCGGGTCAAGGCGAATGCCGTCATTTCTGACTTCTTCAGAAAGCAGGTCGTCAAGCTCAAGAACTTTGAATTTGCTCAGGGTGTTGATGCTCTTCTTGATCGTATCAGACAGCTCTATACACCTCGAGAGCAGCGAATAGCCTTCCATGACCATCTGCTTGCGGGCCACATCAAGCGAAGCGATCATCGGGTATTGCGGCGAAGTGCTTGTGTGCATGTTGAAGTTTTCCATGAAGAACTCTTCGATATCTTCAAATTCAGGGTCATTAACATGAATCATCGATGCCTGGCTGAAAGCACTCATGGTCTTGTGGGTCGACTGGGTCGAATAATCGGCGCCGGCTTCCATGGCGCAGGGGTAGAAATGCGGGTGAAACCGTGCGTAACCATACCAGGCCTCGTCAACGATCACCTTGATCTTGCGTTTGTGAGCTTCTTTGACGATGTCAGCAATGTCGTAAACCAGGCCATCATAGGTACAATTCGTCAGAATCATAACTTTGAGCTTTTTGCCCATCGCCAGAGCTTTGTCCATCGTTGCGAAAATACGCTTTTTGGGAACCGGGCCAAAGATGCCGTAGCGATTATTCACAGATGGGGTGAGATAAATCGGCTCGGCGCCAGCCAGAATCGTGCCATAATGCACCGATTTGTGGCAGTTGCGGTCGAGCAGAATCGCTTCGCCAGGCCGCAAAAGAGTCTGCAATAATATTTTGTTGGCAGTGCTGGTACCGTTGGTAGAAAAAAAGGTATACCGGGAGCTGAAGGCTCTGGCAGCGAGTTCGTGCGCTTCTTTAATAACGCCGGTCGGGTGCAGCAGAGAGTCAAGCATCGGTACCGAAACCGAAACATCAGACCTGAAAAGGTTTGCCCCAAAAAACTCGTAAAATTCGCGGGTCCAGATTGAGTTTTTGACTGAATAACCCGATGCATGCCCGGGGGTGTGCCATGAATCTTTTGATTTTCGTGCATATTCGAGCAGTTTCTCAAAAAATGGTGCACGATTCTTGCTGTTTATGACTTCAGTGCGAATCTTGCGCACGATGTCATCGTAATCGTTGTCACCCTTGTAAAAATAACCGTTCAGATCGCCACCGGTATTGAAATAGGGCAGATCGGCGGCTTTGGTGAACAGAAAAATATTAACCTCAAACCGAATCACCTTGAATTCCTCAAAAAGTTCGGCCCCTTTGAGGGTTACACTGCGCACCAGTTCACCTTCTACACTGCTTACCGGTACTTCCCACTCGGTTAAGATAACGTGAATCAGCCCGTCTTCACGCAGCAGACGAATTGCTTCCTCGACACTTCGGGTAGTAACCACGTTTATGCCGCGCGAAGACAACTCGCGGCTTTCGATCTCAATTGATTTTGCGTCGGGATTGATCAGTAATACTCGATATTTCATGCGTGTTTCCTGTTGAATTGGTTAGCAGTGTTTAACTTTCGCCGGTGATTTTATCACGCTTTTATGAAGTTGCATAGATGGTTGTCAAAGCTGCCAGTGTACCCAGAACCCTCGCTTGTTTGCCTGATGAACAGATGCTTTCCCGCCGAAACTGCGCATGATTTCGCAAAGTTTTTCGGGGTCGAGGCGGGGAACATCGTTTTTGCAGTGGCCGGATTGCCGGGCGCGAAGTTCGGCAATCACAGAGTCAGGTGTACTCAAACCATACCCGCCACCAATCAATGCCTGCCCACCAGTTTTCAATGCGATTTTTATTCCGGCGCAGGCGGCCGGAATATCTGGCCAGAAAAAGACTGACCCGCGACTGAATACCGCATCAAAACATGCTTCTTTGAATGGCAAACTGCATGCATCGGCTTGCAACAAAATAGCGTCGGTGGCTCTGCTGGCGACTAAAGCCAGTTGCAGCATGCTTCTTGACTGATCTAGCCCGGCGAGCAGGGTGGGGGAGCACGTGGAGAACTGTTGCAGCATGAAGCCAGGGCCACAACCGATTTCAAGAATGGCCGCCCCCGCTAGGTCTCGGTGCATAATATCGAGGCAATCACGTAGCAGCCAGGGGTAGATACCCTGTAAAAGCTGGCTGGCATGCTTTTCAAAATGTGCTCCGTCGTCGTTTTTCCAGTCGGGGTTGTTCATGCGATGAATAATAATCTTTTTGCAGCATAATTTGCAAACAGCTTGATACTACTCTGCGTGCATGGTATCTTAAAATAGTTCGAACAAGGAATTTTATGGCAGATCAACAAAAATTACTTAATCTCAAAGAAGTCTCTCAGATTCTTAAAATTAACACCGAAGTTCTGCGACGTTGGTTGCGCAGCGGCAAATTGACCGGGGTTAAGGTTGGCAGCGACTGGCGTGTTAATCCCGCTGACCTGCAACCCTTTCTGAACCCGGCCGGCAATCGAACCGAAACTCCAAAAGGTGCCGAAAGCCCACAAAAAATGTGCTTCAGGTTTCCAAAATGGCTTGAATTCTCAGGTCTGCCCCGTCTACTTAACCATAAATTCGGCCCCGAAACCTGGCCGGTTTTAAAAAAGCTGATTGAACTTGATTTTGAAGTCGGCAAGCCAGCTGACCGAAATATCCCCCTCGATTTTGAAGAGATCGCTGAACGAACAGGCTATGATGGTATTATCATCGAACGGGCCATTGAAAATCTCACTGCCAGCGGTTATATCCTCTTAAAAAATCATGAGAATAAACAGTTCTTTGCTATCGCTACCCCGATTAAAACTCCCAAACTGATTCTTGATATTCCTTACGAGAAGGGCGGGGTGAAGGGCGCACCGGGCACGGCCTTAGTTAATTCATGCCTGCGTCGATTTCTTGAGTCGAGCGAAGAATAATCAGGAGAAAATATGGAATTAAATGTGCATAACGGAGTTGCAGGCATCGACGGGCGTGGTTTGCCGAGTTTTTTTGCCATAACTGCCGTTATCGGTTTTGCTATCATCGGGTTTTCTACCTCTATGAATTTTACCCCGGCCGTGGCCCAGAACTGGCGCAGTGCCGGGGTTGGTCTGCCGGTAATGATCAGCTGTATTCTTGGCGCCTTTTTAATGTTCCGGCGTGACTTTTTTTCTGGCTTTTTTATCACGATCTTTGCAGGTTTTTTTCTGACGCATGAAATCATAATTATCTACGATAACAAAGCGGTTGAGCTTGGCCAGGAACTCGGCGTTAACGGCTGGTTCAGACCGGTAATGGAAGTCTATCGCGATGCTTTTTCCTTTAACACAGGGGCATTCTGGGCTCTCGTCGGTGTTCTGATTGCTCTTGTAAGCGTTGTGGCCGGGGGTATGTTCGAAGTAGTCGACAGCAACCGCCTTGCCCTACAAAAGGCCACTTCAAAAGATGACGACCTGACCCCTTCTGCATCAGGTGAATTAATGGCCGAAGCTCCTCACCAGACCATTGAGAGCAGCGCACCTGAATCGGTCAGTGAAGAACCCGAAGAAAATTTTGCCGACAATGCCGACAACGACGAAATAAATGATGCCGGCGACGAAGACCACGACGAAAACTAAGTTTCCTGAACCATTTGCTCTGAATAACCCGACCAGAACGGGGTCACACTGACAAATATCAGTCTTCTCCTGAATTTTCCATCAATGAAAGAAGCATAATGAAACCTGTCGAAGCGGGCATTTTACCATTGCGTTCAACTTTACATGATGCCCAACGCGGTCTGGCGGCAATAAATGAGTTAATGCAGGCCTTCAATGACTCCTTTCCGTGCCGTCTGCTTACTGACCCGGCTGATGCCGACCATGAACTGCTCGTTATTCCGGTAATGACCGGCGGCACTGAAAGCAGTTTTATAAAAATCTGGCCGGCAATCAAAAAAACCGGCAAGGCCCTGTTGCTGGCTGCGACCCTTTCTGACAATTCCCTGCCGGCTGCCCTTGAGATTCTCAGCTGGCTGAAAGCCAATGAGCCTGATGCCGATGCCGCTATTGTGCACGGCAGCAACGCCAGGCTGGCCGGTCAGATCAAAGAACGGCTTGACCTTGAAAAAATCACGGCAGGCCTGCGAACCCGGGTCGCCGGTATCATCGGCGAACCCTCTGAGTGGCTTATAGCCAGCATGCCCGACCCAAAATTCCTTGAAGAAAAACTGGGCATCAGGTTTGTTACCCTTTCCATGGAAGCATTCAGCAAGCATGCTGATAAAGCCGAAGCAGGTTCGCTTTCAGAATTTGCCCGTATCTTTTATAAAACAGGGGAATGCCGCAATACTTCAGAGCTGGCGCGGGCCGCCAGAATTTATGGCGGGCTGATCAGGGTTATCAAAGCGCACGGTCTGAATGCTCTGACTCTGCGTTGCTTCGATATTCTGGCCAGTAACCAGACCACTGGCTGTCTGGCGCTGGCAAAACTTAATGACGATGGCATTCCGGCCGCATGTGAAGGCGACGTTCCCGCAATGGTGACCATGATGGTCTTGCAGGCTGCTACCGGCAAAGCCGGTTTTATGGCCAATCCATCCAGGGTTGACGGCAATCAGGTGGTTTTTGCGCATTGCACCTGCCCGCTGACGCTTCTGCAGTCGTTCACCCTGCCGACCCACTTTGAATCAGGAATTGGCCTGGCGGTGGCCGGTGAATTTGCCCCCGATACTTTTACCCTGTGCCGCCTTGACTTTGTCGGCGGCCGCTATGCCCTGGCGACCGGGAAATCATTGCCGCATGCCATGGCCACCAACCTCTGCCGGACACAGCTTAAACTTGATCTGCCTGGCGCCTCTGACTACTTTTTCAGCCGGCCGCTTGGCAACCATCATGTGCTGGTGCCCGGCGACCATACAGCCCTGCTGCATCGCTGGTGCAAAAGCATGTGCCTGAAGCCGGCGTGGCAAGAACCGCTGACGATGGGGTGAACCATTGTCAGCAGTGGTAAAACCCTGTCTTATTGTGGGTCGTGTGCCAGAAAGCGGCGCTGTGAGCGGTAATATTTGAAAGGTGAATAATAATCAAGGTTGGCGATACCCGACATATAAATGCAGGCGTATCTTTCGACCAGAGTTGCGAAACGTGAGATTTCGTTGCCGGCTCGCATTACCTCGCCCCAGTATTGATTAAAACCCTTCTGGCTGGCAATAATCAGGTCTCTGATTTCATCGTCGAGCTTGATCAGGCGGTCTTTTACATCTTCGTATTTGCGGCGTGAAGCTTCTGATCGGTCGTGTTCCTTGAGATACATTTTTTCGCGATGTTCAAGAGCAATATCTTCAAGTGACTCTTTTTCGGCCATCTTTTCGGCAATCTGCTGATGAATACGCATGGTTTCTTCGAGAATCGGCACTTCTTCAGCCAGTTCCTGGACAACCAGACCAGTTCGCCAGCCAATGGTTTCTTTGAGGGTTACCACATCGCCGAGAATGTGATCGCCGAGATACAGGATTTCGGAAGGGCTGAGATTTAGATTTTTTTCGAGAATCGCAGCGTTGCCACCCTGATACAGACCATTCCATTCAATCGGACCATAAAAATTCGAGAGGGTGCCGGTTTCAGGGTTGACCCGCAGGTAACGATTGCGGGTGGTAAAATAGTCGGGCTTGTTGGCCGAAACGATAACCAGATCGAAAAGCTTCTGCCATGGGGTTTTGAGGTAGGGGCCAAAACAATATTCCATGACCTTGCGGCTGTATTCATAGTCTGAATTGGTGATCAGCGCGAGTTTCTTGCCGAATTTTTTGAATTTCAGCAGAGCATCGACAATGTGCTGATCCTGGATCAGATATTTTGCTGGATTACTGACGACATCACCTTTGAGTTCTTCTTCCTGGTGCGCGTCGTTCAGGCATTTTCTGACTTCAGTAAACAGCTTTCGGTAGCTGATTTTATGGTTGTTTGAGTCGTAATAATCGACAAGCTGGGCATACATACAGCCCTCAGCCTGTGAAAAAAGAGTGTGCACAATGTAATAACGGGCATCAAGCAGGTCGATGCTGTTGGGTCCAAATTTTTCTTTTTGCTCTTCGAATGAATAAAAACGTGAGCCATGCGCGGCAACTCTTACGAAACCGTAACGGTTTACCTTGAGAAAATCACCATTTTCGGTATCGATAACCAGACCGCGAATGATAAAATCCTTATTGAATTCGAAGCTTTTGATATCTTCGGGGTATTTGTAGTCTCTGATCAGCTTTTCTTTGAGGATTTCATAAGCCTTGGCTTCAAACGCAGGTACATTGTAGGTTACCAGAGTGTAATCCATGTCGAAGCCGATCAGCTTGATGGTGTTCATGTTAAGAGTGCGGTTGACGAAAATTTTATTCTTGCAGGGGATTTCTTTTTCTTTCATATTTATACCTTCATTTTTTTCTTGCGGCGACAGGATACCACAAACAGCACTCTCTGGTCGATTGACAAGTTTTGCATAATAATCCGAAACAAATTGGCCGGGTGATCGGAAAATGGAAATTCTTGCTCAGCAATCATTACAGTGGGCATAGTTGCAAACAGTTGCTGTCTGTGGTATTTTCAATGCATGAGAAAAGTTAATTTTACCAGTTTCCCGAAAAATTTTGCTTCTGCACCATCCTGTCGTTACACTGCTGGCCCTGAAGGCGTGAACAAGCTGCACAAACAATGGTCAGACAACCTGAAAGCCCGCAGTCTGGCGCGTCGTATGACTTTTTCGACCGGGGCGCATACCATCAAGATCGATGGCCTTAAAGATTTTCGGATCAAATTTGTTCTATCGCGATAAGCTCCTTACCTGGCTGAACAGACAAAGCCCCCGCCAACCGGGGGCTTTGTTTTTTTCAGGCAAAGTCTAGGGGTCAATGAATAACTTATCAGGACATCTCG
>DAOPYA010000121.1:0-12972 GCA_035352635.1 Candidatus Rifleibacterium sp.
ATCTCAGATCACCCCTCTAAGCGCCGGCAAACTCAAAGAACTCGAAAAAAGGTGCCGCCGGTGAAAACCACCAAAACCAGCCAGCCGAAAAGCTATTCTTATGGCAGGCTTCTGCTTGAATATTTACCCGCTGACCCCAGACAAAAAACCATGCTGCTGGCAAGTCTTTATGACACATGTGAAAGCCTGGTCAAGGCAGTAGTAAAAAGGCTGGGTCTCGAAAATGTCGTTGAAGAATCACAACTTGAAGCAACAATAGACCACCTGATCAGAGAAGTAACCACCGAACCCGCCGATATCAAAGCTCTGAAGAACAACCACAGTGTTTCCAGCCTCAGACATTCAGAATTTTTGCGCGAAAAAATTCGCGAAACACTAATGCTGCAAAATGCCACCACATTACCAAAAGCCGAAATCGAGGCCAGAATCGAGCTGCACCTCGCGCAACTGAGGCTATACTCATGCAGAAGAATTCGCACCTTACTTAAAGAGCACGCCGCTGGTCAGAGCCGGGCATATATTCTTTTCAATAATCGCACCCGTAGCAACCTGAAAAAGCTTCTCGATGCAGAACCAGATGCCCTTTTCCTTCATAAGCCTGACTTCTGGTCAGCCAGCCCGCAACCGGCAGCGTTTATCGATGATATAAAAAATCTCAGCTCACTCAACGCACCAATTAACGGCACAGAGTTTTCGACGGCACGCGAAAAATACAAAACCACTCTTGCCATGTTTTTAACCCTGCCTGACCACAAAAACCAAGCTTTTTCTCTCAGGGCGATCAGCGAATTCTTTTTTGAAAGAGAGGCTGGCAACAATTTTATCACTGCGCCAGCTAAGGCAACCCCAAGCCTGCATGGCGATGATTCAGACGATACCACGACTCATGAAATTGTCGTCGATGAACCCGGTTTCGAACTGGCAGCGGGCACAATAGACGCCGAAGCGCCTTTTTCAGTGCTTACCCGCAGCTACAACTCTGACGATCAGTTGGTTCAACAGGTTCAGATGGCCGGGCTGGCCTTTATGGCCTACGAAGATTTTCATGGCAATCAGGCCTTTTTCCCCGAATCTCTGTTGTCTCAATCTCAACTTGCCATGGGCCTTACCGACTGCGTTAAAGATTTTTTGAATGACAATCGCTTTGCACACTTGAAATGGAAAAGCCCCGAAAGAGGCACGGCAAACAATCGACTGCAGACGTTCAAAAATGCAGTTGCCAACTCTATGGCTGACCTGAGCCTCTTTGCCCGCCGACAGTTTATTCAAAAACTCGGTGACTATCTGCTTGGCAGGTTCAACAGTATGATCGAAGGTGAAAAGAAATGAAAACGCCGGTATGCCCGCACGAAGAACTGGCACGTTTCTTTAAAAGCGTGCAGAACAAAGTTTCCCAGCCATTGCCTGACAAGCTCGACAGGCATATAAAAAACTGCCAGGCATGCCAGAAGCTTTTAAAATCGCCAGCCCTCAGAGAAGCCCTCATTAAAAACTTTTTTTCAGAAAATACAAAAGAGTCTTTTGCTGTAATGCTGAATAATACAAAACAGCTGCATGATGTAACCCGGGTTGAACCCGGTCAGTTGTGGGGGCTGTTATATGGCGAAAATCAAGAGCAGGCCCTGGCTGTAATCGCCTCAGAGCCCTTTGCCACCGAATCAGACGATGCTATTACCAGCCGCCAGGGCGTCAGAATCATGCCGGTTTACGCGTCACCCTGCCCCGCTGATTTTGACAAAAAAACCGATCTGATTGCAGAACCGAAGCAAAGCCCCACCGGCATAACACTTCTGATCGAATGGTGGAACGAAAGACCAGTTCTGCTCGAAAACCTCGCCACTCTCTACGGCAACCTGCCTGGCACTCTGCAAGAGCGCCTTGCCCGACTTGTCGCCGATGAACCGGCACTTGCAGGCCAGGCAAAGTCTGTAAGATTTTTTCGCGAAGTGGAAACCGCCCGCGGTGCCCTCATATCTGCCGACTTTTTTAAGCATCTGCAGGCGGCTGAATCTGCATGTCTCGAAAATGAACCCGTTGTCATTGATGAGCCGTTTATCATTGATTTTGCTGCGCTTGCCGCGAATGAAGAGCTTGCACTCGCGGCCGCCAGCCACGATGAGATTTTTTACAGCCTTAAAAAGTATATAAACCAGAAATCAAAACTTTTTAAAATGATCATCATCGAAGAAACCGGCGCCTCTATCTACAGCCTGAACAAAAAACCGTTCCGGCTGATCATCGAATGCAACAAAAAATTGTTTGAGCGTCATTCGACCGCAAAAGGGGTTCTTCACCTGTCACTGTCTTCATTGAATGACGAACTCGATCAGGGCATTCATACAATTACCCTGATGTATGAACAGCCCTGAAATGGAACGCTGGTGGCCATTTTCGCAATCTATTACTGCCGAAAACCAGCTTTTGCAGTATCTTCTTGAAGAAGACAAATACAACAGGGCTCAAGCCACACCGGTTTTCTGGCAAAATCGACCATCAAGGCTGCCTCTGCTGCTTGATCTGCAGAGCCGAAGTGCATGCATCAAGCCCGAGCTTCTCGAACTTATTGAAAGCGAAATTAACCGGTTGCCTTATGCTCTGCAATTTAATTACTACCTCCCAGAAACCATTAAGATCTGGTTGCAATATGGCCGCGAAAACGACTGCCAGGGCATCGACAAACTTGTTAAACCCAGATCAAAACCTGCAAATGGCGTGGCAATAGTTCCCGTTACCCACAAAAGAAAAAGCAAAAGCCAGCCCGATGTTTCTTTCTCAGCATTTAAAGAAATTGCAGAAGATTTAATGCCAGAGCCACACAAAGGCAGTGCATATAAGCTCAAAAAGCTCTGTGACCAGTTCTGGGTTCAAAAAAACAAATCATATTGGCTGCAGATTGCTGACTTCACCGAAATAACAGGGCATTCATACGAACTTGGTTATTTCGTTCACGTCTGGCTGACAATGCACGGCGCAAATCAGCTGCCGGGGCTTTGCTGCACCGGGGAAATCGACGGCGATGGCAAAATTCGCAAAGTTGACCATTTCGAGCGGAAAATGGCGGCCGCCATTGCCGCTGACTTTGCCTGTTGCCTTGTCTCGGCAGATAATCTTCGCGATTCAAGCTATGCCGGTGACCCGCGTTTTTTTGGCTTCACCCACATTGATGAAGTTGCTCACTGGTTGCTCGAGCATTCTGAATCATTGCCAGCCCGCACCGAGATCAGAAACTGGCTGGCCAACAATAGAGATACGGCCGCCCCTGATGCCAGGTTCTTTGCTTTATTTTTCAATCAGACCCTCGATAAACCCGGCAACCAGATCAATCTCTGGAAAACCACCCTCGGCCAGAACCCGGCCGCCGAAAAATGCACGAAACTCAGAGTTCTTCTCCAGCAACTGTTAATTTTTTTGCAGTCAGAAAATGCGGCGGCCCAGAAAGCCGTGCCAATGCTGTGCACAACCGATCTTTATTATTCTCTGGCTGTCGATATGCTCCTCAGAAAAACAAAAGACAGTCAGATTCAGGCCGAAAAGCTGTATCACGAGCTTTCGGCTTCGCTTCTCGACTCAAACCTCGAAGTGGTGAACGCCTCTGAACGCCTGCAGACGCAGAATCTTAACTATTATCTTCAGAACCCTGGCCTGAAAAATCTGCGGCGCCGCTACCCGATCATTTTCAGTCTTTTTTATCTGAACCCCGTAGACATGCTGTTTTTCTTTTCGCAGTTGCCCGGTTATACCGAGCTTGAAATTAATCTTCTCAAAAACCTTCTGATTTGCCTTGAATCTGAAAACGATAGCTTCTCTGATCTTGATTCATTAAGACTCTTTGAGAAACACCTAATGCACCGGCTGCACCAGAATCTCTCTTCTGTTACCTGCCCTGTAAGATTCGACCTTCAATCAACCCCCAGAAAACTTGAAAAACTACTGACCGCATGCAGAGCCTTCAATAAAAAAGCTGACAAGAGGGCTTTCACTGTCTGTAAACTGTTTTTGCACCGGCTTATCCGCCTGGTGACGAAAAGTGATATTGAAGCCAGTGAAGTCATTGCTCTCATTGAACCGCATCTCGCCTATGCATCTAACGAACAGCGCCTCCCTGAGTCTTTATTGAGTGATCCCAGGTTTAAAAGGCTGTTTTCTGGCCCCCTGAACTCTGCAACGAAAAAAGAATTTAAAACAAAAAATCTGGAAACTTTTGAGACAGCCGCTGCATCTCTGATAGAGTTTATGAACGGCCGGAACAGCGAACTCTCGCCGGTTCTGCCATGGTTTCCTCAGCCGGCTTTCGCTTTGTCGTTCAAAAAAAATCACTGTCTGAAAATAATAGAAAGCTTCACGCAAAGTTACCCCGGCTCCGGCCGTGAGTCTGCCATTGCCAAGGGCGACTGCCTGGCTCACTGGACCGGGTTCCTTGCTGGTAAAGAGGCGCTGGGCAAAACCGCCGAAACCCTGTCATTAAAAATTAACAGTCTGCCCTGGCTGGTCGGCTGGTTTTCGGGTGCGTTTTCAAAGCAGGCTTTCAGGTGCGATGGTGATGCCCAGGCAGGCTGCCGGCTGCGCATTTTGCTTGCCAGCGGCGACTTGAAGGATTACGCCCGGCTTTTCTGGCTGAAATCAGCCCCCAATCAATGCCAGAAATGCCTTAAACCTTTAATCAGAGAGATTCTCGCTAACGCAGATTTCAGAAAGCTCAAATCTGAAGCTGCACTTCCCGAAAAGAAACAAAAAAACTATATCGGCTATCTTTTTGCCTCGGCACTGTTCAGCAGGCATAAAAAAACAGCCTGGGCCAGAATAGAAAATGGATTTTTTGCCGATCCCTACACGACAAGGCGAACGGCCCAGCTGCTTATACCGGTCTTTCAACTTTTGCGCGAACCGCCCCGACTGCCAGAAACCCTGCAAAAAATATGGGGAATGAACAACAACTCACACTTTGTTGTCGAATATCTGCAGACTTTCTGCCTTTCAGAAACCGCCGGCCCCTTATCTTTAAAATGTTTTCGCCCGGTTCAATGGCAGATGTCTCTCGACCGGCAGATGTACAATACCATCTGCATAAGCCATCTTGCCGACAACCAAGAAGCATTGCGGCAATTCATTCTCGAAAAAATCGACGACCTGCCAAATCTTTTTCTGGCCCTGAGCCAGCTCGAAGCTGGCAGAGAGAAATGATATAAAGAGTCAAATCAGACTGACAATAACCCGCCCCATATTTTCTCCTGAAACCTGTTATTTTGTTTATCTGCCAAGCAGAAAGTCCGGCAGGTATTTTCTGATTATGCCATTTCGACCACTACCCCAAAGTTTGTCCATTGTCAGAACCATTTTGGGGAAATTGTCGGCAATCTGCTCGAGCGGCCTGAATTCACGGTCTTCGGTTTCTTTCGCTGCCAGCAGATAAGCAACCTGAATATAAAGAATTTCTTCACCCCGCACGGCAACGAAATCAATTTCATTCGCATCAAATTTTCCGGTAGAAACTTTATAACCCCGTCTCAACAACTCAAGATAAACAACATTTTCAAGCATGCCGGCAATGTCATTCTGGCGAAACCCCATGACCCCGTGCCTGACTCCGAGGTCAGAAACATAGTATTTTTCTGACAATTCGAGATGCCTTTTGCCTTTGATATCAAAGCGACCACAGGCGTAAATCAGAAACGCCTCTTTCAGATAACTGATGTAATTTTGTACCGTCTCGACGCTTGCCCTTATTTTTTCAGATTTAAGGTAATCAGAGATCTTTTTGGCACTGGTAAGGTTGCCGCAGTTATCAAAAATGAAGGCTGCTATTTTTTCGAGAAGAAAAACATCTCTGATTTTATATCTGACAACCACGTCTTTCAGCAAAATTGTGCTGAAAATAGAGTCGATATATTGAAATACCGGGCTTTCCTGAATTTCAAGATGATGAACACCCGGAAGACCACCGTATTTGAGGTATAGCTGAAATTCTTTCTCGGTGTCAACCACATCACCAGCCCCACGAAAAACCAGAAATTCTTCAAACGACAGTGGAAACATCTCAAGCTCCACATATCTGCCGGTCAGCAGCGTAGCAAATTCAGAAGCGAATAAACGACAATTGGAACCGGTGATATAAATATCCGCCAGGCCCTCTGCCAGAATCGAATTAATCGCTTTTTCCCAGCCTGGTATCTCCTGGATTTCATCGATAAACAGATAATTTTTCTGCCGACCCGCCGGCAGAGATTTTTTTACATACTCATATAACGCCATGTAGTCGCTTATAAAGCCGAACTCCATAAGTTCCATGCTGATGAAAAGAATGTTCTTTTGAGCGACCCTTTTCTGTTTGAGATGTTCTATCAGCAGCTTCACAAAGGTGCTTTTGCCGCTGCGCCGAAGACCGGTGATCAATTTGATGACCGGCTTGCCTATAAATGGCGCAATCTTGTTAAAATAACGCTTTCTTTCAAACACAAACCCACCCCAGAAATTTCGTTCATAGCCGAAACTTTTTTAATTCTAACACAAAGTTTAAACTATAACCGAAATTTTTTCAATAAAACAAAAAACATTCGGCTATAACCGAATGTTTTTCATGCGAATTATCCTCGTTGTCAGCAGAATCACCATCGATGCCATAAACTATGGCGATAATATTTACTGCTTTATATTTTTTCAAACTCAACTGCCGCCCAACCGAAAGGCTGCATCCCCGACGCTGTAACAGGCTTTTTCTTTTCGGATGCAAGCCATATCGTGGTGGCTTCTTCTCCGTATTTGGCAGGCTTGCCAGGTGCACTGATCTTAATATGTCTGCTGCCATCCAGGGTCATAAATTCTGCACTGGTGTGCAACCCAAGCTTAACGGGTATACAGGTTTTAAACAAATTTTCTTTAAACTTGCCTATTTGAGTCACAAAGTTAGAAGGTGCCCCAACGCCTTGCAATATCTTCAGCAATCTGTCTATTTTTGGCCAATAAAATGATTTCGCGCTCTGCATCAAAGTCTGAAAATGTATCTTTCGTTCGCATGTCTCAGGCATATTATCGGGTTCGCCAACGGTAAATTGCCCTTCAAAAACCGCACCAGGCATGATAAGTTCCAATGGCACAGTCAGATTATCCTTAAAAGTTTTATCGGGTTTTCTTGATCTACTGACAGCATAACGAATTTCAACTTCTGGTTTTATTCCATGCGCGTGTAAATCTGATACTTTAACGAAACGAAAGGGATCTTTATCAAAGCTTCCGCGCAGAATCTTTGATTCAAGCTCACCCAAACTTCTGCTGTCATGTGCTCTGTTATCTTCAGCTTTTGGTGCACTGAGCTTTTGATCACTGGCCACAGCGCTCATCCAGATATTCTTCAGACAACCCTTCAGCGATGAACCGGGGATATATGGCCTTGCATTACATTCGTTATAAATGGTGCGCTTTAACTCAAATTGATTCGTTACATTGCCGCTTCTTACACCCTTAAGCACTTCTTCATATCTTGCCAGCAAATCAGGGCTTGCTTTAATTACTCGATGTTTTATTGATTTGACAAAGTATTTTTTAAAAAAACCGAAAACCGGCACCATATCATTCATGGTCTGACAGATCCGGCTGAATTCTTCGCGTTGCTTGTCATTCAAGACGGCAAGAAAATCGGCAGTATTGAAAACCAACATTTGACCATCATTATCGAAAACGAACTGGGTCGGGTCGTAGGCATCACCAGAGCCGATATGTATCGGAGTCAAAACATGCAGACGGATTTTATAATGCTCAATCATTTTTAACCCCCGCTTTTATCGGAATATAAAGCGCATAACCCTGCTCAACGGTTTCAGAATATCGGCTCAAACCTCTTACGGCCCTGCCAATATAAGGCTTATTAGGCCACCTGTCTTTCAGCGGCATCAGCACTGCGCCGGTGGCTGCCTTCAATACCGGCTGTTTGAAAGGTGTCGCACCGGTTGCAAGAATGTTACCGTGCTTGCCAAATCTTACAAAAGGCTCGAAATATACTGCCGAATAGGTTTCAGTTTCGGGCACTACGCTTGAGATAACACAGAGTGCATCAGGTTGCCCACTGCCAAGCTCTGCCAGGTCGACCACAGATTGCCCTGTGATTTCAAAACGCCCTTTTCCGGTCGATGCGTCAGCGCCATAACCTGTAATCCCGATTCTTTTCAAGGCCTCTTTTATGCCAGTGACAGCAATATCATCACGTATGCCAGCAAACACGACAAGCCTTGTTTCGGGATACCAGAAATGCTGATTTAGCGTATAGGGGGCAAAAGCCGCCCCGGTGCCGGTGGTTCCGGTCAAACGGTCTATGCTGTTGTGAGTCTGGCGAATGGTTTTCATCGCTTCCCAATCTTCCGACAAATCATACCTTGCTTTAATCTGTGCACCACCAACTAAATTCTCTTCCTTATAGGGGTCGAGTTTTAAGGACTTGGAAGTAATTGCCCATTTCAGGCGTTTTCTTCGTTTGCGGTTCTCGTGTTGTTGCTTTTGCCGATTAAAGTCATCGCCAACCTCATCTGAATTCTGGGGCAAAAAAGGCGTTTTGAACAAATATTCTCGTGTGCCGCCTTTTTCAAAATACATAACAGGGTCAGACACCACGCAAAATGGGTCACTATCGTAATTTTGCAGCAGCGTTGAAATATCACCGGCTAAACTGGCATCTTGCGCCAGCTGCCAGCATATCTGACCGAACAGGGTGTCACCTTGCAGCTCTGTGGCGAAGTCAGAACGCAGCATGAGAGAGAATTCAAATACTTTCATGATGGTTATCCTTCTTAAAATCACTCTTCATGGATGTCTTCAAATCTTATTCTGCCATAACCCCTGCTGCCACTGCCGCCAAGAGCGTCTTTTTCCAGAAGCTCAAGGCCTTTTTTGAGTTTTTTGAAAAGTTCCTTATCATCATCGCAGAGAATCTTGAAACTCAGTCTGAAATCGAATACAGCCCCTGCAGGCACCATTTCTGTCTGGCGAAGTGTGCCTCGTTTGGCCGTTCCACTGATACGGTCAATAGCAGTTTCCGATTTTTCAATTGCAAGCGGCCACAGATTTTCGATTGCCTTTTCTTTCCATTCTTTATTCAGATAACAATCAGCAAAAGAAACCCTGGTTGGGCCAAGACTTGCTGCAAGACCATCTTCGTCACTTTTATCAGAACCGCTGAAACCGAAAATTTTTAAAATATCGCTTACTTCTTTTTTTTGATCATTGGCAGCTTTCTTAAATAATGCCAGGCTTGCCAGGCCACCACTGTTTGGGTTCTGTTTAAAAGCTTCCTGTGCAACACCACTGCTGAGTTCCATCAATGAGCGAACCTTGCCCTTGATAGATGAACCCGGAATAAAAGGTTCAAGCGTGTGCGGATGCTTGATAATCGGGTTGTCGGTACCGCCGATGTGCATGTCCATGTTGCCGGAACCAATGTGCAGATTGCTTTCGAGAACGAGTCTGCCTTTTAATTCGATTATTTTCTGTAATCTGATTTCCATTGCTTATCTTCTCCCATCTCTGTTTTGAGCCTGTTGATTTTTTGCTGCTTCTTTTTCATATCTGTAGTAACCCGTAAAGGCTTCGAAAAAGCTTTTGAGCATTCTCAGGTCTTCGGGTTCCTTCAGATTGTCAATTACCGCAGATTTAATCAATTCGACAAAGCCTTTGCTGACCAGATTTCTTGCTTCGGCATACTTTGCCTTTGGCACCAGCATGTGTGCAAATGGCAGCTGTTGCTTGAAAATGCGTGCCCTCTCTTCGTCAGAACCTGCTTTGCCAGACGCCATTCTATAACGAGCCTCAAACGAAACGATTTCGTCAAAAAATTTGCGCAGTTGCGTTGGTTTGTTAACCTCTTTTTTATCTCTTGCTGCATCTTCCGATTCTTTCTGCACCAGTTTGGCGGAATCTTCAGCCACTTTCGAGAAAAGATCTGTTTTAGGGATTTTCTTTGCACGGTCTTCCCAGAATTGTATTGCCATATTTTCCTCCTGTAGATTTGTCAACGTTTTCGTCTGCTATAGATTGCTCTCCATAACGGAATCCGCATGGAATCTTTGTGTTTTTCAATCCAGCCGATCATATTTTCCAGTTCTGCCCTGCGCAAAACTTCATCGCCGGCCTTCAAAGCTTTTTCGCTGCTGCTTCTGACCAGGCTGTATTTTAAACGCGCCTTCCACGAAAGAGCCGAAGCAAGCTCTGACAAAGTCATCTTCGTTGCTTTGTTCACAGCCATATTTGCGAGTTTTACTTCTTCAATGGCGGTATTAAAGCGGTAGAGCATGGCTGTGTTCAACATACCATTACTCAACCAGGTTTTTATCATATCACCAGGTTCTTCAAGTTCTGCAAGTTGTGCAAACTTAACGGTCTCGCCGAAGATTGTTATAGAATCTTTGCCCGGATTTGCTTTTGAACGCTCAAGCGCCTCTTCTGCAGCCTGTGCTATTGCTCTGACAGGTTCGCCCGGTTTGTGGATGCTGATGCCCATGGAGATGGTGATGTCGTCATTTTGGCAGACAAATTTGGCAAACTTCTTTTTAATGACGGGAGCCAGACTAACAATATCGCACCAGGGTCCGATCAGGAAAAGATCGTCGCCACCGGAAAAAACTGTATAGATATTCGGATATTCATTTCTAAGCAAGTGTGGCAGATAAATTGCAAAGAAATTATTAAACTGCCTGCTTAAAATTGAAACACGGGTAATCGTCTGTATCTCTTCGCGCAATCCCAAACCAAAAATCATGCCGAGGTTATCCACATCAGCTTTTAATACCCCCAATGCAGCAACACCGACTCTGCCAACCCCCGGACCGCCATCTTTGACGGCACTGTTGGCTATGATTTCAAATGACTTAATGGCCCCAGCCTCAACAGATTCTATCGTGTTTAAAAATTCATCCTGTTCATCTTCTGCGGTATAAACCGGCACATACCCCTTGAGCGGCTTGAAAGCTATTCTGCACCACTCTTGCTCTTCAGATGCCGGTGTAATACGAGCCATACTGATCAGGTTGCCTTTTCCCGCCTGTTTAATCGCCTCACCAATTGAACCAAGCCAGACCTGGTAAACGCCAAAAACAGGCTCATGTAGAATACGCCCGAAGCCTTCGCTTGTGTGTTTCCATACTGCAATGGCTTCGGCCTTCACCAGACGCTTTCCCATATCCAGCTGGTCGTGACAGATACCGCAGATAGCAGTCTTCTCACCTTCATCATCGAACGTAGCAACAGCCGGGCGCTGGCCACAAAAAGGGCAAATGCCAAGGTTGACATCGATTTTTTCAAAAAACTGCTTCTGAACACCGCCAAGACGCGAAATATCAAATTTCTGATATTTTTGTTGTTCCATCGCTCGCCCCAATTTATGCCAAACTTTGCGATATTCATGAACTATGGCATGCTGTGACACAGGAACACAGGCAACACCTAGCGATGTCTGGCCGTAAAATCCATTGATAAGCCAGTCATTAACCTGTTGTTTAACCTTTTTCACAGCATTTATTACTCTGGGCAGATTCGGAGCAAGTATTGTTGCTTGGCCAGCAGCGTTGAAAATCACAGAAGTTACGGGCAAACCCGTTTCACGCAAAATCATATCGGCAATCAGCTCAGAAAGAAGTGAAACATAAAATGAGCGACCCCGCAAAATCTTTGCTGCTGCTTTATTGGTAGAACCACCTGAAGCAAAAATAAATTTTTGAATACCGAAGAAACCAGCGCCGATAAATAAAAGTTTTTCGGCTTCACCATCTTCAACATCCGTTATTTCCGTCTTCTGATTTTCGGTGTGATACTGATAAAGCGCCACTGCTATAGCCGCAGTGATTTTTGAGTGATCATACAATGAAATATCCTGCATTGCCGGGCTTACTGTTGCAGCCGGAATCTGCCCTGCATAACGCATATAGAGATTTTCAAACTGCTCAAACCAAAGCTCGACGTTACCAGTGAACTGCTCAAGCCCTCTCAACTCCTCAACGAATCCATAAAACAGTTTGCGATATTCATCGGCCCCGGCACAATTATCAGCAGCCACTACCACTGACTTTTCAGCTGGGAAAAACATGTCTTCCTGAAGAGCTTTAAGGGGAACCCTGTAATTGAACGAGCCGTCATTATGCTGTGTATCAGCGGCGCGACTGGTCTTGATTTTTTCCATTACAGGCCAAAGCCTGGCCGATCTGTAATTTGCAATTTCTTCGTTGCGATTGTATCCCTCGTCAAAGTTGCAGAAACCTTCTCGATCAAGAGCAGAAGCAAGTCGGTCAGCAACTGCAATTAGCCAGCGTTCAAAGCTGTTCCAGTCTTTAACAAAAGATTGTTCATTTTCACGTCTGACAAAATGATGACCGGCTGCAAGATCGCCGACCCACTCGCGCCCAGCCCAGTTATCTTTATAGAAGCATTTCGGCAAAACTTTTTCAAGATGATCGAAAAAGGCAGCAGTATAAATAGCATGCTCGTGAGAGTATCGCTTTGTTCGAGAATTGAATGGCTGCAACCTTTCACGGTTATCGTCGAGAAATTGCTGTGATGGGTAAAATGCTGGCTCTCCAGATTCACCAATCCTGCCGCGTGCTCGCTGAGCGAACTTGCCTATGTCATGTAAAAATGCTGCCAGTGCAATTTTAAGCGTTTCATCACTCAAATAAGTTGTTGATGCCGTCATATTGAGTATCCTTTCAGTTCTTTGCTCTTTAATAAGTTCATTTTTGCCGCTCTATTCAGAATAATTTCAAGGTTTACTCGTAATTTTTTCGATTTCTACTATTTCACCGAGACACCAAGGGGTCTGCTGCTGTTCTACCGCCGGGCGGCGGTCAACGAAAGCAACACGTTCCACAGATAGATTTGCAGCGTGCGAGCGTTCGTAGATGGCCTGCATGACCCACTGCATCGCAGTAGTGCCGCCGGTCAGATTGACCACCAGCGACCCGGCATGCTGAATCTTCGGCCAGACAAAATCGATAATGGTGG
>DAOPYA010000122.1:0-12854 GCA_035352635.1 Candidatus Rifleibacterium sp.
AATATCTAAAGATTGTTCAAAGTTGAAAGTGTTAATAGAAGCTTCAAGATCACGTAAAAAATCTGGCCAATGGTGGAGATGGGGTTTAACAGTCTGAAACAGGTTTATTGATTTAAAATCGTTTTCTCTGAGAGCAATTTTCAGCTGGGCAATTTTTTCCTGCAGGTTTTCCTGGTCGTTAATTGCTAATGCTTCTGGTTCTGCTATTTTAAGCGAGTTAATAGTAACAATTGTTTCTTTCAGGGCTGCTATGAGCAATGAAACCGCCAATGACTCTTCAGATATATTGTTTGCTAGCATTGCATCCTGAAGGCTTCGGGCAGTCTGATTGATTCTGGTCAGGCCAAGGTTGGCCGCAACACCCTTTAAAGCGTGCACTTTTTCGCGTGCTACGGCTTTTTGGCCAGCAGCGAGACTCTGGGCAATTTTGTCGCCGCTGGCAGCATGGCTCGCAGCAAATCTTTTCAGCATTGAACACCAGCGCGCAATACTGCCGCCCACACGCATTATAGCGCCGTGAGCGTCGAATTCAGCAAGCTCCTCTGGAACTACAATTTCAGTTTGGGAAATTTTGTCAGTTGCGGTAATTATTATTTTTGCTCCGGTCCAGTGAGCAATGCTGCGGTAGAGATCTGCTGGAACGATTGGCTTGGGAAGGAAATCGTTCATACCCGCTTTAACCGCTTCTTCCTGGTCTTCCTGGGCGACGCCGGCAGTCAGGGCAACAATTGGCAGATTTTTAAATTCGGGTATTTGCCGGATGATTCGGGTGGCAGCGTAACCGTCAAGCCGGGGCATGTGAACATCCATGAGAATCAAATCAGGTGTCTCTTCTTTAACGGCCGCCACAACTTGTTCGCCGTCACCAGCGATCGTAACTGAAACACCTACCATGAGCAGAAGGTCGCGGCAGAGATCCTGATTGATGGGGTTGTCTTCTGCAATCAGAACTTTTTTTCCCTTTAAATGCTGCTCCCACGTTGTTGTAACCCCAACAATCTCTGAAACAGAAGCTGGATGAGCTATTTCATGACCAAAAGCGGTCATTATGGCATCATACCAGGCTGAAGCTGTTGCTGGATGAACAATGTTTCCGACAACTTTCTGATCCTTTGCAAACTTTTGAGCTTCGGCAGCATTGTAGTCAGACGTTATAATGATGGCAGGTTTTGCTGCCGGCATATCTGCCTCAATTCGTTGCAAAAGACCGCTGTAACCTCCGTTCAGGCTGGTATTTGAAACGACGAGCAGGCCAAAGTTGTCATTTTTTTCACGGGCTTCTGAGAGAATTGTTTGAGCTTCAGCGGCAGACTGGCATGTTACAACCCTGCACCTGAAACCTTTGAAAATGTTTTCAAGCGAATTTCTGAGGGTATAGCTTGACTCGACTATCAGAACCGGTTTTGCTTTAATTATTTCTGGAAGCCTGAATGACGATTCAGACCAGTCGGCCTTTGAGAAAGCCATGTCAAAAAAGAATTCTGAACCAATGCCGGGTTCAGATCTGAAAACCAGCTCACTGCCCATCAATTTTACCAGGCTTTTGGAAATCGCCAGGCCCAGGCCGGTGCCGCCATACTTGCGGGTGGTGTTAGGGTCTGCCTGTGCAAATGGTTTAAATAACCTTTTTCTTTGCTCATCAGTGATGCCAATACCGGTGTCTTTAACTGAAAAACGAAGCATAACCTCCTTTTCGGTGTCAGCAATCAGGTTTACCCTGAAGAAGACCTCGCCCTGTGCTGTGAATTTAATTGCATTCGAGAGCAGATTGATTAGAACCTGTGTGAGGCGTAAAGGGTCGCCAATCAAGGGGGAAGGCAAGTCGGGTGGCGTTTCAAAGTATAGACTCAGAGCTTTCGAACGAGCCCTGAATTTAAACATTTCTGCGACGTCAGAAAATACCTGGTTTGGATGCATCTCGATCTGTTCAATTTCTATGCGGCCTTCTTCAACTTTTGACAGATCGAGAACATCATTAATCAGGCGCAGTAACATCTGGCCAGAAGACTGGAGCTTGTCGAGCAGCTGCTTCTGGTGATTGGTCAGCGGGGTATTAAACAGCAGAAAGATCATGCCAAGAATCGCATTCATTGGGGTGCGAATTTCGTGACTCATATTGGCAAGAAAGTGAGTTTTGGCCTGATTTGCGGCCTCTGCCTGCTCTTTTGCCAGTTTAAGGTCTTCAACGGCCTCCCGCCTTTTCATTATCTGGCCGATCTGTGCCCCATGTGCGCAAAGTGAAAAGATGAGTTCATCATCGGGTATCATGGTGTTGTGCCAGAAGAAGGTTATGACGGCGATGCAGCGTTTTGCAAAAACAACTGGCAGGGCAATTACGCTTTTCAGCCCGGCTTCGCTGGCAGCCTCACTCCTGGGAAAAAGGTTGAACGAGTTAATTTGATTGCTCCATTCGGGGATGGCGCTCTCCCAGATTCGGCCAACCATTCCCTCTTTCTTTGCAAAAGTCAGGGTTTGCGAAAACTCCATAAACTTCTCAAGGCCTATCTCAGGGTTACACCAGAACTGACTTCTTGACATTCTTTCGCTTCCGGCCTGGCAATGCCAGAACTCGCCGCAATCCCAATTATTATTCTGACATATTAACTGCAGAATCTGCGCTATGGTGTCTGCAAAATTAATGGTATCGGTAATCAGGGAGCTAATTTCAAATTGCAGGTCTTTCAGCCGGTCCTGCTTTTTGCGCGGGGTTATATTTCGCAGCAGAATTACCGCAAATCTGTTTGGCGATGGTGACTGATCTATGGGGACGCATCTGCCCTCTAACCACAATTCTTCGCCAGCACAAAGTATGGAAAACTCCCTGGTTATGGGCTGGCCAGCTTCGATGGCCTGGTGAAAATTATTGCTGAAAACGCTTGAAGACACCGGGTGAAACCCTCCGATGCTGTGGAAACTTTCAACTGGTTGTTCAAACCTTGATTTAACGGTATTGGACAAGTGGTCAATGATCTGCCCTGTGCTGTCGACGAGGCAAACATCATCTGGTAAGGCCTCAAGAATTGCGCGTTTTCTTGCTTCGCTGGCGAAAAGTTCAGAAGATCTTTCATAAAACATTTTTTCAAGGTGCTGCTGGTTAAGAGCACTTTCTTCAGAAGTGTTTTCCCTGGCCAATTCGCTGCGGTGCAGAGCCAGGCCAACCAAAATCATCAAAAATGTTATTATCAGCGCCGAGAGCAGAGATGCGTAATTTTGGGAAAAAACAATCTTTTCAAGGTCTTTGTCCAGGTTTATCGCAAGAAGGTTTGCCTTTCTGGCTATTGAAGCAAAAGCTGTTTCAGTTAACCGTGAAATTGGTAAGCTTTCTTTTGTCAGTTTTTGCCGCAGTTCGGTTACATCGGTAATAAGATTTGAAAATTCTGCGAAAGCATTCTCACAGAAAGACTTTATGTCTGAGGTTCTCCAATGCTCCGAAAACCCCCTCCTGCCGGTTTCAAGGGCCAGGGAACATTCATAAAGATGAAAGAGAGCGAGCGGTCGGTGTTGCCGTTCTGGGTATTTTTGGCAATTATCTAGAAGAATCTCATTTTGGCTTTTGAAAAGCTTGACCTGAAAGCAGGCAAGGGTATTAATATTGTTTCTTAACTGCAAGCGCTCAGATCGTGAACTATTGTTTTGCACGACATTAACTGCAAAAACCAGCATACTCATCGCCAGGGCCAGAATTGGCCACCAACGTGAAAATCCAGTGGCTGTGGCCGGCGCCGATGCGTTCCGATCATATTTGATAAAGTTGTTCATTGCCGGTTGCCGTTTTCATTTTTCGGTAAGTTTTTTTCTGACAGGCCAAATTTTTTGAGTATGGTGATGTGTTCTGGGCTGCCCAACACATTTCTTTGCGATTCATTCCAGTAATGCAAAAGATTTTTGTCATCTTTGCGAAACGCAAACGCACCAGCCCCAGTTTTTTCGGGTAAATAATTAATTAGTGTTGAAAGAGAACTGATGATTGCAAACTGTTCTGGATCAAAGCTGTTTTGTGGGTTCAGAGCTGCGGCAATTGTCATCGGGAACGCGTCAGCCTCTGAATGGCTGAGCATGTTGAGACCGGTGTTTATGTCCTGCACTTCGATCAGTCTGTCTGGCGCAATGCTCAGCCCAGGCATGAGGTCTTCCGAAAATCCGCCATCCAGCAACACTACCCGGGCCGAGGCATTTGCTGCGAGAGATTCGTAAGAGGTTATCTGCAGCGGGTTTCCCTGGCGGACGACTAATGCCTCGTCCATTATCAGGCTGGGTTCAGAAAAATTGACCAGCAAGCTTCGACTCGCGGTGATAAACATGCCCGAAGCAATAATGTCTATCTCGTTATTGAGAAGCCTGGGAATCAGTGCACTGAAGTTGCTGAGGTACCACTCAGTATTCTTGATTCCGAGGTGTTGAATTATCAAGCGTGCGGTTTCAATGGATTCTCCGGTTGGGTGCCCTGCTGCGTCAAGCATTGCATAGGGTCCTTCGAGTGCAAAGCCAACTCTTATGCAGCTACTGGACTTGATTCTGTAATAGGAGTCGGGTTGCTTCCAATGATTGAGGCATTGCAAAAGTATGAACAGCATGGCAAAGCCTCCAATAAAAAAAAATACCAGGTCCAGATGTTTTCGCATTCTTAAGTTCTTTCCACAGTCACGAACAGTTTCTCAATAAACTTTCGCATTACCGCAAATTCAACCGGTTTAAAGATACAATCGTCCATACCCGATTCCATGCATTTTTTGCGGCCTTGCTCGACAGCGTTGGCGGTAATTGCGACGATTATTGACCTTCTGGAGGTTTTTTTTTCTTGCTCGCGAATTTTCCTGGTCGCTTCGTAACCATCCATGGCTGGCATAAAACAGTCCATGAGAATCAGGTCATAGAATTTTTTAGCTGCCATTTCAACAGCCTCCTGGCCGTTGCGGGCAATTTCGGTTTTTAATCCTAATCTTTCAAGCATCAGGCAGATAACCTTGATATTGATTTCGACATCGTCTACCACAAGAATATTTGCCGATTCGTGACTTCGTCTTTGCAGCCATAAATGCGTCTTTAGCTCAGACTCTGGTTCAGGAGCAATTTTCGGTTCTATATGAGTCTTGGCAAGGGCCAGTGGCAGCTCGACCCTGAAAACTGAGCCAACGCCAGGAATGCTTTCAACTCGGCAATTGCCACCTAATTTTTCAACAAGGTCTTTGGTAATTGCCAGCCCAAGCCCGGTGCCTTCGATTTTGCTGTTTACCGGGGTTATTCTTGAGAATTTTTTAAAGAGGATGGGCATTTTTTCTTGAGGGATTCCGATGCCCGTATCTTCAATGGAAATTCGCAGCACGGCCTCCTTTTTGGAACAGGTAACACAGTCAACGTCAATGAAAATGCTTCCGTGATCGGTAAATTTCACGGCATTACCAAGAAGATTTAACAGTATCTGCCTTATTCTGTTGGCGTCAGAACTGAAGTATTCAGGCAGGTCTGTGCTATATTGAGATTGAATGTGCAGGCCCTTGATTGCTGCGCTGCTGCTGAGAAGTTTAATGACATCTTCAATTTCGTTTTTGAGAGAAAAATCTGAGAATGTCAGGTTCATCTGTCCTGCCTCTATTTTTGAGACATCAAGAATGTTGCTGATCAGATTCATAAGACTGGTGGCAGAAGACCTGATAATCCGCAAAGATTCCTGCTTCTGGTCGTTTTCTTCATTTTCCATCATCAGGCTGACAATCCCAAGGATTCCGTTCATGGGTGTTCTTATTTCATGGCTCATTGAGGCAAGAAAATCGCTCTTTGCTTTGTTCGCGGCTTCGGCAGCGATTTTTGCCTTGATTAGCTCTGCTTCTGCCCTTATTCTCTCTGTCATTTGCCAGGACGACTGAAGTAGAAGCGTCAGCTGCAAAACGTCGGCCTGAATATAATCGGTCTCCTTGTTGGCTACTCCAACCACGCAGACAATTTTTTCATGGTCGATGATCGGAAGAGTAAGAAAGCGACTCAATTTTACGTGCCCCAGGGGATAGCCCTTCTTATGAGGGTTCTCTGCGTGATAATCATTTATGATAATTGGCCGGCGCTGGCGCACCGCTTCGCCCCAGAGACCAGTTTTGTCAAGTTCGTAGCAGGTGTGTGGGTTCATTACTTCACACTCTTTCATAACGTGTTTTGACCACGAATTGAGAATAAAATTTTTGCTCTCTTCATCATAAAAATAAATGTAGCCAATTTTGCTGCCGGTGAGCTTGACAGCTTCATTTAGAGAATAGTCAAGCAGTTCCTGCATACTGTGATTCGTAAAATGGGAAATTTTAACCAGACTCTCAAGGCGTTCAATACTTGCTTTCTGCTCAAAATCAATATTCTTTCGTTCGGTTATGTCAAAACAATAACCGATGTAACCGGCGAATTTGCCTTCAATGCCTTTGTATGGTTTGCCCAGGTCAAGTATCCAGCGGTATTCGCCATCGTAACGGCGAAGACGATATTCCATTTCGAATGCTTCGTGCTTTTTAAATGCAGAAAGATAAATATCAATGCAACGCGGAAGGTCATCGGAGTGAACTCCTTCCGTCCAGCCATTGCCGTACTCCTGTTCCATAGAGCGGCCGGTAAATTTCAGCCAGGAATTGTTAAACCAGTCACACTTTGCATTCTTGTCAGCCCGCCAGATAAGTGCGGGTGTCTGATCGAGAATTTCAAGTAAAAAATCATTCTTTGCCCCATGAAATTTGTCGTTTTCATTGTCGCAATTATTCTCCGCGTGGAGTTCCGGGCGTAATTTCCCAATTTCATTACTTATGTTATCCGGCATATTTTGCTCCAGGCTTGTGCTTGGTTTTGACCATGCTGTTAAATGCCGCAGCCATTACAAAATCATGGGCGGGCAATTATGCGCAAAACTTTCACTGTTTTCAGAAAGAGTTGCCGCGAATTGATGCAGGTTGTAGTTTTAGCCAGTCTTTAAAACTGGAATGATAAAGATAGAAAAATCAAAACTCTTTCCAGGACCCTGTGTGTGTTTTTTCCAGGTTAGGGAACAGATGAAACAATTTCGGAAAGAGAATAACAAGTCCTCGTGAATAGAATACTCCTATAACTCTGACAAGGAAAGTGGCTTCTGATTGATAATATTTTGGGTTGGGGTACCTTGCGGGATTAAAATTTTGCATTATAATTAAAAAATATAGCTTTGCTATAGGTGATTTTTTAGAAATTGCATTTAATTAAACTGTGAAATAACAGAAATTTTCGCTAAAAGTATTGCGGAAAGCAAAACTATCAGTAGAATTAAGTGAAAGCTCATCGGTACACCGGTGGGTTCTATAGTTCTAAAGGCAAGTTGGTCGTTCTGTCAGATGTTTTCAGAAGGAGCGAAAAATATGAGAAAGAAAACGCTTAGAGTTCTTAGTGGTCTGATGTGCATGTTCTTTCTGGTCAGCCTGTTCCAGGCGCCATTGATGGCTGCGATTGAAACCATCCCGGTTCGGGTTGGCAATCAGACGGTTAATGTAACCCCCGGTCAGTGGGTATCAGTGCGCTCAGGCACTCAGATAACCCATTACAACGTTCGTTTCGTTGATGGCAAGCCCGTTGCCCTCGAAATGAGCCAGTATACCAAACTTATTTTCGGTGACGCATCGGTCGCCGGCGCTGCTGGTTCAGCTGCTGATGATGTTGCTCAGGCAACTTCGGGCAAAACCAGTGGTTCTACCAGTGGCAAGACCAGCACTGGTTCTTCTTCTGGTTCATCAAGCTCTACCAGCGGCAAGCCCGTTGGCAGCAGCAGCCAGAGTTCAAGCTCACAGAGCAGCTCAAATGTTTCCAGCTCAGTTGCTGATGATGTTGCTCAGGCTCCCTCAACCTCAGGCAAGACCAGTTCCTCTGGCAAAACTACAACCGGTTCAACTTCACAGAGTTCAAGTTCGCAGAGCAGCAGCGCCGGTTCAGTGGCTGACGATGTTGCCAATGCCGGTTCAGTAGCTGATGATGTTGCCGCCTCAGGCAAAACTACCACCAGCACCCAGCCCAGAGACCCCAAGACTGGTCGCTTCGTTGCCAAAAATTCGACCCAGAGTAGCTCCACCAGCGCTGGTTCAGTAGCTGATGATGTTGCCAATACTTCTGGTTCAACCGGTAATTCAAAAGTTTCAAATTCACAGTCAACCCAGGGTAACTCAGTCAGCGCCGGTTCAGTAGCTGACGATGTCGCCAATGCCGGTTCAGTAGCTGATGATATTGCCGCTTCCGGCAAGACCACCACTACTACCACTAAAACCTCCGAAACTTCCACCACGAAAACAACCTGGGATCCCTCCAAACACCCGAGAGATCCCCAGACTGGCCGCTTCATCTCTCGCGAAGAAGCCGTAAGCCGTGGTCTAATTGATCCCCCCGAAACCTCAGGTTCATCTTCACAGGGTTCTCAGAGTTCACAAAGTTCACAAAGTTCTCAGAGTTCACAGACTGCCGCCGGTTCAACCGCTGACGACGTTGCCGCTGCCGGTTCAACTGCTGACGACGTTGCCGCCGCCGGTTCAACAGCTGATGACGTAGCTCAGGCCGGTGCCGTTTCGGCCGGTTCGACTGCTGATGATGCTGCTGCCGCTACTTCAGGCAAAACCAAGCCCTCGATCGGCGATAAATTTAAAGCCGGTTATGCTACTGGTAAGGGTATGACCAACCAGGGCGTGCAGAACGTTAAAGACAGTCTTAAATCTGGTTTCAGTGCCAAAAACCTGCTGGTAACTGCTGGTATCACCGTTGGTGTTGACCTGGCAACCCAGATCATGCGCGGCGAAAAGCCCAGTGTTAAAAAAGCTCTCAAAACCGTATGCAGCGCCGAATTTGCTGGTGGCGTCGGTGGTGCAGTTCTTGGTGCAGCCGCAGGTTCCTTCTTCGTTCCTTTCCTGAGCGCCGTGCCGGTAGTCGGTGGCGTGCTCAGCGCCCTTGCTCCTTCATTCGGTTCAATCGTCGGTTCTTCAGTCGGTGCTTATGTTGCCGGCGACCTCAAGAACGGCAAGTTCTCAATCAAAGAAGCCTTCAAGAGAATCGACTGGGTTGGCGTAACCGGTCAGGCTATCGGTTCAACTGCCGGTGCAGCTCTCGGTTCGTTCCTCGGCCCGGTTGGTACAATCGTCGGTGGTATGGTCGGTGGTTACCTCGGTAACTGGGCCGCCCAGAAGATCGCCGGTATGTTCCGCAAAGACGGTTCAGCAAATATGCCCGAAATCGCAATGCCCACTGGCGCTCCGGTTGGTGGCAGTGTGATAACTATCGGTGGCGACGATGCAACTACTTCGACCCCGGCCCCCGCTACCTCTAACGAACCCATCACTATCAGCGGCGAAGTTGTTGGTGACTACGAATCAGAAGTTGCCCTGGCTTACAGCAAATACCAGGAACTCTACAAACTCTATGTTGAAATGGTCAACCAGGGTCGCCAGGATGACGCTAACAAGGTTGCTGCCGAAATGAACAACGCCAAGCGCGAATATGACGATCTGCGCACCAAAAGCAGCAAGTAATCAAGGTTATTAAGTTCGATTGATCTCACTCTAAGCGTTAAATATTTAGAGGCTCAGATTTCTGAGCCTCTTTTTCTTTGCCCATTTTATGACCTTTCGACCAGCCAGGGGCTGGCTCAAGGGATCGGGGGGCAATGGCCGGGGCGACCTTTCGACCAGCCAGGGCTGGCTCAAGGATCGGGGGATAATGCAAGGGTGGTGGTGGGGCCAGGAATCAGCCTAGAGTTTTCTGATGATTACCAGGGTTACGTCGTCGGGGTAGGGGCCGGGCACCCTGAAAGCGTCGAGTTGCCGCATCATGCTTATTAAAGCGGCATCGGCGCCTGTTTTTTGTCGCATCAGATCTTCAAAACTCGTTCTGAAGCGCTCGTAGCCGTACATGTCGCCCGTAGTGTCTGAACATTCGATGATGCCGTCGGTATAAAGAATTATGGCGTCACCTGACCGCATGGTGCGGGTTTCTATTTTGGCTTTGCGCTTTTTCATGGCGCCGAGAGGCATGGTCGGCAGCTCGATTTCGGCTGAACTGTCGCTGGCGGCGCAGTAAAATCGCGGGTATGACTGCCCGGCGTTATCGACCTGAACTGCGCCGCTCACCGGGTCGATAACGACTGTTACCAGCGTCATGAATTTGTGGCGGGGCTTGAGTTCGCGGTTGAACAGGGCATTGAGCATATCCATCAGGCCGACTGGAAACAGGCGGCCATCGGCGGCGGCGTAATTAACCGTAGCCTTGGCCATTGCCATGGCGAGGGCCGCCGAGATGCCGTGCCCGGTGACGTCGCCGAGAATTATGGCCAGACGGCCGTCGTCAAGCATGACGCAGTCATGGTAATCGCCGGCCAGGTCGGTAGCCGAAGTTTTGAAAAAGGCGATGTCGTAGCCGGCCGGTACAATTGGTGCGGCTGGTAGCAGGCTTTCCTGGACAATGCGGCCGTATTCAAGTTCTTTCAGTTCGCCAATGACCTTGTTGAATGCGAGTGACACCGCGCCCAGTTCATCGTTGCGCCGCACCGGAATACGGAAATCCTGGCGCCGTTCACGGATCGCCCTGATACCATCGCTTAAATCGCCGATCGGCAGAATAATCAGCCGGGTTATCAGCAGTGCGCCGAGCAATGAGATAACCAGGGCGAAGACGCCGCCGGTCAGCAGGCGCCATTTGAATGGTTCGAGACTGCGCAGTCTGGCGGGTTGTGAGATCAGGTGCATGAAAACATGTGAATTGATGATTTTTTCGGGTTTGCAGGTGGCCCAGAAGGTCTGGCCATCAGCTTCGATCTCGCGAAAAAGAATGCGATTGGTGCGGAAGCTGGCGATGGCCGTCTGAAGAAGTTCTTTTTCGGGAATGCTTTCGAGGTGTGGGATAACCCGGAAACTGCTGAATTGATAGTTCAATTCAGTCGCAAACTGCATTGAATCGCTGCTGGTCTGTGGTTTTTGAAGGGTTTCTTTGACCTGGGCGAGATAAACCTCGAGCAGCTGATTGCTCTGACACATAAAACCCGGGCCGGTAGCGATATCGGGGTAGACATCCCAATACCAGGTTGTCGGGAAGGCGCCCATGTGAAACTGCCATTGTCTGCCCCTGAGGCGCATGATGGTCGCCATGCCGATTTCGTCAGTTGACATGACTGATTCGCTGACAATTTCGGCCGGTGAGACCTTGCCTGAAGCCATGCTGCTCATGCGGGCCGGGGCGTGCAGTTTGATAGTCATGCGGCTGAAGACGTCCATGGCTTCGGCAACCCCGTGAACTTCGCGGTCATCGGTCGAAAAGATGGTCACCCCGTCACCGTCACGCACCTCGAGACGGGCAAGATATCGGGGCAGCGAATGTTTTTTGAGGTATTTCTGAAACATGGCTTCAGACGGGGGTTCGTTGATAAGGGCCTGCCGGAGGTCTTTGTTAAGGTCTTCTGCCTGTGCGATGCGAATGTTGAACATTTTTTCGAGTGGTTCGATGGCTGCAATGCTTTCGGCAATCACGCTATTTTCTATGACTTCGCGGCGGTCAGCCAGTGAGGTTGCTCCGATCAGGGTGGTGTAGAGAACCGGAAACACTGATGCCATGGCGAACAGCCCGATTACGCGATAGCGGATCGAAAGTGAATCGAGCCATGTACACACCGTGGAGCCTGGGGGCAGGCCAATTACCGAAGAAGCGTAAAGAAGCAGTACGGCCACGAACAGCGCGAAAGCTACCAGGGTGAGACTGGCTGCCCAGCGTGGCTGCAAAGATTCGGCCAGCGCCTGAGGCATGACTCTGAACCAGCACGAACCGGTTTCATCATCGAGAAAATACCACAGATGATCGTTTGCCTGGGTATGGTTCTGCCCGCCAAGTTTTGCTTTCAGATGTGCGGCGGCGGCCTGATCTTCAGAAATGCCGGCCGGAGCCAGCCATTGCATTTTGCCAGGGTTCCCGGCGCCGAATTTTTCGGTGTCGGGTGCGGCAAGTTTGAAGCGTTCAAGAAAACCCGGCAAGGTTGTGGCGATGAAGAAGACGCTCAGACCGTCAGGCCAGGTGTTCCAGTAGTAGAACCGGTCGCCTTCCTTGAATTTATAGCGTCTCTGCACGCCTTTCGCCTCCCGCATAAGTTCGAGTCGGTGCCCGGCACCGAAGGTGCTCAAAAGCGACTGGTGAACGCGGCGCTGGGCTTCTGCAAAGCCTGGCCCGGTCATGTTCAGGTCGGCGAGCAGTTCGCTGAATAATTTGATTTCTGAATTGTCGGCGTTAAAAGTTTTTTGAAGGGCCAGATCTTTATAAAAAAAGGCTTTGACCGGCACCTTGAAGGTCTCTGAGGCGGCCATCACTGCGGCAGCCAGGCCGGGGCTGTCGAGACCATTGAGACGCGCCGCATCGACCAGCGGCATCAGCCTGTTGTAAACGAAAGCTTCGTCAGATGTGCTGGAAATGACCGGATACAGACTGCCTTCGAGGGTTTTTTGCATGCGGCGTTCGTGGGCGCGGTCAATTTTTTCGGCAGTTTGCATGGCGGTCAGGGTAAGAACCAGGAACATTATCCCGGCAAATATCATGGCCAGACGGCCGAATGACGCTGATCTGTATTGGTTTTCAGCTGACATTGGCAGTTTCTCCGGGGTGGCGTTTTAAGGCAAAAATTGAAATATCATCAGACTGGCGGTCGCTGCACCAGTTTCTGAACCTGGCTTCAAGCTGAAATACCTGCTCTCTGGCATCGAGATGCACGGTTTCGCAGGCCCAGCTCTCAATGCCATCAAAGCCGATGGTTCGCAACTGCTTGTTATGAGCTTCAAGAAAACCGTCGGTCATGCAGAGCAACCCGTCACCGGGGTGCATGCTGAAGGTAAGCGAACGCGCCT
>DAOPYA010000123.1:0-12708 GCA_035352635.1 Candidatus Rifleibacterium sp.
CGGCACTCTGCAGGCCGCGGCTCATTTTGCAGGGGTTTATCTGCTGATGCGTCAATCGCTCCCCGAAACCGACCCCGAGATACTTCTCAATGCAATTAAACTTACCGCCCAGGATCTCGAAACCACAGGGCTAGATGATGCAACAGGCTACGGTATCCCGGTGCCTTCTGCGGCGATATTTTATGTTAATAATCCGCCAACAGATGGGCAGAACGCCAAATTACAGAACTGATCTGTTTTGCATTACGCATAAAAAAAAGCCCCTTCGAATGAAGGGGCTTTTTTTTATGCGTAATCATCAAGAAACTTAATCGCAGAGAACCTTATCGCCGCCGTCTTTTTGAGCGTTGGCAAGCAGTTTTTCACCGGTTTCAATGAATTGCCCAATATTCATGGTAATTTTGAACTGCGTAATGGCAAAACTCATCTGAATTGTTTCTTCGATTTCGTGGTGCTTGATGGTGGTGCTGCGAATGTTTTCGATTACTTTCTCAGCAGCTATTTTTGCACCTTCAATCGAAGTATCGGGAAGAATTATCGAAAACTTGTCGCCTTCATAACGGCATGGCAGATCGTTAAACCTGATGATGCGCTTGATCAGTGACCCGACCTTAAGGAGCACCGCATCTTTAAACCCTGAACCATGTGCTTCAAGAAGCTTGTCGAGATTGTCGATGCCAGCCATGATGATTGACAATGGAGATTTAACGCGGCGCACGCGCGAGATTTCCTGCGATAGACGCATTTTAAAATAATGATTGGTATATAGCCTTGTCAGACCATCAGTAATACCACGCTTGTAGAGATTGGCATTCTTGATGGCAATTCCGAGTTGGCTGCACAACAATTGCGCCAGTTCGAAGTCGCGGGCAGTCAGGTTGCCGTTACCATCTTTGTCGGCAAGGTTAACCAGGCCAAGCACTTCGTCTTGAACGACAATCGGAATAACGACGAATGAATCAGATGCATAATTACGCGATCTGGTAAAAGCAAACCGTTCTTCGCATTTTACATCCTGAACGAAAAGCGGTTCCATTTTTTGGATAACATGCTGGGATACCGGTGAAGACCAGAGATCAAGATTTGAGGGCAGCCCACGATTGTTCGGGCAAATATTAAAACGGTTCTCGGTTGGATCGAAGATCGCCATTGAGAACTTCTGGATATTCATTATGCTGCGAAAAATGCCTTCTACAGTGAATGGCAGATTCTCAATTTCGAGTTCAGACGAAATGGTCTGACTTGCTTCACGCACCGAGTCAAGCTCATTGATGCGGCGGTCAAGGGATTCATTAACGTCACGCAGGTTCTGCATCAGCCTGAAGGTATTGATTGCTGAAGAAATATTGCGGGAAATAGTTGTAAGAAGTTCGCCGTCAAAGGTTTCTTCTTCATCTTTGCGGAAGCGGCTGCCAAGAATCAGCAAGCCCTGGTTCTGGTTGTCGGTGCGCAAAACATAGATATGCTCAATTTCGCCTTCTTTAAAAGTTTCTTTGAAGGCGGTAATTTCGCTGCGGATAATCTCGGTTACTTCGCCGTCTTCTTTGATTGAGAGCTTTTCGAAAACCTTCTGGGGGATTTTCACCTGCGGCAGTCGGGCATTAGCGCGCAGTTTGATGTCTACCAGGCAGTCAAGGCTTTCGTTGGCATTCTCAAAAGTATAGATAGCACCCCTTGAGACGCCAAGGGTACCAAGAAGAATGCGCAGCATTGAGCGCAGGCCGGCCTGCAAATTTTTGCTCTGGCAGAGAAACGAACTCAAATCGATAAAACTGCCGAGAATGTATTTGAGTCGTTCAACCCGCTTATGTTCGCGCATCGTATCAACTTCAGCCGGGGTAGTATTGGAAATACGTTTTTTAACAAGATGAATGAGAGTGCCGGATGGCGGGAACGACGTAATTTCGGCTCCGTCCATGAGGCGTTCCATTAACATCAGGCCCCAGCCGCGTTTGTGTGAAGATTTGAGCTTTTTGCGAATATCTGGTTTTTCGACGACGGAGGGGTCGAAACCTTTGCCAAAATCGCGAATCTGCATTTGCAGAAGATCTTCAGCGAAGGAAAGGGCCACATGGATATCACGTTTATTGCCGTCAGGGATATCTTTGGGGGCATGTTCCTTGGCGTTAATGAGGCCTTCAATAAAAGCAAGCCGCATTTCGTCAATCGTTTCAGATGCAAAGCCGCATTTTTTTGCAAATACGTCGAGATATTCGCAGGCTTCAAGTTCTGAATCTTTCTCGTTAGCCAGCTTGAAGAACAGGTGTGAGACCATTGACGGCAAAGGAAGCCTCCTTAAATACCTCTCAAAAAAATGAGGGATTAGCAACAGACTTTGACATTCTATTGCCTCTACTTGTCTCTGTCAAGAATCATCTGCATTTTACCGGCTGAAGACATAAAAAAACCGGATTCCTGGTTCACAAAATTTATGACACAGTATGCTTAAGCCACTACTGTATCGGCCGGGATTCAGTCTTAACGTATGAGAAGGCCTGTTCAGCTACTAATTAAAATGAGCTGTCAGATTCTACGGTCGGCTGGTTAAGTTATTTTTTAAAACGGTCGATAAAGGCTCGAAGTTAAATAACTTTACAGGAGATATTTCCCATGGACGATGTTCCGATTGCCAACAACAACCCTGTAAACCTCATTATCAGGAAACCTGAAAGCGCACCCCGAAAAACAAGAATTGACCGCATTAAAGAAAGTCTGAAAAATTTCTTTATCATGCTGCCGCTTGCATTGCTGGTGGTTGCTCAGTTTTACTTTCTTGGTAAAAGTTTCGGGGAATTCTCAACCTTTCCGCTGACCAGCATCACAACTTACATTTTTGCTGGCACCATTCTGATGATTCTGCTGTTTACACAAATGTTGCTGCGATCGATCATTTATTCGACCCTGGCAGGCATTGCGCTGATAGCAGGTCTATACGCATCGTGGTTTGGCGACTTTCTTACGCCTATGACCGCAAATTTCAGCGCTATGAGTGACATACTGAAGTCGGCGTGGGGTAAAAAAGATCTGCCGTATAATCTGCTGATGAGCGGCATCATGACAGCCGTTATAGCAATTGTTGCTTTCGTTCAGTTTTTCCTGTCACTGCTGGTCAAATCGTTTTTTGAAATGCTGTTTGGGAAAGAATGGGGCGATGGTCGCGCTCTGGGTTTTCTTGGAGCCGTTGCTTTGCTGGCCGGCATTCAGATCAGTTTTTATTATTATTCTTCAATGTCTTCGCAAGCCGCCGAAAAAATTATCTGGAAACGGGTTGTGCAATATCAGCCTGTTGAAAAATTTATTACCAGAGTGCCTGGGAGCATTATTGTTGGCAAAGACCGGCTCTGGGCTGCCGAAGGCGATAAGCTTGTAGCCATCAACAACAAGACTGGTGAACGCAGTGAAAGCCGTAATTTCAAATCAGCCGTAGTGCATAAAGGTTTTATGGTCGGAGACAATCCGGTTTTTGCGGGCAGCGATGGTCTATATGGCTTTAACCGTGATTTAACTGCCGGTAACTGGAAAACCCCCTACCCGGCCAGTTTTACCGGTCTTGAGCTTTCTGAAGAAAAGAAAGATCTGTTCACTAATCTTCCGGTAACTACCCGTCTTATTGATAACGGCACAAAAATGCTGGTGTTTTTCGATTTTGGCTATGCGGGCGTCTATAACGTTTCCGACGGCAGCCAGCTCTGGTTCAAACCAATCGATTTGCAGCTGAAGGTTAACCGGGTTTTTCCTGAAATGTATCTTGAAGACGGCAACTTTATGGAAGCCGGCGACCGATTGATTTTCAGCTGTCACAATGGCCTGGTTCGCTGCCTCAAAACGTCCAGCGGCGAGCAATTATGGTTCTATCAGCACGGAACTCCAAAAGTCAGCGGGAAATCACAGCGTGCCTTTTTGTCTGCCAACGGTAGTGAAAGGATGGTTGCATCATTCAGATCAGGAGAATTCATTACCCTTGGTCTGACCGACGGGCGTCGAATCTATACAGCTGCCAACCCGGTATTTTCACCTTCAACAGCGCCCTGGTGTCAGGACTTGCAGGCTTCATTCGTTACCGACGAAGGCATTTTTTATCAGATCGAACTTGATGGTGGCGTAACCATTTTCAATACTATCGCCCTGCCGAGACGCAGTGAATATCTGCCGATTGTTCAGAGTCTCGCAGACGGAATTATTGCCCAGGGTGAAGAAATAGTGCATGTCGATACCAAAGAACGCAAGGCGAGCACCATCTTCAAAAGCCCGCGTCGGGTATTTGTAACAAACCCTGTGGTTGTAGACAAGGTTCTTTACATCGGAACCCAGGACGGCTGGATCTATTGCCTGCACATTGGCAGCCGGCATGAAAAATGGCGTGTTCATGTCAGTGGCGAGTTGCTCGAAGACTCTCTGACATTGCTTGACGACAGCCTGCTGGTCAAAACCAGATCAGGTTCGCTCTACAGGATCAACCGCAGCTTTTAATTGGTCTTATCTGGCTTTTCAACATGACGCTCGCAGTAGGCAATTCGCTCTTCTGCGAGCTTCTTCATTGTTGCATCAGGTGAGAATTCGAGAAATTTACGGTAATTCACGATAGCGTCTGCGAAATTACCAGTAAAGCCAAAAACTGAGGCCAGATTATAATATGGATCAGCGAATTCAGGCTCAAAAAGGATTGCTTTTTTGTAATATTCAATAGCATCCTTGTTTTTATCGAGTTGATAGTAAGCGATACCAAGATTATTGCAGATTTTGCCTGAACGGGGCGCAATTTTCAGGGCGTTTTTCCAGGATTCGAGAGCCTCTTCAATACGGCCAAGCTTGAACTGGCAGTTGCCAATATTATTGAGTATCTCAGCGTTCTGGGGAGCTTTCTGGATTGCCAGCTGATTCTTCTCAAGAGCTTGCGAGTATTTTTTCTTTTCGTAGAGGCGAATAGCTTCGTTGTAAAGCTCTTCGGCCGTTCCGGAAATTTCTACTATTTCAGCGGGTTTAACTTTTACAACCGGAGGTTTTTCGAGCCCGGCACGGCTTGATTCAATTTTAATTTCTTTTTTTGCTGGCTTTTCGGTCTTTTCAGACTTTTTCTCAGTTGCCTTTTTTTCTACAGTTGGGGTGCCAGAAGCAACGGCCTTCACTGAGTCTGCTTTTGCCGGTGCTTCAGTTGATTTTTCGACGAGGGTCCGATACAGCCAGCCTTCAAGACCGTCAGAAAAAGAGACTTTTAACCAGTTTTTTTCTTCAAAAATAATTTTGTAGCTGTCGCCACGCATTTTTTTGCCAATGATTGGCGAATTAAATTTAGCGTCTTGACGAAGATTAATATAGCTGCCTCGAACAACACCTTCTTTTGGCGCTGCGTGGGCCGAAAAAGACAACATTGCCGCTCCGGCAACCAGAAGAATTTTTGCGAATCGTTTTAACATCATAGCCTCCGGAATTTATGGCAAATACTATACTCATGCTCTCGCACGCCTGTCAATTACCTGCTGACTTTAACATTTAATACAATTTTTACCGGGCCGCTTATTTCGACTTGGAGGCGGTCACCATCGGTTACCGGCCCAATACCCTCGGGAGTTCCGGTTAAGATGATGTCTCCGGGTTCGAGGGTCATGCATGCAGAAATATCGGCAATCAGAGTGGCAAACCCAAAAACCATCGCAGAAAAGTCGCTTTGCTGAACGATTAAATCGTTTTTGCGCACGCTGATACTGCCCGACGACCAGGCTGAAGTGAAAGGTGCCACCAATGAAGCAAGCGGCAGAAAAGTATCAAAACCCTTTGCTCTCGTCCATTGCCCGTCACTTTTCTGCAGATCGCGGGCCGTCATGTCAAGACTGGCAGTAACGCCGCCAATGCATGCCAGAGCTTCGTCATGGCTGACATTAGAAGCCCGCCGCCCGATTAGCAGTGCTAACTCACCTTCATAATCGATTCTGCCTGCGTTTGCGGGTATTTTGACCGTGCCGCCTTCACCAATAATAGAACTTGGTGGTTTGCTGAACCAGAGAGGCCTTTCTGGAACGTCGTTGCCTAGTTCGGCGGCGTGCTTACGGTAATTGCGACCAACGCAGAGAATTTTGCTGCCGCTGAATGGCGGCAACGCATCATCTGGAATCTGCACCCCGTGCTTGAGATCAACGAGCTGCTCCGCGGCGACATTTTTGCTTAACTGTTCGTTAAACAGGTGCGAGCCAGTAGAATTCCAGCTTCTATCTTTAATTGAATAATAATGCCAGCCTTGCCGGCTGAGATAAAACATTGCCTGCTCCTGTAATAAAGGGCAGCCGCCGTGGCGGCTGCCCATGTTGTCTATTATCGATAGCTACTCAGCCCACGGCCTGCTGTTTTGCGTATGAAAGACGGCCGCCGGCCTTGAGAATCACCTTGTCTTCAGCCCCGAGGGTGTGAGTGATGGGAATCTTGTGCCCTTTGGTGAGGTTTTCAAGAACCAGTTCGCCATCAAGGTTGCTGACCGAAATCTTGAGATCATCACCAACCTCAATTTTGTCATAATCAGCCGGGTTTTTGAATGTAGCCGGCAAAATGCCGAAGTTAACGAGATTAGCGAGGTGAATTCTCGCAAAGCTTTTGCAGACAACCGCTTCGACCCCGAGATACATGGGGCAGAGAGCCGCATGTTCACGAGAACTGCCCTGACCATAGTTATCGCCACCAACGATGACGCTGCGCTTCATTTCGACAGCCCGGCTGAAGAATTGTTTGTCAACACCTTCAAACACGTGCCGGGCATACTCAGGAACATTAGACCGCAATGGCAGATACTGGCCAGCGGGCATGATATGGTCGGTAGTTATGTTGTCGCCGACCTTGATAACTGCCTTGGCGCGAATTTCATTGCCCATTTTTTCTTTTATTGGCAACGCGGCGATGTTGGGACCCCTGACGATCTCAACCTTTGCGCCATCTTTGCAGGGAAAAATAAACATGCTGTCATCGATAGTGAATTTTTCGGGCATCTTAACATCCGGGTATTTGCCCCATTTGCGTGGGTCGGTGAATTTGCCTTCAACTGCCGCAACGGCAGCGACTTCGGGGCTTACGAGGTAAACCTGGGCTGAATCGGTTCCGGAGCGCTTTTCGAAGTTGCGGTTTGAAGTTCTCAGGGCAACCGCATCAGACTTGGGAGCGAAACCCATGCCAATGCAAGGGCCACAGGCACTTTCAAGCAAACGGGCGCCAGCGGCAACCAGGTCAGAAAGTTTGCCTTCGTCGGCAAGCATGCGCAGCACCTGGCGAGAACCAGGTGCGATACCAAGAGAAAGCCTTGGATTAACTGTTTTGCCTTTAAGAATGCAGGCAGCGCGGGTCAGATCGGTGTAACTTGAGTTGGTGCAGCTGCCAATCATAACCTGATCGACATGCAGATGTTCGAGTTCAGAAACCGGTTTGACGATATCGGGCATATGCGGGCAGGCAGCAAGAGGAACTACCTGACTCAGGTCGAGATCAATTTCCCGATCATATTTTGCATCGGGGTCGGCCTTGAGTTCGACCCAATCAGCTTCGCGGCCCTGTGCTTTCAGGAAGCGTCTGGTTTCGCCATCGCTGGGAAACACTGAAGTAGTTGCACCAAGTTCGGCACCCATATTGGTGATTGTGGCGCGTTCTGGAACTGTCAAGCTGTCTACCCCTGGGCCTGCATATTCATAAACATAACCTACCCCGCCTTTAACTGTTTCGCGGCGCAGTATTTCAAGGATTACGTCTTTGGCGGCAACCCATGGCTGCAACTTGCCGGAAAGATTGACTTTGACCACCATTGGCATTTTCAGGCCAAAGGGTTGACCGGCCATAACCATGGCGACATCGAGGCCGCCGGCACCAATGGCCAGCATGCCAATGCCACCACCAGTCGGAGTATGGCTGTCTGAGCCAATCAAAGTTTTGCCAGGCTTGCCAAAGCGCTCAAGGTGAACCTGGTGGCAGATTCCGTTGCCCGGTCGTGAAAAAACCAGGCCAAATTTATCGGCAATCGTCTGGAGAAAAATATGGTCATCAGGATTTTTGAAGTCCATCTGGGAGGTGTTGTGATCGACGTAACTCACCGACAACTCGGTGCGCACCCTGGGAACGCCAAGGGCTTCAAACTGCAGATAAGCCATGGTGCCTGTGGCATCCTGGGTTAGGGTCTGATCCATTTTGATGGTAATTGGGCTTTTGGCGATCATTTCGCCACTGACGAGGTGCTGCTTGATTATTTTCTGGGTGATGTTGAGTGCCATTCTCTTCTCCTTGATTTGTGCGTACGGATATTATTTTTTTTGGCCCTTGTACCGGGCTTTTTCACCAGCGAAAGTTGCCAGCAAGGCTGCTGAGATACTTAACGGTCGGGTTGAATGGTTTCAGAGGCAGCGGGAACAACCTCTTCGCGCTTGAATTGCAGGTCTTTGAGGGGTACATCGACAATGATGTCTTCGTTGCCATCGAGTTCTGCAGGCTCAAGCGGGTCACGCCCTCTCGACAACACTTTAATGAGTTCCATTGTATTGTGGTCGGGGCAAGTTCCTGATTCGTCTTGTTCGTAACCGCATTCGGGGCAACGGTAGATATCTGGCAGATAGTCTTTTGCGGCTTCAGAATCTTGAATAAAAAGCGAATCTTCATCTTCAGCCTTTTTTTTGTTGTCTTTGCTGTCAGCCTTTTTTTTCTTTTTAGTTGCTTTTTTGGTAATTGTCTGAGCAAATACCCGTCTGCCGGTTTCGAGTTGCGGAAAGGTCTCTAAAGAAGAAAACCCCGCGCCTATAAAGGCGAACAGGGTAATCAACCTGAGGTATTTTTTCTGGGAAGAAAACAATCCGGTTACTCTCAATCGTTTTCTTTGATGATCTGCATTACTTCAGCGGCGGTTTTGGCTTCAAGAAGAGCCGTTTTAAAATCATCGCTGCGCAGCAGACGAGAAATTTTAGCCAGCAGCTTGAGGTATGGACCACCTGAAGAAACCGGGGCCAGCAGCATGAACACCAGGTTAACCGGGCCGCTGTCGATTGCTTTGAAGTCGATTCCAGATTCAGATCTGAAAAAGGCAACCGTGAGGTCTTTGATCGCGCTTGAACGTGCGTGCGGCATGGCAATACCACCGCCCACACCGGTTGTGCCAAGTTTTTCTCGTTCAAAAAGAGCATCCTTGAGGGCTTCGGGTTCTTTTATTGAACCCGTCTGCTGCAGTGATGACACGAATTTTTCAATGGCCTTATCTTTGTTTTCTGCTTCGAAATTAAGGAAAATCTGATTTTCCTTGAGCACATCAACCAATTGCATGTAATTGCCCTCCGATGGGTGAAGGTTATAGGTAGATTATACGAACAGCTTTTATTGAATGCAATCTTTTTTGTTGGTCTGAAAAAATTATTCGGTGGTCACCAGGAGCAAATTGACCGTTTGACCTCGAACAACCCGCAGCAATGACCTGCCTTCTGAGACTAGCACGGTAATTGCCTGTTCAAAAGCTTCTTCATTAAGAGTAACTTTGCGGTCTACCTGCTGAATTACGTCTCCGGGTTGCAAGCCGGCCCGCGCGGCCGGGGAACCATCGATCACCGAGGTAACCACGCAACCTTCTTCGACGTAGAGGTGAAACCGGCGCACAAGATCGCCGTTGATACTGCTGACAGTAACCCCGAGTGGGTTTTTGCCAGCCGGGTTTTCGTTAAACTCAACTTCAGCGATTCCTTCTTTGCCTTTGCGGTAAATCTTTATTTTTGCCTTATCGCCAACGCGGTGCTCGTCGATACCTTCCTGAAAATCATCAGTGTTTCTGATTTTTCGACCCTCAATCTCGATAATCACGTCGCCAGGCACCAGTTGCGCTTTTTCTGCGGTGGAATTTTTTGCAACATCGGTTACCAGAACCCCTTCAAGCGGGATCTCAAAATATTTGGCCAGCTCGGGGGTAATTTTTTGCACTGATACGCCAAGAAAGGCTTTTTTTACGCGGCCATAAGCCATCAGATCGCCAATAATACGCTTGGCTCTGTTGACCGGTATCGCAAAGCCAATGCCCTGGCCATACGGAATAATTGCAGTATTAACCCCAACGAGTTCACCACGCGAGTTTATCAAGGCTCCACCTGAATTGCCCGGATTGATTGATGCGTCGGTTTGAATCAGATCTTTGTATGAGCGGCTGCGATCAACGGAAAGGTCGCGATTTATGGCCGAGACGACGCCAGACGTCACCGTGATGCCAAGCCCGAATGGGTTGCCGATCGCGATGACCCATTCCCCTACCCTCATGTTGCTTGAATCGCCGATCGGAATATGCGGCAAAGCGGTGTCAGAGTCTATTTTGAGAACTGCCAGGTCGGTCAGGGTATCTTTGCCGATTATTGAAGCCTTGAGAGTTTTGCCATTGCCAAGGTTCACCAGGATTTCATCGGCATCTGCGATAACGTGTTCATTTGTCAGCAGGTGACCTTCGGGGCTGATGATAACCCCTGAACCATTGCCACGTTTTGGAATAACATTGTTGTGCCCGCTGAAGTCGTCGTCAAACAGGTGCCCAAAAAACTGATCAAAAAAGGGGTCTCCTGAGCCGGTGCGGCGCCTGGCTCTAACATACTGCAGCGATTCGATGGCCACCACGGCCGGGCTGACGCGTTCGGCAATGTCTGCAATCAGTGAAGTGCCAAAAAGTTCAGCCGGAGCTGCTTCAGACTTACCAGCAAAAGAAAAGAGCATGACAAATGAGAAAATAATGGGCAGGCAGCGCCTGACATGATGGCGGGTGCTCATGGTTGCCTCCAGGGGGTGTCGTTAGCCAGTTCGATGGCCGGAGTCAGGTTCTGTGATTCTGATGGTTTGTCAGGATGCAGGCGTTTGAATTCCTCAAGGCGGGCGAGGAAATCTTTGACTTCGGCGCCAGATACTTTTTCGAGGTCGTTGTTTTCGATGGCAGGCAGTGCCGAAACCTTTAAATTAACACTCCTGTGACGGTGCAGCAGTTGATCGCCAGGTGAATGGCTGGTAAAGGCTGTGTGCATCAAAAAAACAAACATCAGCAGACATGCGGCTGAAACCATGACCTCAACCGGCAGCAGAATACGGTCAAACCAGCTCGAGAAAACTCCGGAGTCTTCTTCGTCTTTGGGGTTGGCGGCATTATCAGGCAAAGCTTCTATAATCAGCTGATTTAACGAACGTGGATACGCAGGTTCTGGTAATTCGGCAAGTTTTTCGAGCATTGCGCCGCGAAACTGCATATCGAGGGAGCAATCAGGGCATCTGGATGCGTGCATCAGGATATCCTGCCAGAGGGAGGAGTCTTCCTGGGCGTTTTGATCAAGAGCATCAAGATAACGACAACATTTTTTCATTCGGTTCTCCCGTAAACATAAGCCTGTAATGATTCCTGAAGCAACCGGCGACCACGATTGATTCTGGATTTTACTGTTCCAAGCGGGATTTCGAGAATTTCGGCAATTTTTTCAAGTGGCAGGCCTTCGATATCTTTGAGAATGACAGGCATCCGGTAGGTTTCAGGCAGTCTGGCAACTTTTTCGCTGACAATCTGCTGATTTAACTGTTGGATTTCGCGCTCGACCAGGGTTTCTTCTGGGGATGCCTGATGACTGTCGGCCCACCAGTTAAGCATGGTTTGCAGCAGACCTTCTTTGTCGCGCTTCTTTTTATCGGCAAGACTGATACAGGTGTTGGCAGCAATACGATAGATCCAGGTTTTTAGAGATGAACGGCCTTCAAATTTAGCAATAGCTCTGAACACCTTAACAAAGACCTCCTGGGCCGCGTCAGATGCCTCATTTTCGTCAGCGAAAAACCGGTAGCAGATGCGGTAGACACTTTTTTCGTGCGCTGCTACCAGACGGGCAAAAGCCCGCTGATCGCCACGCTGAATTTCTTCCAGCATATTGCTTTCAGAATCTTCTATTTTTTTAGACTCGTTGAACTGTTCCATGGTTCCAGAATTTTTTACCAGTGAAAAAATGGCATTTTTTTATAAACCCTGCTGATACGGCCGGGGTGAATGCCTACCTGGAATGTCTGTTCATGAGACTTGCGGCGACCATGCAAATCACCGCGTGAATAGAGGCGGACGGTGATAAAATAATAACCGTATGCCATTTCAATTTCCGGGAAATTAAAAATACGCCTGTCTTTTTCGCTGCTGACATTCTCTTCATCTTCATTCAAAGATGCGATTCGATGGTCACCAAGCCAAAGCTCAGCCCTTATTGCATGTTGAGCGACTCTTTTGGGGTTTTCGCCGCTGAAGGTTTCAATGGTAATCGACAACCGACCTTTGCCAGACACCGGGTCTGGAATAACCACCGGAGGCAACGGGATTGTATCACTGCCACGAAGAAATGCCGGGGTAAGCTCTGAAGATGTGGCAACAGTCTGTGCCTGAGCAGCAACCGGCATAAAAAATACCAGTAAGAGCATCAACAGCAGAGAACCAGAAAAACTCAGACGCCTCATGGGTGCTAAACTCCGCCCCCGGCGGTAACATTCATCTTGGAGGCGTCAGCCGGCCCTTTAATAAACAGTTCTTTGTACTCTATAAGATTGATTTCGACACGTTCTTTGATGCGTCGCCCAGATGAGTCAGCGACAATTTTTATTACCGGCCTGATAACCGACGATGGGTTATTTTTTAAAACCAGGGCAATTGAACCGTCATTGAGGTTTACGAGGCTTCCGGCGGGGTAAAGAGAGAAAATGCGAATGAAACCACCG
>DAOPYA010000124.1:0-12641 GCA_035352635.1 Candidatus Rifleibacterium sp.
GGTGACAGGTGTCAGGTGGCTGGTTCCAGTATTTGACCCCTACAAGAACCGCAATGTCAGTTGATACGTCAGAAAGACTGTGAACACCATCGGCTATAACCGAGCTGCTGTTGCCTAAATAGCCAATGATAATTTTGCCCGTTGTCAGGGCTATATTAATCAACATCCCAACCAGAGTGACTTTGCGGACTTCCTGGCTTGCCTTGTCTGCTTCAACACTTAGAACGCCAGAACTCATATCTTGCCTCCACAATAAGGTTATAAGATCTGACCCGGCGGTCTTTGCTAAACTGATCTTTAAAATTCAGTAAGTTAGACGGTTATTTTGAATACCAGGCTGCATCGAGGGCGGCTACCAGGTTAACAAGCCAACCCAGAAAGACTAACCAGAGCAGCAGATGCCCGACAAAGTAGAAAAACGCGGCAAAGGGTCGACCCTGGATCAACTGACCTAGGCCTGGGATGAAAAAGCTTGCTAGCGCCGCAATTACATTTCCCGATGAACCCTGTTCTGCCATTATCTTCTCCTTTGCTTTTACACAAAAGCATTTTATGATATCCATTCTGCAAAATCAACTATGACTTCAACCCTTTTTAAATCCTGAAACCCCGGTCTATGGAGTAATGAGAAAAATCGTTTGCTGGCAAATCAGCGAATCTACCAACCTGGACAAGTGCTTTATTGCAACTTAACGGTGTTTTTGCTTTATCTTCCCAGCCTGAAATTGTCTGCATTGACAGTAGGCGATTTTGACAGTTTTCCGGTCAATCAACCCGTCAACAATGACTATGGCCTTTGGCAAAAGGCTGCTTAGCAGCAGACAAATGCGACGCTGAAAAACTGAATAATTTGTTCAAGGGTCGCCGTAAGCGATGAGGGTAGAGAACCCGCCAACACTGAAGTCTGAGGTTTGTTGTGGGCAATTTGTTGATTCGACAACGAGACTGCTGAATGCAGCAAAAGAGAATAAATCTTAAATCGCGAAAAAAATCACAAGCATTGGATGCGAAGGGAAAAGAAAGGTCGATCTGATGCGCGATCGACTGCTTTGAGAAATTTGTGAAAAAGCAGTGGGCAGGCCGGCATTGTTTCCCGATAGTAGTGTTGAGAAAAAAAAGATTGTAATGGAGGTAAATATTGGAAGCACTTGCCGCTTTGATTGATTCTATCAACAGTTTTGTCTGGGGCTACTTTCTGATGTTTCTGATTGTTGGCACCGGTATATTTCTGACCATTCGTATGCGTTTTGTGCAGATTCGCCTGTTTAGCCACGCTTTGGCACTGGTTTCCGGCAAGTGGGATAAACACGATGATGCCGGTGAAATAACCCATTTTCAGGCCTTGTCAACAGCTCTTGCTTCAACGGTAGGCACCGGTAACATCGCTGGCGTAGCGACAGCCATCGCAAGCGGCGGGCCGGGCGCGGTATTCTGGATGTGGGTCAGCGCCTTTATCGGCATGTGCACCAAATTCACCTGCTGTTCACTGGCCATGAAATTCAGGTCAATCGACGCCGATGGCGAAGTTGCGGGTGGCCCGATGTATTATCTGCGCGATGGCATGAAGATGCCATGGCTGGGAGTGCTTTTTGCTATTTTTACCTTTGTTGCCTCGTTTGGCATCGGCAACATGGTTCAGGCCAATTCAGTTGCCGGCCCCCTGCATAACTATCTGACCCAGGCGGGCCTGGCTGCCGGCCCGGTCACCGAAGGCACTGACCCGGTTAAGTTTGTTATCGGTATTTTTATCGCCATTCTGGTTGGCGCTGTCATTCTGGGCGGCATCAAACGCATTGGCAGTTTTGCTGACAAAGTCGTGCCGTTTATGGCATTGGCCTACGTTCTTGCATCAATTTACATCTTATTTATTCAACGTGCTAACCTGATTCCGGCTCTTGAACTGATTATTAAATCGGCTTTTGGCTGGAAAGAAGCCACTGGTGGGGTTCTTGGTTTCAGCGTTGCCCAGGCTATGCGCTGGGGCGTCGCCCGTGGCCTGTTTTCGAACGAAGCCGGTCTTGGTTCAGCCCCGATCGCCCATGCTGCCGCCAAAACCTCAGTTCCGATACGCGAAGGTATCGTCGCACTGCTCGAGCCATTCATCGACACTATCGTTATCTGCACCATGACCGCACTGGTTATCATTACCAGCGGCTATTTTAACCCGGCCGACGCGGCGCTGTTTACAGGGCTGAAGGGTGCCGGCCTTGCCGCAGCCGCCTACCAGCATAATGTTGCCTGGGGTCATCATATCGTCAATATAGGCCTGGTTTTCTTTACCTTCACAACCCTGGTCGGCTGGAGTTACTACGGTGACCGTTCAGTGCGCTATCTTTTTGACAAGAACCCGGCGCGCGCTAAAAAAGCGGTATTCGCTTACCGGCTGGTTTACGTAATGCTGATTCCGGTGGGGGCAGCCGTGCCTCTTGAAATTGTCTGGGGCCTGTCTGACCTCGCCAACGGCCTGATGGCTCTGCCAAACCTTTTCGCCCTGATCGGCCTCTCAGGCGTTGCCGGCGGTATGCTTAACGATTACGAACAGCAGATGCCAAAAATGTTTGCCGATGCCGTTAAGTAAGCGAGACTTCATCAACGCGGTCCCGTGCATAGCCGGGGCCGTGTTTAATCTTGTTCTTATCTTCAGCGCTTATGAAGTTCTGGCCTTGATAAGGGAACCTTGTTTTCGAAAAAGCGTTTGCAACGAAGATCCTGTTCTTTCTATTCCGCCCAGCGATTTTTCATTAAGATTTCAGGCTTGAATTCAACCATTGGTTATATTTTGAGGTAGCCATGCGCATTGTAGTTACAATGGCTTCCGGTGTTCTAATTGCTCTATTGATGAAATCTGTGATCTGTTCGAAGCTCTCGCAACAAGGAAAACCAAATTCTTCGTAATCCTTCATAAAAGATCGTCTTTTGGTAAGATTGCAGATCAGTGCAATCTTTCCTTGTGAGAAGGCGTCAATAATTGTTTTTGAGTATTCAGAAATTATCAGGTCTGCATCGAGGAGGTCTTGTTCGAGTGTTTTTTGGGAAATGTATAGGTTTGGTAATCTGGTTGCAGCGACGAAAGCGTGAAGTCGGCTCGAAGCATTAAGTCCTTCATGATCCACATGATCCATGGTGGGATGTAGCCTTATTACAAATTTTTGATCAGAAAACTCAGCAGCAGCCCTGGCAAACGTTTCTATAAGAAGGTCGGTATCAGACCGGTTAATCAGTGCCGACCAATCCCCGGCATGATTGAGCAGGAGGTAAACTTTTCGCAACGAAAAATCGAAGGCTGGAATACGAAAGCACGGCAATTTCAGATAGTTGCAATCTGTAGAAACTTTTTTGCCAAATTGCTTGAACCATCGCAAACTTATTAAATCCCTGGTAACAAAAGTTGCATTTGGATACACGTCGATGTAGGAACGTGGGTAATTGGATGGGTGAAAGCCGTCAACAAAAATCCGGATAGGATGCCTGACATTCGCAAATCTAATGTCATAACCATGAATTGTTGTGCAGAAAATACTCTCTTTTCCGGGGGATGCGTTCTTTTCGATGAAATTATCGATGCATGCTTCAAATGAAATATTGGGCCATCTAAGATAGCTGATCGGTCTGAAAATTTGTTTTTCAAATGTAATATCCGAAGCAAACTCAAGTCTTTTCAAAGGACAGAAAAAAAAGAGCTTTTCATTATCTCTTTCAAAAATATGGACTTCCATCTGCCGGAAATACTTTTGGGGGGAAAGCTTTTGTTTAAACCAGGAATAAGGATTAAAACGAAGAATCATTCTTTTTTCAGGTTTGCTAAGCCATGTGCCGTTTTTTTGCCAGACATCTGGAAAAATTCCGAGTTTGGAAGAAAAGAATACTTTCCCAATCAGGCAGGTTTTTCGAAGGTTTTCCAGAACAATACGATTCTTATTCCTCATGGATAAATTCATGAAGAGCTGTGCGTATTGAACTTTGCCCGCTGCAGGCAGCTCCTTTTGCAGCTCTTCTGTTGCAGCATTGTCACAAGTTTCCATTGCTTCGTCGCTTATATAATCAGAAAAAATTTTGAAATCGTATTGGCAACGGGTCAGGCTTGTTAGCAGGAATTTTTCAAATGAAAAAAGATGGTTTGTGGAAAGAATGAGAACTGTCTGAAAGCTTTGCTGGTTAATGATTTCTGCAATATTTTCAATACTATTGTTTTGGTTAATTACGAACAGGGAATCGTAGAATTTCATTTTAATTTTTTATTTAAGCATGCTGCGAATTGCTTGTCTTCGGGCAATTATTTTCTTTGCAAAAGCACATTTATGGCTGCTAAGCAGGGATTCAATTTCGACCTTGGGCACTGAAGTCAGAAGATATAAAATTTCTTCTGCTTCAAGAACCTTTTCGCTGCGATGAATTGTGTAAAGCTTGGTCGCCTTGTCATGAACATTTTCAAGAATCTGGATATTTGGAGATTGCTTTTCCACTGAAGAAAAAATATCTGATTTTATTAGTTCCAGCCATAAAACGAGTTGCCAGTCTTCAAACTCAGAAGCAAGCTTTTCAATATTTGAAATCCGGTTCAAAAATCCCATAAGTTTTAATTCCCTGAGCCATCCAGAGAGGGGGTGGGGGGGGTAAGTTTGAAAAAATGGATGTGGAAAAGAATCTGAAGGGGCAAAAGGCATGTTGTTTTCATTCAACTTAGAGCGTTCGATGCTTTTGGATTCTCGATCCAGCCAGTTCTTTTCTCTTTCGAGGCCGTTTGGAAAGAGCAGGAATGATTCTCCGTCCCTCCAGGAAAAAAATGTTCGCGGCGACTTCTCCGAAAGTATATTGTTCCATTCTTCAGCGTTATAGAGAGCCAGAGACTTTAAATAAGCAAGAGTCAGATTTCTATTGAACGGAATGCACTGGAGCGAAGATTCATTTATGCCTTTTACATGATATGGTTGCGATGGAATTCTTTCAGAAAATTGTATGTCCAGTCTTCCCGATTGAACAAAGGTTCCTTTAACGCCCTCGTTTTTAAGAAGCCATATTTGTTCTGATGTTAGCATGAATTCTGGCGGAAGGTAGAAGTCGGTGACCTTTGTGAAATGCTTATTGAGTATTTTTCTGCCAAGGTGAAAGTTCAAAAGAAATCCTTCGGGCAGTCGCAGAACCGCTAAATCGTGTGCAAATGGGCGAAGAACTATCTCAAAAATATCCAGGTGGTTTTGCAGAAGTTCTATGGCTTCGGGGTTGAAATACGCAATGTCTGCAACAGATGCTCCAGTCAGGCCCAGTGAAATCTTTTTTTGTCTGGATACATATAACTGAAGCCACTGGTAAAAATACGCAGATTTGCCCCCGGAAATTGCAGTTATCCAGTCTTCTGATCTGAGGCATGAAGCATCAGAATTGAAATTAACGACATCTATTAATTCATTCATGCCTTAGGACAGCACTCTGGAATTTCTGGTTAATCTGCAGGAATTCCTGGAACATTTCGTCTTCCATCGGGATTCCATTAATCTTTCTTTTCTCTTCGCTGTGTTTTTCAGGGTCTCCAGCTACCAGAACCGGATTTGATGAGCTAATTGGCTGGAGGTGTCTAAGTTGATCAACAATTCCCTGCATCCGGGTTTTGAAATTCTGTATCCCTGTAAAGGCTTCGATATTAATTGCAGCAAAAAAATGACCGATTTTTCGCCGGGCTTCAATTGGGGCACGGTACATTGGCAGGATTTCTTTTCCTACCGGCCCTTCCGCGAGAATACCGCACAAAATATCGATGACGAAGCCAAGCCCGTAACCCTTATAATCGCCAATTGGGTTGAGGGTTGAGGCTTCGTCAGGGGAAAGAACCATTTCACCCTCTTTGTTATAAGCCCAATCTTTTTCCAGCACTTTTTTGCTTTTGCGATATAAGACAACTTTGTTCCAGGCAATCCTGGAAGTGGCCATATCCAGACAGAATGGTCCTTCGTTTGCCAGGGGAGCTGTAAAACAAATTGGATTGGTCCCGAAAAAAGGTTCCTTGGACCCATGTACTTTTACAAGAGCATCGGCATTGGTAAAAGCAAGGCCGATAAGACCATTTTCTGCTGCCATCAAGCCAAAGTAGGCGGCTGCACCAAAATGTGTCGAATTTCTTACCGAAGCAATCCCAACTCCTGTTTTTCTGGCAGTCAAAATTGCTTCCTGCATAGCTTTCGCTCCGCAATAATGGCCAAAGGCATGGTCGGCATCGAACTGAATAACAGACTCAGCGGTTTTGACAATTTTAAACTTCGGCGAAGCGTTGACTCTCTTCGCCGCTAATGCTCTGATATAATGCGGAAACAAATTAAGGCCGTGCGAGTCCACTCCCCGAAGAGATGTGCTAATGAGGGAATCTGCAACATGCTTCGAACCCTCTTCGACATGTCCGGCATTGTTTAAGGTTTCAATTACCAGTTTCCGGGCAGGTTCGCTATTCAAAAATATCATTTATTGTGCTCCAGCTGGAATCGTTTGCCAGGCTTTCATTTACTGCTTCAACAACTCGTGTCGAAACGAAAGATTGTTTAATTGATGGGCGTATATTGTCAAATTCTTGCGCGGTTTTCCTGCCGTTCAGGATATCACTGACATCTTTCAGGAAACATTCTATACTTCGGTAACCATAGCCTCCAAAACTCAGGTTGCCATCACGATCTGGAAGCATTTCGGAAAAATAGGGGTTAATGGTTAGCGGGCCGGTATTTTCATTCACTATTCTGAGTCCGCGATCCTTCTGATCACATTCAATTCGACCCTTTTCACCTACTAACAGATATTTCTGGTCTGAAAGTGCGGTTGTACTGATCGGATCAACCCATCCTATCGAAAAGTGCGAAACGAAAGAGTCATTCGGATCATTGGGTTTCTGCCAGACAACCTCAGCGTGGACCGAATCGTAGTTATTGATTCCCAGCTTTTTCAATTTCCCAGAAGTACCGATTGCCATCGCTCGGGTCGGTAAAAAGCCGGTAACAAAATATATAAGGTCTACATAATGCACACCAAGGTATTGAAAAATATTGGTTTTTTCTACCCAGGAGCGAAATATTTCTGTCGGTATCGATACTTTCTGACTGTAGTCAACATCTATGAACAGCAACTTACCAAGTTCGTTATTGGAAAGGTATTTTTTTATCCAGAGATTGGTTTCATCGAATCTTTTGTGGAATTCGACCATGGCATGCAGGTTTTTCTGTTTTCGCAGTGTCTCTAAACTTTTTGCTTCCATAAGGGTTGGAACCAGAGGCTTGACTACCAGGATGTGAAGCCCGAGCTCAAGGGCAATGCTTGCATGCAAAAAGTGAAGATGGTCTGGTACTGAGATTATCGCCGCGTCATACCCATTTTCCGCGATTTCCTTTCGCAGACTCTGTTCAAAGTCTTCTGGCAGTGCTTTGTAGGTAACGGGCAGGTTTGCCCTCAGAAGACTGTTGAGCTCTTTGCTGCGCTCAGCAACAATCTTCTCATTTGCCATGTTTCTGGCGACAATAACAACTTTTTCAATGTGCACGAATTTTGAAGCTTCAATTAATGAGGCTAGAATAGTTCCTGAGCCGGTTTGAAATCTTCCGGTGACGTACATCCCGGCGCCAATAACCAGTATTCTCATTTTAGAAGTCCTGAAAATAGAATTTTACCAATTTCCAAATCTTGAAGAGAATCGATGTCCCAGACCTCGTCAGGGTTCATGACGTATGGAAAAATTTTGTCTCCGGTCATTGAATCCTTTTCGATGATTGTCTGATATCTTGTAACATCGATGACACAATTGTAAAAGTAAACATCTGGTAGATCCTGGCGACGCAACAGATAGGGCATTGGGTGCTCATGCTGCATTATAGGATGAAGAAATCCATCTGGTTTGATCGTAAACATTCTATAAGGATGTTTATCCGGTTTTGAAACAGACCGTATGGAATCAGCATCTGGATTGCTTTCTAGTGATGTTATCGCTTCATCAATCCATCCATCTTTTCTGAATGGAGCAGTTGGCCTAAGGTGCACTACAATATCCGGCTGATAGTGTTCGTGTTCCTTCAGCCAATGCAGAGCGTGTTGAAAAACCGGCAAGTCCAGAACATGGTCTTCCGCCAATGCTTTGGGCCTGACAAAAGGAGTTTCCGCACCGAAGGCCCTGGCTGTTTCAAGAATCTCTTCATCTTCGCTTGAGACTATTACTCGCTGAATAAGGCTGGATTGCTGAGCATGCAGAATTGAATGGGCAATGAGAGGCTTTCCGGCAAGTGAAACGAGATTTTTTCTTGGAATCCCTTTGGAGCCCCCTCTAGCCGGAATTATCGCAATGACATTCATGCATGCCTCCAGAAAATTTGCTTCAGGATCAGAATTATCCTTGGGAAACGGCCATATCCTAGCAGTAATTGCCGGGAATTGTCAAATATGCACTGCCTTCATAAGTAATTCTCTTGCGAGATTGGCATCTGTGTCGTCCAGATATTAATTCAGGAACCAGGCTTACAACCAATGTAGGTTACGATCCAGTTTTCTCTAAAGCCGCCAAGGTAATCCCCCGGCGGGATATCTTTGTCGGCAAAATATCCTCCGGTAATATTTTCCCTTCTTCTGCTCAAATCGTAACCGCATTTTAATAGCTTCAACCCGTTGCGTTTACTGAAAAGGTATTCCAAAGCCTGATCTGTATACCTGAAATAATCATTTGGAACCGGATGAAATCGCCAGCTGAAAACTGTTGAACACAGAATATGACCACCAGGACGCAACAGCGAACACATATTGTCCGCAGCGCTTATGGGGTCATGGAAATGTTCCATTGCATTATAGGTGAAAATGCAATCGTATTTTTCGGTGAAATGCTCTTTTAAAGCAGCGGAGCAGATGTCTCCCTGCCTGATAAGAACGTCTGTGGGATTGCTGCTGCCGTCAATTTCCAGATCGAGCACTTCGATTACGAAGTTTGCTTTGAGCTGATCGCCGCAATCGGCAATAATAGATTTAAGAAAAGCACCATCAGCACCCCCAACATCGAGTATTCGGGTTTTACCCTCCCGATTGAGTTGAATCAGGGCACTTTTCAACTCTGCTAAATGGTCAAAGACATTGTGATATTTGAGAAATGAGTTATCAGACACTCCGAAAAAAAATCTCCTCAAAATTCCACATAGTTCTTTGAGCAGCTGCTTAATATTCATGGCACCCCATTAGTGTTGGCGTTGAAGCAAGTAATATTGCTTGTGAAATTGACATCAGTCGATATCGGTCGGTTGGGAAGGTTGCATTAATTCTCTTTCAATGCTCGATTGATTGCTTTGGATAATGCAACGGAGCCAGATTCCGTTGTCAGCTCTCTGTTGCTTTTCATACTGGTTAAAATAGTATTCTGAATCTACATAATGCCAAATCCTTCGAAGAAATGAAAACAATGGATGAAGAAAAAAAGTTTTTTTGGGACCGTAAGACCCGATGTGGACAATCCTGCAGGGAAGTTGCTCAAGCATTGCCCGTAGACTTCTCAGGCAAAAGAAATGTATATGCCCTTCATTGGTTTGCAGAGCTGAAGGGTGGGCAGACCCGTATGAAGGGATCTCAATGAATACATATTGATATTTGTTGAGTAGATTTTGTAGACTTTCAGAAGGATTTGGCATGTGCTCCAGGGAATGGCTTAAAATTGCCATGAAATGGTTGCCCAAGGTTTTAGCCGGATCGAAGTCATGCGAGGAATATGCCTTTAAACCCTTTTTTTGACAGAAGCTTATGGCTTCAGGATCATAATCGTATCCAGAGATCTGGCAGTCCAGATTCAATGCTTCCAGCAAAAAACCGTAACCACAGCCGATGTCGTGAATTTGGTGCCTGGAATCGATCTCAACATTATTTATAATATATCGCTTTTGTGCCCTGGCACGCTCTTTCATAACTCTCAGATATATCTCGTTTAAGAATGATTTTCTCGTTGTTGAGTAACTCTTCTCGTAATATTCATTAAGTGCTGATTGAGTCGGAATTCTTGCTAATTGTATGTGATGGCAGCGCAGGCATTTTTGTAAAGATAAACCATGGAATTCATCTTTAACAGGAAGGCTTATGGTCTGGGAATGGCAACATATGCAGTCCATTATTTACTCCAATAATTGTTTCAGATCGTTTCGGCAAGTGAAAAAAGCGGTTGCCAGGAGCAATAAAACAATCGTCAGGCGGATAAAAATACTTGCTTCAGGTAGCAAAAACAGGGTGACAGTTGCTATCAGTGGCAGAAAGCTCAACATGGCTGTTCTTTTTAACTTCCATGGCAGATTATAACGCTTCTGGCATGTTATGAAAACCAGAACAGCCATGAGTAATGTGTGCAGAATGTTCGAAATGCCAGCGCCAATCAAACCGAAGTTTGAGATGAGGATAAAGCTGAATGCTGATGATATGGCTGTCGAAACAAGAGTTATTTTTCCGATGCTGGCGGTGCTTCCGATTCTGAAAAGAAGAGGAACGGTATTGCAATAAATCAGATGAAAAAGAATAGAAACTATAAAAAATGGAAAAAGGGGACCGGCATCGGTAAATTGTGGCTTAGCAATTAATATGAGCATTTCCTTGGAAAAAAAGGCTATGAAAAGCGATGGAATCAAGAGAAAAAAAACGGATACGGGAAGCATTACAACAATTCTATTAGATGGGGATCTATTGTCCAGAAGGTTGATGAACCTGGGGTTATTGGTTGAAATAAATGCTTCAACTGCGAATGTTAATACTGAGACGATTTGCGTAGTCAGTTGAAGAAACCCGGCTTCCCGCAATCCTAGATATGTGGTTGTCCAGATTTTATCAATGGATGCCTTCAGCCAGTGAGCCATATTATGGGGAATTAACGGAAGCGAAAACCTGACCATTTCAAGAATTATGTTTCTAGAAAATGAGTAACCATGTTTTCGCAGTAACAAAAAGATTATAATCGCTGAAAAAATGGCATTACCAAAGGAATATGCAAGCAGGAAGCTTAATACTGACAAGTGTTTTATCACTAAAAGATATAGTGAAAGCAATGTTGTAAAAGCAAAATGGCTGATTGAGAATAATGTTACTTTTGAGGCATTGTTTTCACCCTTTAAAATGTTCGTGAATAAAGCAATGAAGAAACTTCCAATGCCTGTAATCATGCTCAGAAAAAGATGCGGGTAAAATGGAATGCCCCACAGCGAAAGTGAATCTGCAAAGGGTAAGAGTAAAATTTGCAGGACTACTACTGCAATGCTTATAAAAAAGCCTGAAATTATCAGCGTGGATACTCGTAAAGAAAAATCTTCAGGCTTGGAAATAGCATCGAAATAGATTTTTTCATGTAAACTCAAGAAAAAAAGCATTGGAACTATAGTGGCAATAGCGTTGGTTATAGCAAGAATGCCATAATCTTCAACTGAAAGAAAATACAAATAAACCGGAATTAGAAGAAATGAGAAAGCCTTTTGAATCAGAGTTAAAAAGAAATATAGGCTGAAATTCTGGAATGTCTGTTTCTTGAAGATATTCCTGATTCTCTGCAGCATTCTATGCTCGGCCTCGTGGTGAATTATGCATTTTCGTATGGGTTAGCATCATTTTTCTATTATTTTTTGGAGAAGTCATTCCGGAATACTCTTAGTACTTAGCCTGATCTTAAATATACAAGCTTGGGCTAAGGAAACTTGTTGTCTGGTGCGGCCTTGTGTTGATTCAGGCTAGCTAAGATTCTAAGTCGAAGATACTCTGGCGAAATTTTGCCAGGGTTTTGGTAATTCTGAAAAAAATATTTTTTTTAAAATTCGAAACTTAAGCTTTGTTTCAGACGTTCTGCAGAGGGTCAGCGGCCTACATAGAGCACTTCTTCGGTCAGTTCGATGCCGAAATCGTGCAGAACTTTTTCTTTGAGCATTGAGGCGAGGTGTTTAACGTCAGCAGCGGTGGCGTTGCCGGTGTTGATGATGAAGTTGGCGTGCTTTTCAAATACCGACGCACCGCCGCATGACATTTTTTTGGCACCGACCTGCTCTAATACACTGCCGGCGGCTCGGCGTCGGTCTTCGCCGGGGAGCGGCGGCAGATTCTTGAAGAATGAGCCGGCGCAACCGATCTCGTATGACGGGTGCTTGCTGTGCCGTTGCGTGATTATGTCATCCATTTTCGCCTTTATCTCAGTCTGGTCGCCGGCTTGCAGCTGAAAACTGGCACTCAGTATGACATAGGGCTCAGTTTTCAGGCGGCTGGTTCGGTAATCAAAACCGAAGAATGAGTTGCGAGCTGTGATGATGTTGCCATCAGGGCACAAGAGTTGAGCTTCGACGAGAACATCGGCGATGCATTTTCCGTAGGCGCCGGCGTTGCCGTAAATGGCACCACCAACGCTGCCAGGAATGCCGGCAAAGGATTCAACGCCACTCAGACCGCTGCGCTGCGCAAGATTTACCAGATATTCAAAATCGTAACCCGTAGAAAGGTGAATCTGGCGGGTTTTAAGATCGACCTGATTAACTTCCATGCATTTGTTGTGCACTACCAGACCGTCAAGCCCGGAGTCAGAAACCACCAGGTTAGAGCCACCGCCGAGAATAAACAGGGGCATGCCCTGTTGCTTTGCCCAGGCAACCGCGGCCCGCAGATTTTCGGCACAGTCAGCTGTATAGAAAAAC
>DAOPYA010000125.1:0-12629 GCA_035352635.1 Candidatus Rifleibacterium sp.
GCAACTGCCCCTGCCGAAGCACCTCGACGAATTCGCCGCCCTGCAGGCTATTGATCCGCGCAAAGACGTCGATGGCTTTCACCCCACTAATGTCGGTTACCTCTACCTGGGCGTCGATACTTTCGTTCCGTGCACGCCCCTCGGTGTCATGGAAATGCTGAAGCGCCACCAGATTCAGATCGAGGGAAAAAATGCCCTGGTGATCGGCCGTTCGAACATTGTTGGCAAGCCGATGGCCGCCCTGCTGACCAATGCGAATGCCACGGTTACCATTGCCCACTCGCGAACCCGTGAACTGGCAAAGCTTTGCAGCCAGGCCGACCTGGTCGTGGCCGGTATCGGCAAGCCTGAATTCGTCAAAGGCACCTGGATCAAGGAAGGTGCGGTAGTCATCGATGTCGGCACCAATTCAGTCGATGACTCTTCAACAGCCCGTGGTTACCGCCTGGTTGGCGACGTTGAGTATTCAGAAGCCGCAAAACGAGCCTCTTACATCACGCCTGTTCCGGGCGGGGTCGGGCCGATGACCATTGCCATGCTGCTCGCCAACACTCTCAAGTCGCGGCAGAAATTTCCGTAAAACGCTTCGCTGCCAGACCGGTCAGACCGGGGGCCACGGAGTAGACGATAAATACAACAAGGAATTGAATGGAGAATTAGACGTGGAACTGCTTGACACAATGTTGATGACCCCGGGTCCTGTTCATCTTGATTCAGAAGTGCTGCTGGCCGGTGCCAGACAACTGCGCCACCACCGCACCAATGATTTTGCCCCGATCTACAAAGAATGTGTCGATCTTCTCAAAAAATTCTTCGGAACCAACCAGCACCTCTACCTGACCACTTCTTCGGGCACCGGCGGCATGGAAACCGCTATCGCCAACCTTTTTAACGAAGGCGAAACCGTTCTGAACGTGCAGACAGGCGTTTTCGGGGTGCGTTTCACCCAGATTTGCGAAGCCTTCAGACTTAAAACCGTCGCCCTCAAATGTGACGACGGCAAGGCGGTCACCGTCGATCAGATCGACGAAGCCCTGAAGAAGCACCCCGAAATTTCAGGGGTTACCGTTACTTTCAACGAGACCTCAACCGGCATCTGCAACGACATCAAGGCGATCGGCAATTTTCTCAAAGACAAGGGAAAAATCCTCATTGTTGACGGCGTTTCGGGCCTCGGCGCCCTGCCCTACAAAATGGATGAATGGCACGTCGATGTTACCGTTTCAGCCTCGCAAAAAGGTTTTCTGGCGCCTCCAGGCGTTGGCATGGTCGCCCTGTCTGACCGGGCCTGGAAAAAGGTCGAAACCGTCAGATGCCATGGCTATTATTTCGATCTCAAGCTCTACAAGCGCGATCAGGAACTGCCGATCCCAGCCTACCCCTGGACACCTGCCATCAACGTCATGTTTTCGCTTCAGGAAGCCTTGCGCAAGATCGACCGCGTCGGCCTCGACAACTGCATTAAGCATTACGGGAAACTGGCCGGCGGGCTGCGTGCCGGTCTCAAAGCTCTCGGCATAAAGCTTTTTACTGAAGAGAAGGCGACCTCTAATGTTTTGACCGTTTTCTACGCCCCCGAGGGCATCGCCCCGAAAGAAATTGTCGCTGAAATGCGCAATAAATACGGCATTCTCATCGCCGGCGGGCAAGAACAGTTCGCAGCGACCCTGCTGCGCATTACCACGATCGGCGCGATCGGCGAACGCGATCTGCTCGGCACCCTGGCTCTATTAGAAATGATTCTCAAGAAAAAGGGTTACCTCAAGCAGACTGGCGCGGGTCTCAACGCCATGATGGAATATTTTCTCAATCATGAGTGAGTTCAGGGCATGAAAAAGTCGAGCACAAAACCTGATATCAAGAACAACGAAGAAATCAGGCTTATCGAAGAGGTAGGCGCTGAGCTTGGTCTGTTGCCCGAAGAAATCGAACCTTATGGCCGTTACAAAGCCAAAATCAGCTTTTCCACACGGCGCCGGTTAGCCGACAAACCAGATGGCAAGCTGATTCTGGTCACGGCGATGACGCCGACCCCTGCCGGTGAAGGCAAAACAACCACCTGCATCGGGCTGGCCGATACCTTCAGGGCCATGGGGCGCAAGTCAATGCTCTGCCTGCGCGAGCCTTCGATGGGCCCGGTTTTTGGTGTAAAAGGCGGGGCGACCGGTGGTGGCAAAAGCCAGCTTGTCCCCATGGATCAAATCAACCTGCACTTCAATGGTGACATTCATGCGGTTACCGCCGCGCACAATCTTCTGACCGCCCTGGTCGCCAATCACATTCAGCACGGAAACGAGCTGCGCATCGACCCGAAATCGACCCCTTTCAAACGGGTTATCGACATGAACGACCGCAGTCTGCGCAATATTGTTACCGGTCTGGGTGGCCCGGCACATGGCGTGCCACGCGAAACCGGTTTTGATATTACCGCCGCATCTGAAGTTATGGCAGCGCTTTGCCTGGCCGATGATCTCAACGATCTCAAACAACGTCTCGGCAGTATTATCGTTTCGTTCAATCTTGACGGAGCGCCCATCTATGCCCGGCAGTTGAAGGCTGAGGGTGCCATGTGCGCTATTCTCAAAGAAGCGATGAAGCCGAACCTTGTGCAGACGCGCTATTCAACGCCAGTTTTTGTGCATGGCGGGCCTTTTGCCAATATCGCCCACGGCTGCAACAGCATGGTGGCCACCAAAATGGCTCTTAAACTGGCCGATCTGGTAATCACCGAGGCCGGTTTTGCCACCGAACTGGGCGCCGAAAAATTCTTTGATATCAAATGTCGGTTCGGCGGTCTTAAACCTGCTGCCGCCGTGATTGTCGCCACGGTCAGGGCGCTGAAAATGCATGGCGGAGTGCCAAAGGCTCAACTCGACGTTGAGAACCTGGCGGCGTTGCAGAAGGGCTTTGACAATCTGGTCAAGCATATCGAAAACGTTCGGCATTTCGGTGTTCCCTGTGTGGTGGCGGTGAATCGCTTTGGCAGCGATACTGTGGCTGAACTGCAGTTCGTGGTCGATGCGGTGCGGGCCATGGGTGTCGGTGCGGTTGTGGCCGACATTTACGGGCAAGGCCCGGCCGGAGGCATCGAACTGGCAGAAATGCTTGAAAAGACGATAGCGACGCAGGCCAACGAATTCGATTTCCTCTACCCCATCGAAATGCCGCTCATCGAAAAAATAAACGTGATCGCCCGCTGCTGCTACGGCGCCAAGGGCGTGACCATTCTTAAAAAAGCCAAAGATGCCCTCGATACTTTTGAAAAGATCGGTTACCGCAAAGTGCCGGTCTGTATCGCCAAGACCCAGTCGTCGCTGTCTGACCAGGCCAACCTGCTCGGCCGGCCGCGTGATTTTGAGGTCATTATCCGCGAGGCGCGTCTGAGCGCCGGGGCCGGTTTTGTTGTCGCCATCGCCGGCGAGATCATGACCATGCCCGGGCTGCCCAAAGAACCCTCGGCTCAACACATCGACGTTGACGAAAACGGTAATATTACCGGGCTTTCGTAAATACAGCAAGGAGAGAATGATGAATAAGACCCCATTGTGTTCGGTTCATGAAAAAGCCGGTGCCAGGATGGTAGATTTCGCCGGCTGGTATATGCCGGTTCAGTACAATTCGATCATCGAGGAACACAACGCAGTTCGCAGCAACAGCGGCCTGTTCGACCTGTTTCACATGGGCGAATTCTGGCTGACTGGCCCCGACGCCCTCAAGAACATTCAGAAAATCTGCTGTCAGGACTCAGAAGCCCTCTCAGACCGCCAGATTGCCTATACCCCGATGTGCCGCCCCGACGGAACGATCGTTGACGACCTGCTGATCTACCGTTTTAACGCCGAAAAATACATGCTGGTCGTTAATGCCAGCAACAGCCAGAAAGATTTCGACTGGATCAAAAGCCAGCTGACCGGCGATGTCAAGCTCGTCGATGAATCAGCCAAAACTGGCCTGATTGCTATTCAGGGGCCGAATGCCGAAGCCATTCTGCAGAAATTGACCCGCCAGCGCCTCAAACCGATCAAGTTTTACTGGTTCACCACCGGCACTGTCAGCGGCATCAACGCGATCATCAGCCGCACCGGTTACACAGGTGAAGACGGTTTTGAACTTTATTACCCGGCCGACCAGTCAGAAAAACTCTGGAACGCCCTGATGGAAGCCGGCAAAGAACTTGGCATCAGGCCCATCGGCCTTGGCGCCCGCGATACCCTGCGCCTCGAAGCTCGTTTGATGCTTTATGGCAATGACATTAACGATTCTACAACGCCAATCGAAGCTAACCTGAACTGGACCGTAAAGTTTGCCAAGGGCCCCTTCACCGGCAGTGATGTTTTGAAGAAGCAGAAAGATCAGGGCGTCAGCAAAACCCTGGTCGGTTTTGAACTTGGCAAAGGCCCGGCACCCCGCCACGGTTACCCGATCATTAAAGACGGCAAAAAGGTCGGCGAAGTTACCTCTGGCACCATGGCCCCCACCCTTCAGAAAAACATCGGCCTCGGCTACGTGCCGCCGACCCTCAGCGCCATCGGTTCGACCTTCGACATTGAAATCCGTGGCAAAAACTACCCCGCTACCGTTATCGAAACCCCATTTTACAGCAGAGCAAGGAGTTGACCATGCAGACCCTGAAACAGTTCGACCCCGAAATCAGCGCAATTATCGACCGCGAAAAAAGACGCCAGATGAGCCAGATTGAGCTGATCGCCTCAGAAAACTTTGTTTCTGAAGCAGTTCTCGAAGCTCTTGGCTCGGTGCTTACCAATAAATACGCCGAAGGTTACCCGGCAAAACGTTATTACGGCGGCTGCGAAGTCGTCGATCAGGCCGAAGATCTTGCCCGCGACCGCGTTAAAAAGATTTTTGGCGCCGAACACGCCAACGTGCAGCCCCATTCTGGAAGCCAGGCCAATATGGCCGTCTACCAGGTCGTCATGAAGCCGGGCGAAACCTTTCTTGGCATGAATCTGCAGAACGGCGGGCACCTGACCCACGGCAGCCCTGTAAACTTCAGCGGTCTGCTGTATAAGGCTGTTCCATACGGCGTTACTGATGATACCGAAACCCTCGACTACGACGCTCTGGCACGTCTCGCCCACGAAAATAAGCCCAAGATGATCATGGTCGGCGCCTCTGCCTACCCTCGCCAGATTGACTTCGAACGCATCCGCAAGGTCTGTGACGAAGTCGAAGCGGTCATGTGCGTCGACATGGCTCACATCGCCGGCCTGGTCGCTGCCGGCCTGCACCCGTCGCCGATTCCCTACGCTGATTTCGTGACTTCAACGACCCACAAGACTTTGCGCGGCCCACGCGGTGGTCTGGTTCTCTGCAAAGAAAAATATGCCAAGGCACTCGACAAGGCGATTTTCCCAGGTTTGCAGGGTGGCCCGCTGATGCATGTTATCGCCGCCAAGGCTGTAGCCTTCAAGGAAGCTCTCGAACCCGGCTTTAAAGAATACCAGAAGCGCGTCATCGAAAACGCCCAGGCACTCGCCGCTGCTCTTAAAGAACGCGGGTTCAGGCTGGTTTCGGGCGGCACAGACAATCACCTGATGCTGATCGATGTGCGTAACAAGAACATCACCGGCAAGGCTGCCGAAAAGGCTCTCGATCATGCAGGCATCACCGTCAACAAGAATACGATTCCGAATGACCCGGCTTCACCGTTCGTTACCTCTGGCCTGCGGGTCGGCACCCCGGCGGTTACTACCCGTGGCATGACTCCCGATGTCATGAAGCAGATTGCTTCCCTCATGGACGAAGCGATCGCCAAACCCGAAGACGAAGCCAACCTTGCCTCTGTCAAAGCCAGAGTCAACGCCATCTGCGAAAAATTCCCCTTTTATAAATTTTAAGACCGAACAGGAGAAAATATGAGTATCAAATTCACCAAAGAACACGAATGGGCCAAACTTGAAGGCGATATCGCCACGATCGGCATCACTGATTACGCCGCGCACCAGCTCGGCGATGTCGTTTTCGTAGAACTGCCGGCCAAGGGTGCCAAACTCAAATTCGGCAGCGTGTTCGGCAGCATCGAATCGGTTAAAACCGTTTCTGATCTTTTTGCCCCGCTGTCAGGCGAAGTTACTGACGTGAACGGCAACCTCGAAAACAACCCGGCTCTGGTCAACGAAGAACCGATGGGCGCCGGCTGGATCTGCAAGCTGCGCATCGCCGACCCCGCCGAATTCAACAAACTGCTCTCAGAAGCTGACTACAAGAAAATCTGCGAATAAACCCAACAGGAGCTGTTTATGGCCAATTATATCCCCACCACTCCTGATGAACTTCAGGAAATGCTGGGGGCCATCGGTGTTAAAAACATCGAAGACCTCTTCGCCGAAATACCGCCCGAGCTGCGACTGCAGGGTGAACTGAACCTGCCCGCCGGCATGAGCGAAATCGAAATGACCCGCAAGGTTACGCGACTGGCCGAGACCAACGAAACCGTCGATAAGAACGTCTGTTTCCTGGGCGGCGGCGCTTACGACCATATTATCCCGGCCGTAATAGATCATCTGCTGCTGCGCGGTGATTTCTTCACTGCCTACACTCCCTATCAGCCCGAAGTTTCGCAGGGCACCCTGCAGTGCATCTACGAATACCAGAGCCTGATTTGCGGTCTGACAGGCATGGACCAGTCGAACGCTTCTCTCTACGAAGGCGCTACCGCCAACGTTGAAGCGATCAACATGGCTACCGCCCAGACTTCACGCCAAAAAGTTCTGGTTCTGCAGACCGTGAACCCAGAATACCGCCGGGTAATCACCACCCTGAACGGCGCTCTCGGCGTCGATATCGTCACCGTGCCCTTCGAAGACGGTGCCGTTGACCCTGCCCGGGTGCAGGAACTGATCACCGACAAGGTTGCCGCCGTCGTCATGCAATACCCGAACTTCTTCGGCAATATTGAAGACATCGAACGCATCTCGGAAATAGCCCACAATGCAGGTGCTATCAGCATTGTCAGCGCCAACCCCATTGCCCTCGGCCTGATTGAAGCACCGGGCAAGCTTGGCGCCGATATCGTCACCGGCGAAGGCCAGCCACTCGGCATGCCGCTGAGTTTCGGCGGGCCGTATCTCGGGTTTATCGCCGCCAAAAAAGCCCTGCTCCGCCGCATGCCCGGCCGCATTGTCGGTCGAACCAAAGACATCGACGGCAAGATCGGCTTCGTTCTGACACTTCAGGCACGCGAACAGCACATCAGACGCGAAAAGGCGAGCAGCAACATCTGCTCGAACCAGGCGCTGATGGCTCTGAACGCCACGATCTACATGAGTGTCATGGGTCGCGACGGCATCAGGGAAGTAGCTGATCACTGCTTCCAGAAGGCACATTACCTGAAGCGCGAACTGGCCAAGGTTAAGGGTGTCACTTTCCCGTTCACCGGCAGCTTTTTCCACGAAATGGTGATCAAGTTTCCCAATGCCCGCAAGGTGCTCGGCCGCATGGCTAAAAAAGGCGTCTTTGCTGGCATTCCGCTCGATACCTGGTTCACCAGCCTCAAAGATTGCGTGCTGGTCGCAGTTACCGAAAAACGCACCAAAGATGAAATCGACAACTATTGCAACCTGCTAGGAGGGTTTATCAATGGCTGAACCCTTGATTTTTGATCTTCACAAAGACGGACGCCGCGGTTACACCCTGCCGGTGCTCGATGTTCCGGCGGTCGATGCCGCTGATCATATTCCAGCTCGCTTTCTGCGCCGTGAAATGCCGCTGCCCTCACTCTCTGAACTCGAAGTCGTCAGACACTTCACCCGCCTGTCGCGGCTGAATCACAGCGTCGATATCGGTTTCTACCCGCTGGGTTCGTGCACTATGAAGTATAACCCGAAGGTTAACGAAAACATGGCTCGACTGCCTGGTTTCGCCAACCTGCACCCGCAGCAGCCCGAAGAAACCGTTCAGGGCGCCCTGGCCATGCTTAAATCTCTTGAAGATTCTCTGGCCGAAGTCACGGGCATGGATGCCATGACGCTGCAACCCGCCGCCGGCGCCCAGGGCGAAATGACTGGTCTGCTGATCGTCAAGGCCTATCACAAGAAAAAAGGCAATCTCAAGACCAAGATCATGATTCCAGACAGCGGGCACGGCACCAACCCGGCTTCGTGCTCGATGGTCGGCTATGAAGTCATCAACGTTAAATCAAACGAGCGCGGCAGCATCGATATCGATGACCTCAAAGCCAAGCTTTCGCCTGACGTAGCGGGCCTGATGATCACTAACCCCAGCACCCTCGGCCTCTTCGACGAAAACATCGGTGAACTGGCCAGCCTGATTCACTCGGTTGACGGGCTTCTCTACTATGACGGCGCCAACCTGAACGCGATCATGGGCTGGACCCGCCCCGGCGACATGGGCTTTGACCTGGTTCACATCAATCTGCACAAAACTTTCTCGACCCCGCACGGCGGTGGCGGCCCGGGTGCCGGCCCGGTCGGTGTCAAAAAGCATCTTGAAGCCTTTCTGCCCAACCCCCGGGTTGTTTATGACGGCAAAAAATTCAAGATTCAGACCAAGTGCCGCGAATCTATCGGCCCGGTTCTCGGCTCGATTGGTAACTTCGGCGTGCTGGTGCGTGCCTCCGCCTACATCATGGTTAACGGCAGCGAGGGCTTGAAGAATTCAAGCGCCTACGCCGTTCTCAACGCCAACTACATGATGGCCCGGCTTAAAAAGACCTATCACCTGCCCTACGACCGCTTCTGCAAACACGAATTCGTGCTTTCAGGAAAAACCCTGGCGCAGTACGGCGTCAAGACCCTCGATGTCGCCAAGCGCCTGCTTGATTTCGGGTTCCACGCTCCGACCATTTATTTCCCGATGATTGTTGAAGAATCAATGATGTTCGAGCCCACCGAAACCGAAAGCAAGGGTACCCTCGACTGCTTCATGGAAGCGATGGAAATGATCGCCCGCGAAGCCGCGTCGAACCCTGACCGACTCAAAAACGCGCCCCTGAACACGCCGGTGCGCAGACTTGACGAGGCCACGGCAGCCCGCAAACCCGATATCAATTTCTTCCAGAGACCTGAATGATCGTCATTCGAACTGGTCGATATTGGTTGTGATAATCTGCGTAGGGGTTCAACATGTTGAACCCCTACGTTTTTCAAACAGACCCGTCTTCGCTCTACGCCACCCTTTAAGGAAATTTTGTGAAAACCATTAACCTGCCTGCCCTTGAGGTTAAAATGCTGCGCGAGATTCTGCAGTTTCTTCGACCCTCTGAGCAACGTCAGGTCTGGCTGGTTGGCGGCAGTATCCGCGACCTGCTGCGCGGGAAAACGAGCGTGCCAGATCTCGACCTCGCAACCGGTTTTAACCCGATCGGCGTGGCACGCGACTACGCTCGGGCCACTGGTGCGGGGTTTGTGGTGCTCGACGAAGAACGCCATGTGGTGCGGGTGGTGAACGTCGTTGGCGATGGGCATTATACCCTTGATTTATCTGAATTCAGAGCGCCGACTATTGATGAAGACCTGCGTGCCCGAGATTTTACGATCAATTCAATCGCCGCGCCGCTCTTCGGTTCAGGTGCCGAAGCACTGGCTGATGGTCGCATCGAGCTATACGACCCGCTCGGCGGCATCGAGCACCTGGCTGCCAGACGAATTGAGCCAAGTTCTGACCGGCTTTTCACCGACGACCCGCTGCGACTGATGCGTGCTTTCAGGTTCAGTGCCCTTTTTGACGCAGAATTTTCAACCAGTCTGCTCGCGATGGTCACCGCTCAGGCGCCGCTGTTAAAAAGTGTTTCAGGGGAACGCATCCGCGACGAATTTTTTAAGGTGCTCAGCGTGGCCGACAGTACCCGCTGGGTGCGCCTCATGGATACCACCGGCATTCTGGCCGTGGTTTTGCCGCAACTGCACGCCTGCCACGGCGTTGAGCAAAACGAGTGGCATCACCTCGATGTTTTCGAACATACGTTATTGGCCTTGCAGAATCTCGAAAAACTGCTGCGCGAAGGCCAGAATTTCGAATGGTGGCCGGCTTTCGACGCTTATCTCAACGAGACAATTTCTGGCCCGCGCACCTTTGCACAAAATCTCAAACTCGGCTGCCTGCTGCACGACCTTGGCAAGCCGCCGTGCAAGCGCTACGACCCCGAAGCACGCCGTACCATCTTTCATGGCCATGAGATGCAGGGCGCGACAATTGCCCGCGAGATTGGCGAACGGCTGCGGCTTTCGCTCAACGAGATTCACTACCTGCAAAAACTGGTTAAAAACCACATGCGGCCCGGCGTTATGCTTCAGCAGGGCCTCAATGAGAAGCGCCTGTTCAGATTTTATTCTGAAACCGGCCGCGATGGGCTTGGCATCGCACTGCTCTCGCTTGCCGACCGCTTCTCGGCGCTGGGTTCTCTTAGCGACAACGAACTGGGTGAGTTCACTGCCGGCATTTTCCAGATCATGACCGAGTTTTATGAACAACTGAAACGCCCTAAAATGCCCCCATTTTTAAACGGCAACGATTTAATGCAGCATCTCGGCATTAAGCCAGGCCCAGAAATCAGACGAATTCTCGAGGCTCTTGAAGAAGCCCAGTTCAGCGGCGAAATCAAAACCCGCGACGAAGCCATGACCATGGCCCGTGCACTGCTGAAGGCCTGATCAATGACACATAAGAGCGCATTGAGAATTTTCCACCGATTCGACAGCGGGGCCTGTCAGCCCAGCAATAATCGGTCAAAAACATAGATTTTTATATTGAAGTTGCGAAGCGAGAAGACCCGCCCGCTCGCAGGACTTCGCAATTCTTGTATTCATCAGAGGTCATGTTCTAATTTTTGAAGTTTCATCGCGCTTATCGCTGGTTTTAACCTGACTTATAATACTTTGCAAACGATTACACAGAAGATACATCAGGCCCGAGCACTACCAAAGCAACCCTTTAATACTTTTTGCACGCAAAGTAGTGTTTTTTGTCGTTTTTACAGGCTTTAGTTGTGTTAAATTGTGAGTAAAGTTGACAATCCTTTGGCATCAACCTATAATAAAGTCTGAAAAATATGAAAATGCCAACCATCAGGAGGATCAACCGATGAGCTTAAAGCGACTGAAATCAGGCAGAGTCAGATCATCGTTCATTTATGGCCCGGCGCCGAAAAGGCTGATCAGCCTGGCTCTGATTCTGGCATTGCTGACTTTTATTCATGCTGCTGCACAAGCTGCCGATACAGGTTCAGCCGCAACAGAAGTTGGCACGCTACCTGAAACCACAATTAACGCCGACTCTGGCACATCAAGCAATCTTTTAATCACTGACGGGCGCGGTCAGGAAGTAAAACTGCCAGGATTGCCGCAACGTATATTAATTACCGGCAAAGCTTCATTCATGGTTCTCGACGCCGTTTATCTTTTTCCGGATATCCGGGCAAAAATTGTCGGCAAAGGCAAAGACGGTCAGGGAATGGATGCTTTTCTGTCGGCAATCGACCCTGAATACCCGAACAAAACCTCGCTCGGGCGTGAACCCAGCCCTGAACAGATCGCTGCCTGCAAGCCAGATGTCGTTCTGATGAAAAAAGCCAGTGCCGAAACCCTTGGCAGATCATTAGAGTCTCTTGGTATACCGGTCGTCTGTGTCGATTTCGAAACCCCAGAACAGTATGACCGCGATCTTGCGATACTTGGCCGCCTTCTCGGCCAGGAAGCCAGAGCCAAAACCCTTGGCGACCTTATACATACTCGATTGAATCTGATTGCCGACGCTCTGGCAGGTCTCGATGAAACAAAAAAGCCGCGGGTTCTGCTGCTTTACTACGACCCACAGAATGGTTCGGTCTCTTTCAATGTGCCGCCCACAGCCTGGATGCAGACGCTTCTGGTCAAAATGGCCGGCGGCCGCCCACTCTGGGAAGGAACCCAGCTGGGCCAGGGCTGGACAAAAACAGGTTTCGAACAAATCGCCGCCTGGGATGCCGATCAGATATTTATCGTATCCTATTTTGCCAACCCCGACAAAGTGGTTGCCGATCTGAAGGCCGACGAACACTGGCAGGCTTTGCGTGCCGTAAAAAACGGCAATCTGCTGGCTTTTCCGGGCGACCTTCTCAGCTGGGATCAACCCGACCCGCGCTGGGTGCTGGGTTTAACCTGGCTGGCCGCCAGAATGCACCCTGAACTTTTTCGCGGGCTCGACATGCATGCAGAAGTCAGCAGATTCTTTAAAGATTTTTATGGCGTTGATGATAGTATAATCGATAAAATCATTCGGCCGGCTTTGTACGGCAACCTTTAGTTTTTGGGGCTGATCTGGTTATAACCGCATGTTGAAACCACTTAAATCGCACGCAATCCTGCTTCTCGGAATTGGGCTTCTTCTGCTGCTCTTTGTTTCGCTGTTTCTCGGCCGTTACCCCGAACCATATTTCATGTCGCCGAGGCTTCTGCAAACCGATAGCATGGCCTGGCGCCTGTTCTGCGACCTGCGGCTGCCACGTTTAATTGCCGCAGCACTGGTGGGCATGACTCTGGCGGCCGCCGGCACCGTTTTTCAGACCATCTTTGCTAACCCGCTCGTTGAGCCGGGCTTTCTCGGGGTCACGCCCGGAGCAGCGTTTGGTGCGGCATTCTGTATCGTTTTTCTTGGCAACCAGGCTGTCATGG
>DAOPYA010000126.1:0-12269 GCA_035352635.1 Candidatus Rifleibacterium sp.
CTCGACCTGCACCGAAGCAATCGCCTACGTGCCGACCACCGATACCGAGACTGCTTTTTCATCTGAAGGCTTTGTGTTTATTACCCAGAATTCATGGTTCATGCCTTCGTTCTCGGCTCTCGATGACGCTGCACGCGGCAAACGTTTTAAACAGACGCTGATGCGCGAAATGACCCTGCGTTTTCTCTATTTCCACCCCGAAGTAACCACCAAATGGAAAACAACCTTCGACAAGACCATGACCAGTTACGATGCCTACGTTGACATGACGCAGGCAGCGGTAATGTACTATTCGACGCCGGCTTACCTTAAATCAATCAATCCAGCGCGCTATAATTTTATCAAGACCCTGGTAATGATCGGCAAAGAATTCACCGAGTAACCGACTGACCGCCAGAACCGAGATAAACCGGCAACCGGTCAATATGCCGGTGTAATTCTGGCAATGTCTTCTGCGGTTGAGCAGCTGAGTTTCCAGTCTTCAGCCATGCGTCGGTGCGGGAACCGCCTGTGGCCGCGGCAATACAGGCGATATCCGATATTTGCAAGAATCGTGTATTCAAGAAAGGTTCGTGAACCGGCCAGTCGCTTGAAGATGTTGGCCAGGCGGTAAGCGCTGTTCCAGCAATTGATGTGCCCTTCCTGCAATTCTTCGACCGTCATACATTTTGGCTGAAAAACTACGTGCTGCGCGTCGTAGAGGGTCCAGTTTTCGGTCAGAATCCTGCCTTCCTGTTTGAGGCGTTCGAAAAATGGTGTACCTGGGAAGGGCGTGCAGACAGTGAATCGCGGCAGATCAACATTCGCTTCGTAAATAAAATCGAGGGTGCGTTTGAAGCATTCTGAGTTGTCGCTCTCCAGGCCATGCACAAAGCAGCCCATTACTGAAATGTTGCGTGAATGCAGTTCATGCATGAGTCGCTTGTATTTGCTGATGTCGTTGAAACCTTTGCCAATGGTAGAATTGCCACTGGCAGTGAGCGATTCAAAACCGATCAACAGGCCGAAACAACCGCTCGCCTGCATGGCGTCGAGCAGTTCGGGTTGATCGACGATTCTGGTGGTGGCGAGACCTCCCCATCGTTTTTTGAGGGGTATAAGGGCGCGGTAGAGGGCGGTTGCATATTCGGTATTTTCGACCGGGCTGGGGTCAAGAAAAGTTACATACCGGCCTGGCATGCGGGAAACTTCGTTAAAGACATCTTCAATTGGCCGGCGTTCGTAGTTTCCCTTGCAGATAATCGGCGTAACACAGAATTCACAATGGTGCGGGCAACCAAACACAGCCTGAATGCTGTTGGTCGTGATAAAACTTTTGTGTGAAAAAAGTTCGCGGTGCGGGTCTGGAAGCAACGCCCAGTCTATTTTTTCGGGTGGGTAATAAAACTTCTTGAGCTTTCCTTCGCAATAATCGTTGAGAAGTTTCGGCCAGGTTTCATAAGCGTGCCCGATGACAACGGCATCTACGTGTCTGGCGGCTTCTTCGGGCATTAAAGTGGCATGCGGCCCCCCCATTACCGTCGTCACTCCCTGTCTTCTGAAATATTCAGCATAAGCGTAAGAACGCATGGAAACCCCGGTGATTCCGGTCAGGCCAACGATATCAGCCTTTATTCTGGTCGGGTCGATGTATTCGACGCTTTCATCGTAAACCTTGATTTCGCCGCGCAGTTCAGGTGGAATCAATGCAGCGAGAGTCACCATATTGAGGGGCGCATAGCGCAGGGAAAGAGGAAACACACCTGTGCCATGGCGATATAAACCTGTTCTTGGGGATATCGCGCCAGAGTTGAGCGCAGCTCAACTCTGGCGCGATAGCGCAGATCCGCGCTCGCGGTTCTGCGCTATCAGGGCGATATTCAGCTTTTTTTGTGTTTTCATTACTCTTTACCTTTCAGGGAAATTATAGCAGACCCCTGCTGATTTTTGGTAAATGACGATTAAATGCAACCAGCCCGTCAGGCTACTGCTTCAGGTGGCGTTCGAGCTGTTTTTTTGTGCCCCTGAAAGGGATTGCCTTATCGGGTTCGTCTGGCCATGGGTGTCTTGGGTAGCGCCCCTTGAGTTCGCCGACCATCTGGCGGTAGCCGGTTTTCCAGAATGAGGCGAGATCAGCGGTGATCTGCACTGGCCGGCCGGCCGGAGAAAGCAGATGCACCAGTAACGGCTGTTCGCCGTTGCAGACGGCTGGAGTAGCGGCCATGCCGAAGAGTTCCTGAATTTTTACCGCCAGAACCGGCTGACCTTCAGGCTGATACTGAATTCTGATGCTGCTGCCTGACGGTACTTCGAACCGTTCTGGAACAAGCTTTTCGAACTGTTCGCGACGGTTCCAGGTCAGTTGCTGCAGATAAAGCTGGGCGAGCGTTTGCTTCTGCATGTCTGCGAAGCTGCGGCAATGGGCAGCCAGTGCTTCTGCCTGCGTCATCAGCCACTCGTTATCTATGGCAGGGAAGTCTCGGCCTGCGGCGCTGCGTTTCAGCAGGGCAACCCGCCCTGAAAACTCAATGTTGTCAGGGTTTTGCAGATTGAAGGCGAGGCCGGGGCTGGCGGCCACAGCTTCGCAAAGTACTTTTGCGGCAGCAGGGGCTTCGCTTTCTCGAATCTGGGTTTCGCGGTCAGTGAGCAGGAGTTTGCCATACCACAGGCGTTCGCGGGCGGCGACCTTCTGAGATGCAGAGTTAAAAAAGATTTCGCGGGTGGGCTGGCAGGGGGCGCCGTCACCGGCTTTTAGCCATTCGGCGCGAACTGCGCAGCCGAGAAAGACACGGCCATCGTTGGTGCTGGCTCTCAGACGGGCATCGACTCTCAGGGCCAGAATGAATTCATGGTCTTTAAGCAGACCGTTCTGCCCAAGATTGAGACCCTGGCCGCTGCAGATCGTGTAGGCAGTTGACCCTGGTGAACCGCGCCGCATACAGACCCGGTCAGGAAACGCAGCCAGCAGGGCGCGGTGTAACAGATCGCGGGTGTTGCGACCGGCGGCTTGACCGGCCGATATGTTGCGAACTGCGGGTTTAAGAATGTCTAGAAGCTGCTTTTGTGTTTTTTCAATGCGCCAGATGGCGTTGCGGTCGAGGCGCAGAGTACTATTACGAGTGCCACCGGCCAGCAGTTCAAGGCGCAGGTCGAGGTCAGGGTCGGGCGCGTTGCCCCCGAAGCTTTTTTCAGAGTAGTCGTTGAGTACGAAATCTTTTTCGCCGATGATGGCAGCCGCCAGTGCTGCATCGGTTGCGACACCGCTTTCGGCGGCTGCGAGAAGCATGCGGGCCAGTCGAGGTTCAACCGGCAGTTCACAGATGCGCCGGCCGGTATCGGTTACCCGCCCGCTGTTGTCGATGGCGTGCAACATCTGTAGCAGTTCGACGGCGCGGTCGATTTTTTCGTTTCCAGGGCTTTGCAGCCAGGCAAATTCATGCGGGCTTTTGCAACCCCAGGTGAACAGTTCAAGCACGGTTGGCGCCGGATCACTTCTGACGATTTCGGGTTCTTCATTGTCGGCAAACTGGTCGTGTTCGACCCGACTCCAGAGACGAATTGCCCGACCCGGGCGCAGACGCCCGGCACGCCCGGCGCGTTGGGTTGCTGATGCTTTGCTGATTCGCTGCAATTCAAGTTTTTCAAGGCCAGTTTGTGCATCGAACGATTGACGGCGGCACCAGCCGCTGTCGATGACCGTGGTTATTCCGTCGATTGTCAGTGAGGTTTCGGCGATATTGGTGCTGAGAATTATTCTCGGCGTTGATGAGGCTTGCAGCACTTTTTCCTGTTCGTCGATGCTCAACGAACCATGCAGGGCGAGAATCCGATGGCTGGCAGTGGCGGGCAAGCTTTCGAGATTTTGCTGTACTGTTTTGATTTCTCCAGCGCCGGGCAAAAAAATCAGGTATTCCTCGCTGGCCGGGGAATCAGCGACGATTCTCGCAATTGCGGCTGCCACATCAGCGAACTGGTCACGGCCACCGCTGACTGCTTGCCACTGCACATCGACTGGGAACAGAAAGCCTTTTCCGGCTATGGTTGTGCTGTTTTCGAGGTAGTTTTCAATCATCCCGGTATCAATGGTTGCTGACATGACCATAATGCGCAGATCCGGGCGTACTTCGCGCCTGATCTCGCGGCAGAGAGCGAGGCAGAGATCGGCATGCACGCTACGCTCATGAAATTCATCGAATATTATCAGGCCGACATTTTCGAGCAGCGGGTCTTTTTGTAATCGTCGGGTCAGAATGCCTTCGGTCAGCACTTCTATGCGGGTATCGCGGCCGATGTTGCTGCTGAACCTGACGCTGTGCCCGATTACCCGGCCCGGGGGCGAACCGTCAAGATCAGCCATGCGTCGGGCAATCGCGACGGCCGCAACGCGACGTGGCTGCAGCATCAGTATTCGTGAGTTGTTCAACCAGGGTTCGTTTTTAAGCGCCAGTGGAACGATGGTTGACTTGCCAGCGCCCGGTTCAGCCGTGAGAATGACGTTGCCGCCGGCGGCCAGTGCCGATCTGATTGCCGGCAGGCTGGCTTCGACGGGGTATTTGTTAGTTTCAGCGCCAGTTATAGACCTGAAGGATGTTTGCATAGTCGTCGGTCCAGAGGTTGTAATTGTCGTAAGCTGGCATCTGAACCCAGATGCCGGTATTTTTGAGCATATCGAGTTTTTCGCGGGCCGGCGAGGCGGCAACCCAGTGTGATCCGGCCATCTGATCATAATCATACCAGTCATAGCGTATTGAGTCACGCTCGGGTTCGTAAAAAGCTTCGAGGCATTCGAGTCCGAGGCGGTCGCAGATGCGTTTGATCACCGGTGCCAGTTTGAGGTAGCGATTTGAAATATGAAAAACGATCAGGCCATTGTTTCTGATGCGGCTGCGATACAGCTCAAATGCCTGCAAAGTCAAGAGATGCATCGGTACTGACCCTGATGAATAGGCATCGAGAATCAGCAGGTCAAAGCTTTTTTCTTGAACATTGCGTAACTGCACCCGGGCATCGCCGGCAATCAAACGCACTTTTGCCTGGCTGTCAGTTAAAAAGCTGAAAAGTTCGGGGTTTTTGGCAATTCTGATCACGGCGGGGTCGATTTCAAAAAAGGTAAAACTCTGCCATGGGCGGCCATACCAGGCAAGAGTGCCGCAGCCAAGGCCGACAACCCCGATATCTTTGCAGTTACGGTTGATCAACGCGGTTTTAAAAAGAGCGCCGATTGGCCCTTCGCGTGAGTAATATGAGAGGGGCATACGGTATCTGACGTTGACGCGCCGTTCGACGCCATGCAGTGTGTAACCGTGGTGCAGGCGGTGAAAAATATCGGCAACCCCGGCAATTTTGAGGTCAGGGTCGCGAGTTTGCCCGTCAGTCGCGAGGCGCGAAACTTTGAGAATACCGAAAAAGCTGCGTTCCTGGTGGAGAATACGTGCATCAGACGGCTGGCCCGTCAGCAGCAGCATGGCAAAAACCGTCAGCAGCGCTATTCCAGTCGTCAGTGGCCTGCGATAAAACAGGTGAATGAGGCACAGCGAGAACAGCAGAATTTTGCCGGTATCAAAAGAAAAGAGTGCGTCGGCGCCCTTGCGGCTGTAATAGATCAGCATGCAGAGCAGCAGGGCAAAAATGGCAGAAACCGCGATTTGACGAAGTATTGAAAAGCCAGCCCGCGCTTCCCGGCTGGCAATCAGTGCGGTCACGAGAGCGGTCAGCAGCATGATGAGCAGGTATTCGGCTTGGGTAACAAAGATGAGCGGCGCGATAATGCTGCAAAAAATACCGGCCAGCACCCCGCCAAGTGATATCCAGACATAAAATGCATTCAGTTGCCCGACCGGCGGTCGTGCAAGTGCCAGGCGCCCGTGAAAATACAGGCAGGCCAGCAGTAAAAAAAGCAGGTGCATGCCGACTGCCAGCCAGGCTCGCTCAGAGAGAACATAATAATACATGAGCAGTGCCAGAAGAGTAGCCGGAAAGAGATACTGTTCCCAGCAAATACGCCGCCAATAGCCGGTTCTGGCAAACACCAGAATGAATGAGACAAGATAGGCGCCCAGCGGCACTATCCAGAGCAATGGCGCCGATGAGATGTCGGTGGTGATGTGGGTTGTCATTGCCAGCATCGCGCTGCATGGAACAAAGGCATAAAAAGCCCAGGTAAACGCCTGACGCCAGCTGGTTTTGCCTGAAATGCCGCTCGCTGCACTGCTGATTGCATGTGTATTGCCCATGGGGTTTTCTGTATTGTTGGCTTCCGGCGGCTGATCTTTTGGTGTTGCTGGTGAGTTCCAGGTGTAACAGGCGCACAGGCTCATCAGCAGCGTTAACAGCAGATACCCGGCTGACCACAGATGGCGCAACTGCACGGCAGTCATCAATGGCTCAAAAAACAGAGGAAACATCAGCAGAGCCATTAGACTGCCGCTATTGCTGGCTGAATACAAAAAATACGGGTCGGCCGCGTCGGGCTGGCCACTCTGGGCATAATATCGCTGTACCAGTGGCGCGTTAGCCGCCAGCAGAAAAAATAAAATGCCGATCGAAGCGGTAAGGCGGCTGATCAGCCAGCCAACCGGCGTGGCATAAGCGCTTTCTGCACCGGTCAAGGCTATGTTCACCGGCAGCAACAGCCAGGCGCAGATCATCAGCAGCAGATGCAGCATTGACTGTCTGGCGCAACCCAGCAGGGTGATTCCCTTTTCGGCGTAGAGATAGCCGGCCAGCAGGGCTGCCTGAAAGAAGAGCATGCAGGTTGTCCAGACGGCCGGCACCCCGCCAAGCGCCGGCAGCAGAATCTTGCCAACCATCGGCTGTATCATGAACAGCAGAAATGACCCGGTAAAAATCGTCAACGAAAAGAGAGCTTTTGTCATTTTTCCCTTTCCATTATTTTTTTCATGGCGCTGGCCGGGTAATTCGGGCATTCTGGCTGCCGTGCCGGTTCATAAACAGCAAAGCCGCCTGTGTGGCGGCTTTGCTGGCAAGTTACCGGTTGAGATCAGTCGACAATTTTCAGGTGCAGTTCTTTGAGTTGCTTTTCGGTGGCTTCGTTTGGAGCCTGCATCAGCAGATCCTGGGCATTTTGCGCCATCGGGAAGGCGATTACTTCGCGGATATTCGGTTCATTGGCGAGCAACATGACGATGCGATCGACGCCGGGAGCGATGCCGCCGTGCGGTGGGGCGCCGAATTTAAAGGCTCTGATCATGCCGCCGAATTTGCCATCGACTACACTGCTGTCGTAGCCGGCGATTTCGAAGGCTTTATACATGATTTCGGGCAGATGGTTTCTGATGGCGCCCGAACTGATTTCGATGCCGTTGCAGACGATGTCATACTGGTAGGCCTTGATGGTCAGCGGGTCTTTGGTCAGCAGGGCTTCCATGCCGCCCTGGGGCATCGAGAATGGGTTGTGGCTGAAGACTGTCTGGCCGGTTTCTTCGTCTTTTTCGAACATCGGGAAATCGACGATCCAGCAGAAGCGGTAGCTGCTTTTTTCGCGCAGATCGAGTTCGTCGGCGAGTTTAATTCTGATCTTGCCAAGCAGCACAGAAGCTTTGCTCTTGTCGTCGGCGATAATCAGCAATCCTGAGCCATTTTTAGCGCCCATGCGTTCGCGCAGGGCATTCTTGCTGGCTTCTGAGAGGGGCTTAGCCAGGCTGCCCTTGATTTCGGTGTCGGTATAGATCAGTGATGCCAGGCCTTTGGCTCCGAGTTCTTTGGCGTAATCTTCGAGATCTTTGAAAAATTTGCGTGATTTGTCGGCGATATTATCGACGCAGATGGCTCTGACAACGCCACCGGCTTCAACGACCGATTTGAAAGCGTTAAAATCAGAAGCGGCAAAGATGTCAGAAACGTCTGAAATCTCGAGGCCGTAGCGCAGGTCTGGTTTATCGACGCCGTAGCGCAGCATTGCGTCTTCATAGGTGATGCGCGGAAAAGCCGGCTGAGTGACTTTCCAGTCAGATATTTCGGTAAACAGGCCATAAAAGAGTTTTTCGAGATAGGCGAACACGTCATCCTGGGTTACGAACGACATTTCGACATCGAGTTGGTAAAATTCGCCGGGTGATCGGTCAGCGCGGGCGTCTTCATCTCTGAAGCACGGCGCAATCTGAAAATAGCGGTCGAAACCTGAAACCATCAGCAACTGCTTGAACTGCTGCGGTGCCTGGGGTAACGCGTAAAATTTGCCCGGGTAAAGGCGGCTGGGCACGAGATAATCGCGGGCGCCTTCCGGAGAACTGCTGGTGAGAATGGGTGTCTGAAACTCGGTGAAGCCCATTTCGATCATGCGTCGGCGGATGCTGGCGATAACCTTCGCACGCAGCAGGATATTTTTATGCAGTTTTTCACGGCGCAGGTCAAGAAACCGGTAGGTCAGGCGGGTGGTTTCGGGCGCGTTGTCTTCGTCAGCGACCTGAAAAGGCAGCACGTCGGCGGCGCTCTGCAAGGTTACAGAACTGACTTCGACCTCGATTTCGCCGGTCGGCATGTCTTTGTTGATATTGTTGCCACGGCTGATGACCTTGCCGTCAATGGTGACAACCGATTCGACCCTCAAATTGTTGAAGTCGCTGTAAGCCTGTGAACCGGGCGCTGCCAGAACCTGAGTGATGCCGTAATTGTCGCGCAGGGTTACAAACAGCACTCCGCCGAGGTCGCGTTTGCGGTGTAACCAGCCGGAAAGCCGAACCTGCTTGCCGCAGTCACTGCCACGAAGTTCGCCACAGGTGTGAGTTCGGTAATTGTTCATGAGGGTGTTCCTTTGGGGTGAATTTTGCCATGCAAGTGTAGCGCAACCGTGCATCTAACGCAAGAGTGTTTGCAGAGGGCAGCAGGTGCCCTGGCGTTTTTCAGGAAACAATCGGCAGGCTGATGGTGGCGGTCAGACCGCCTTCGGGGTTGTTTTTCAGGGTGATCTGCCCTTTGTGCAGCATAATGGCACGCTGAGCGATTGCCAGGCCCAGGCCGATGCCGCCTTTTTGCGGGTTGCGATCTTCTGAAAGGCAATAGAACGGTGCAAATACCTTCAGTATCTCAGTTTCGGGTATTCCGGGGCCGCGGTCGATGATATTGATCGTTGCTATTTTTTCATGCCGCAGCAGTTCAACCCTGATTTCTGAATTTTCGGGGCTGTGTTTCAGCGCGTTGCGAAGAATATTTTCGATCGCGCGTTCAATCAGCTGCGGCATGCCCGAAATTTCAATGTCATCAGTCGCCATAATTTTCACAGTGCAATTGCGGTTTTTTCCTTCAAAATTGGTGTCATTGCAGAGGTGCGCCAGGGTTTCCTTAAGGGAAATTTTTTCTGGTTGAGCATTTATATCGTTGTTCTCAAGTTTCGAAAATTGCAGCAACTCTTCGATCAGGGAATTCATTCGCGAAATTTCTCTGCCGATGCGGGTTACCATCGGTTGATCTGCCTCTGGAGATTTTCTTTGCAACAGTTCAAGGCTTACTTGAAGCCTGGCGAGTGGTGAACGCAGTTCGTGGGAAATATCGCTGAACAGTCGTCGCTGGGCGCTGATCAATTTTTCGATTTTTTCGGCCATTTCGTTAAAATCGCATGCCAGATCGCCTATCTCGTCAAAACGTTTAAGAGTACGGCCCGAAATTCTTGTTTGCAGTTCGCCGCTGGCGAAGCTCTTGCTGGCGGTTCGCAGTTCTATCAAAGGCCGAATGATATAACGCGCCAGCATGAAACAAAGAAAACCGGTAATTAAAAGAAAAACGGGTAGATTTTCGATGAAGCGGAAAAGAAAAATTCTGGCGCGAATCGGCCCAGGGTCAGGAAGATGGCAGATTACCGCGTAGCTTTTTCCTGAGTCAGATTCGATAGCGGCTCCGAGGATGGTTTCGCCGCCGACCATTTCAGAGTCGGTCTTTTTGTTTGCGAGCAGTCGCGCGGCCAGGTCTTTGATTTCCGACTGTTTTTCTTTAAAAAGGGTTTCAAATTTTTGCCAGGGTGAACCCCCGGGCATTGACGGCAGGCTCTTAAAAAGGCCGCGCATTGACTGGTTGATTGGTGGGGGCTGTTGTTGAGGGGGTTGTGAATCATCTGGTTTCTCAGAGATGGGCGAAGCTGCGGGAAAATCTTGATTAACAGAACCTGCTGGCGATGGCTTGCCCGGCGGGGGGTAATCTGGCTTGCCGTGCTTGTCATGCTTTGAGTATATATTGTTCAGGTTTTCGTCATAGAGCCAGAAACTGCCCGGCAGTCTTAAATAAGACGCGGTTTCGGGGCCAAGCTTTTCATAGGCATTAACCAGCATTCTGCCATTGTTTTCGAGCATCTGGCGGCTCCAGTCTGACATTCTTTGTCTCTCTGGTTCAAGATGATAAAAATAGGCATAAAGAGAGGCCGTAATGCCCGTTAAAATCAGGGTCAGCCATACCCAGAAAAAGAATTTCAGAAATAGCCGGGAGCCGTAGAATGTTGGGTGCCCTATTCGAGGCGCTGATTCATTGCTCTGGTTTGACATAAAGATACCCAACGCCCCTGATTGTCTTGATGCGTTCTTTGTCGCCGTTTGTCGAACCAAGTTTGCGGCGCAGGTTGCTCATGTGAACGTCGAGGCTGCGGTCGTCATACGCGAGGCGTCTACCCAGAACTTTCATAGCCAGATCCTGGCGTTCGACAACATTGCCGGCAGAGCGCATGAGGTTCTCGAGAATGCAGAATTCAACTTCTGTAAGCCCCAGATCGATACCACCTCTGGTAGCCGTTCTGGTATTGCTTTCGAGGTAGACATCGGCAATCTCGACATGAAATGGTTCAGGGCTTGTGTCGCCGTGGTCAGGCGTCAGTCTTCGCAAAATCGCCTTGATTCGCGCAACCAGTTCACGCGGGCTGAAAGGCTTCGGAAGATAGTCATCGGCGCCCAGTTCGAGACCGAGAATCCGGTCTATTTCGTCGCCTTTGGCGGTAAGCATGATCACCGGGATTTTAGAAAACGACCTGATGCTTTTGAGCACTTCAAGGCCGTTTAATTCAGGCAGCATGACGTCGAGAATCACCAGGTCAAAGCTTTCGTTTCTGGTTTTTTCAAGGCCGGCCACACCGGTATGGGCAAAAAAAGTTGTGAATTTTTCTGCTGCAAGATACTCCTGAAGCAGTTCGCAAAGCTCGGTATCATCGTCGATGATCAGAATCTGTTTCAATTTTCGTTACCTCGCCAGTGGTTCTCACGCTCTATAATGCAGAATAGCCACGACATTTGCAACCAGGCTGTGAGCAATCCGGGTTAAGAAATGTTAATTGCCAACGCTGCCTGTTATTTCGGCAAACAAAAATGGCCCCATTTGGGAATTTAATTTGGCCCCACCCTGACTTAATCGGATAAGCTTTCAGGAATTCATTTCTGGAGGCCCGAAATGGACAGGAGAAAGAAATTGGAATTGTTTGAAATCATGGGTGCGCATTCAGCGGGAAACGCCTCATCTCGCTCTTTCAGAGTAAAGCGTGCGTAAATATGTCGGGTGTTCGATTGTACAATCAACTGATTTTTTATTCTCGTTTTACTTAAGTCTTTCTCTCTGTTTAGCTTGCTGACTGCGAGCCGTAGCGATCGTAGACAACTCGCGGCCGCTCATATTATCAGGCAAAAAGCACCGGTTCCAACGGTTGAGCAGCTTTGGCGTTCCATGAATGGGACTAGCGATCAGATTTCTTACCCATTTGCAGGCTGTTTTATTCGTCGGCTTATCGACACCTTCGGACCTGAACGCTTTCGGGAGCTTTTTCAGACCAACGGGAAAATGGGAAGCCGTCACGCAGTTATACCCCCACGAATTTCTTTCTTGCGTAGACGATTTTCAGGCTGATCTTGCCGCAGAGATTGCCAGGCAATCAGCAGCAGGCGCACTTCCTCCCGCCGGCCTCCGGGGGCCTCCAGTTTATGAAAAAAAGTTGCCAGAGACAAAAGTCCCCGGCAACTTTCTTTAATCCGATTAAATCTTTATTTCAGCTCTTTGTCTCTATAGAAAATTTGAGACCAAATGAATTTAAGAGATTCCATAGGCTGCCGAATTCCGGATTTCCTTTTACAGAGAGCATTTTATACATACTTTCTCTGTTAAGTTTGGCCAAACCGGCAACACGGCTCATTCCTTTGGCTTTAGCGATATCCTTCAGGGCAAGTAGAAAAATTTGAATATTATCGCTTTCTATAGCTTCTTCCAGAGAGGCGTTAAGATATTCTGCCGCTTCTTCAGGGTCTTTTAAAGCTTTTAACAGGCTTTCTTCATAGGAATTTGATGGCCTTACAGTCTTAGTCTTAGTC
>DAOPYA010000127.1:0-11919 GCA_035352635.1 Candidatus Rifleibacterium sp.
CGAACGAAGTGAGGAATCGCTGTAGAAAAAGCAACCCGGCTGATAGGCCGAAGCTACCCCTTTTAAAAGACAACTTGTTAAACACAAGTGCCTTTTGATGCAAGTTACAAAACTCACCGAGAATTGCTGCCAATTTTTTCATGAAAAAACAGATTTTTCAGTTGAAAAATGCTGGCGAAGGCCTTTTAAAGCATGTCATTCGGCGTGTCAGACCGTGTCGAAGCGACCACCGGGTTTAAGTCAGTGCTGTTTGCGGGCCGATGAACTCGGGATATTGAGTTCGATACGGTATTTGGCGACGGTGCGGCGGGCCAGAAAAATACCGTCTTTTTTGAGCATATCGACGATATGGCTGTCGGAAAGGGGCTTTTTCGGGTTCTCGGCCTTAACCAGGTCGTCGATGCGCTTTTTGACTGCCATCGTCGAGACGTCTTCGCCGCTCTGGGTGCGTGCCGCGCCCGAAAAGAAAAATTTAAGCTCAAAAAGCCCGCGCGGCGTCTGCACGTATTTGCCGCTGGTGGCGCGGCTGACGGTCGATTCATGCACCCCGGCCATGCCTGCGACATCTTGCAGGGTGAGGGGTTTGAGGTGCAGAATGCCGAAATCAAGAAAATCGCGCTGCACCTCGCAGATCGAGCGGGTCACGCTGAGAATTGTTTCCTGGCGTTTGTCTACGTATTTAAGAAACGAGCGGGCCGCTTCAAGTTTGTTGCGAATAAATTCGTAAGTTTCTTTTTCGGTGGTGTCGCGGTGCTTCATCGCGTCTTTATAAAGGTTATTGATGCGCAGACGCGGCAGGTCACGCTCATTCATGGTCACCACATAGTCATCGCCGTCTTTTTCGACAAAAACCTCAGGCGAAACATATATTTCGTCGCCAGTCGAAGGGAAACTGGCGCCCGGCTTGGGGTTGAAGCCCTTGATAACCTCGATCGCCGCGACGATGTCTTCGAGATCGTAGCCGCTCGCCTTAACAATGTTATGAATGCGGTTCTGGCCCAGGTCTTCAAGGTAAGTGGAGATGACCGTCGTGACGGCATCATCGACGTAACCCTCTTCGGCTGCCTGAATCAGCAGGCATTCGCGCAGATCGTAAGCGCCGACGCCTACAGGATCCATGGTTTGAATGGCTTTGCGCACCCGATCGATCACCACAGGCTCAACCTTGAGAAGCTCAGAAATCTGGGCGCTCGTGTGCCGCAGATAGCCGTTACGGTCGATCAGCCCGATCAGGTATTCGCCGATCTTCTGCTCGGTGGGGTTGAGGTTGACCTCGCGCAGCTGGGTCGTCAGATGCTCGCGCAGGTTGCTCTTCTTTGAAACAAAATTTTCGAACGACGTTTCTTCATCGCGGTTATAGCTGCCCGAAGAAACCTTGAACTCAGAATGCTCGGTGTCTTCGATGTAGCGCTGCCAATCGACGCCGAAATCATCGCGACCCGACTCTTTAAATTCACGAGACGGCGGCCCGGCTTCGGGAAGCTTTTCGCCGAGCTTCTCGAGCGGCAGTTCATTAGGTTTAACCGCGTTTTCATCGAGTTCGACAACCGGGTTGGTTTCGAGAACCTCGACGATCTGGTTCTTAAGTTCAACACTGTTGAGCTGAAGAATCTTTATCGCGAGCTGCATCTCGGGGGTCATTTTGAGCGTCTGCGTCAGTTTCTGCGACAACCCGAGTTTGAGTGAATTTTCCATTTTGACAAACCTTACTGAACTTGATGTGAATACAAACTATCTGAGAATGAGTATACACCATTGAAAGGTATTACAACAATCTGATATTTACCCCGGCAATTCTCGGTGAGTTTTATAACTCGCATCAAAAGTCACCTGTGTTAACTAATTGTCTTTTATTACAAGCTTCCGAAAAAGCAATCCCGTTGGGCACACGAGGTGCTTATGCGCGGCCGCCACAGAATTGGCGCGGTCGTGCCTTCTCGCCTCGCAATATTATTATAGAAATCAATGGTTTTTGACCGAGAATTGCTGTTTTACCCCATACACCTCAACCTTGAGGCTGTTGCACTATTTACAAATGGGTCAATGCTTTATTGCTTTGGCTTTGAAAATATTGAGTAATTCAATCTTTTTGGCCTTGACAATAGAATCCCTTTCATCATTTATGCTGCTTTCTGCTAGAGTAATATCATCATCATTTTCAAATTCGGTTTGGGGCGCCAGCAACTCAACCACTTTTTTAGCATTTTCAAAATGGTCATTTCGGTTGCTTGAATGTAATGAAAAGATAACTCCAATAGCAGGTGACATGTCGCTATTACATCTAATATTAGGGTTTGCTTTGTAAGCCAGGAGCAGTTTAACAATCTCAAAATTGCATTCTTCTGCCGCAGATGCCAATGGGCTTGCATTGGCTGCATCAACTAGATTCGGGTCTGCTCCACTGTCTAAAAGGAATTTGATTAAATCATAACGGCCTTCGAGCACTGCTGCGTGGAGAATAGTGTTATTTGAGGGACCATAGCCCTTGTTTATACGTTCAGGGCTTTCCAGAACAAATGCTTTAACTTCTTCATCGGTTGAGGTCTCAACAAAAATCCCAAGATTAAAATCTTCTGTTTCTTTGTCCTCATCTGCCAGGACAAACGCAAAGGGTAGAATCAGCAAAACTATAACGAAAAATAGGCGCTTCATTTTATTCTCCTTAAAATTCAATATCTGATACAAACTCAGCAGGTTCTTTACCAAAACCTGTAGGGGGCAAATTAACATTGTTATGAGCACCTTCAGTCGGGGCAATGTAGTAGCGGATATACGCTGTCACTTTTTTAACATCCGAATTTTGGTTTGTCCAATATTCAGTGTGCTGAATAAATACATCCAATTTTTTAGAATATTGCTTTTCAAGCCGATTTACAGCATTTTTCCATTGTTTCCAAACATCCTTTCTAGCCTCACGTAGGCCAGTAACGACATAGGGGAATTGCATATCAGCGGGAGTCAATGGAGGTATAATTATGGAAATATCACCTCGAATAATTTTCTCTCCGTCTTCAACTTTTCCGTCATCAAAAACAATGGAGTACTTAATTTTGCAAGACAACCGTGTGCCCTTTGGATAATCTTTAATTTCCGGCGGTTTGGGGTTTTCCTAAGGCGCTGTATCATCTTCAGGCTGATTAGTTTCAGGTTTTGGCTTAACAGTACTACTCGGCTTTGGTTTGGGTTTATTTGGCTTGGGCGTAGCAACCCCTGCGTCTGGCTTTGAGGCAGTATTTGGCTTCGGCTTAGAACTGCCAGAAGTTGGCTTGGGCTTGTTGGTGGCGGGCTTTGGCGTGGTTACTGATCCACCAGTATTCGGTTTTGGCTTAAGAGAAGCAGCCCCAGATGCTGTTTGAGGTTTTGTATTTACAGGTTTTGGTTTTGGCTTTGGCTTGGTAACCGTTCCGGAAGCAGGCTTCGGGGAATTCGGTTTGAGTTGAACAGTCCCAGAAGCAGGCTTGGGCTTGAGCAAAACAGTGCCCGAAGCTGGTTTCGGCTTATTTAACCCCGACTTTGCGATTACAGGCTTGGTAACAGATGCCTCACCCGCAGCTGATAAGGGTAGGGTGAACAAAATTAATAACAAAAACACATAAAATACGCTGCCGCATTTTCTCACAGAAGATAACCTCTAATTTTGCAGCAATCCTTCAACAACAGTCCATTTATTGCAGCTTGGCAAAACTTGCGCAACCAGCAGATTATCGTCGACCATTCCTGGCGGCATGTCCAATCCCACCCTTTGCAGACTCAGGGAACGCACCCGCGTTCATCCGTGTTCATCCGTGGCAAACCCCAAGGCCTGCCAACCCAAATTTTACCCGCGTTTATCCGCGTTCATCCGTGTTCATCCGTGTTCATCCGTGGCAACTCCCAAGGCCTGCCAACCCAAATTTTACCCGCGTTCATCCGTGTTCATCCGTGTTCATCCGTGGCAAACTCTTCTTCCTTCTTCATCTATCTGCGTTTATCTGTGGAACCGTTTTTATCGGTATTGCGTGGGTCGAGCGGGTCAACATCTGCCTCAGCCCGAAAAACCACCACCGTGACTCCGAGGTCACCTTCGCCGTAGCGCCCTGAGCGGAATTTCTTTTTCCAGGGGCTGCTCTTCAGATAGTTGACAATGGCCTTCTGCAAAGCGCCGGTGCCTTTGCCATGAATGATAAAAACCCGCCCCAGATCAGACTCGCTGACAACTTTCAGGTAGGTTTCGACCTCATCAAGGGCCTCTTCTACCCGCATGCCACGCACATCAACCTCACTCTTTATCAGCGGCCTGACGGCGTAAACGTTGCCGCCCGACTTTTCTTCGCGACTGGCCGGTTTCTGGTGTGCCGGAACAAGTTCGGCAAGGCCCACCTGCATGATTATGCCATCAAAATCGACTTCGGCGCGGTTTTTGCCGATATGACGCAGCACCCTGCCCTGGCGAAGGTTCTGGTTCCAGACGACGAGGGTGCCCGCCGGCAGGCTTTCGGGGTCGATTGGATTAGCTGGTTCGGCTTTCGGCGCCGGGTCGAGTTCATCGGGGCGGGGGGCGTTAACTTCTATGAGGGTGCGCCGGGTTGAAGCGTGCGCCTGACGGGCTTCGTCAAGGGCCTTGAGCAGTTCAGGCGCGTCGTGTTGCGCGGCCGTCTGCCGCAATCTGTTGATCAGGGTTTCGATGTCTCGCAGTCTGGCACGCAGCTCGGCGGTGAATTCTTCGGTGAGCCGATCACGCTTTGTTTTGCGGAACTCACGCAACTGGAGGGTAGTCTGCTCGATTTCCTGTTCGCGGCTGCGCAGGCTGGCGAGTTTCTGCACGTAGGTGCGGCGCAGGGCTTCGGCGCGATTGCGTTCGCGCTCGATCGCTTCGATCAGGCCCTTTTCATCGCGGCGCTCGCCGGAGGCCGTCTGCACCAGTTCTGCAAGAATCGCCTCGGGCAGACCGAAGGCCCGGGCCATGGCCAGGGCGTTGCTCTTGCCCGGAATACCGATCTGAAAGCGAAAAGTCGGTTTAAAAGTTTCGTAGTCGAATTCCATGGCCGCGTTGATAAAACCCTCGGTCGTGAAAGCGACGTGTTTGAGCGAATCATAATGTGAAGTCACGATGCAAAAGGCACCGCGGCCACTCAGTTCCTTTAAAAAACCCGAGGCAAGGGCCCCACCCTCGACCGGGTCAGTGCCGACGCAGATTTCGTCGATGAGAATCAGCGAATGCTTCCCGGCAATGTCGGCCATTTCCTTGAGGCGCTTCAGATGGGCAGTAAAGGTCGAGAGATGGTCTTCGATACTCTGGCTCTCGCCGATATCAGAAAGAACCTGCTCGAAAACCGGTATTCTGGCGTCGCGCCCGGCGAGAACATAGTTGCCGGTCTGCATCAGCAGAGCGTTGATACCGACCGTCTTGAGCGCCACCGTCTTGCCGCCGCCGTTTGGGCCGGTTATGATGATGCAGCGCTGCGCCGGGTTCATTTTAATATCGAGCGGCACGCAATTCGGGTGAATGAGCGGGTGCCTGGCCTGATGCATCTGCAGATCAGGCTTGTCGGCAATTTCTGGTCGGGAAGCATCGTAGCGGACCGCGAATTCACTGCGGGCGCGAACCATATCGAGCCAGGTCAGCGTTTCGAACTGCTCGGTCAGAGCGCCAAGCGACTGATAGAGCAGCGATGTAAGGTTCGTAAAAATTCGTCTGATCTCTTCGCGTTCAGAAAGCCGCAGCTGGGCCAGACGGTTGTTGACCGGCAGAAACTCAAGCGGCTCAATAAAAACAGTCTGGCCGGTGGCCGACTGGTCGTGAACTATGCCGTTTATCTGGCCCTGAGCCGAAGCCAGCACCGGCACAACGTAGCGGTCATTACGCAACGTGAAATACCGGTCTTGAACATCTTCGGCGTGGTGAGCCAGAAAAGCGTTCAGCTGCTTTTCGATATTGCTGACCATCTGGGTATATTCGCGCCGAATCGAAGCCAGGGCCGGTGAAGCGTCGCTGCGCACCTGACCCCGGTCGTCGAGGCAATCGTCGATGCGCTGAAAAAGGCCTGAGAGCGAAGGCATGCCCTTGATGCGCTCGCCCAGCCGCCCTGCCCCCTTGCTGACCAACCGGGCCGCATGGTTTTCGAAAGATTTTTTGAGGCCGGCAGCCGCTTCGATATTGGCTTTTACTTTGAGAAAGTCTTCTGAACCAAGCACCGTTGAGCCGGCATGCAGCACTTCGATAACCTCACGAATATCGCGAAGCCCGCCCGGTGATAGTTTCAGGCCAGCCTGCGAATATTCCTGAAATTCTTCGATCTCGCCGAGCCAGCCGTTGATCTGGTTGGCATCAGTCGATGGCTGCGAGCTGAGAATCTTTTCTTTCGCAGCCCGCGACCCGGCAAAGGCGGCGATGATTGCCAGGATTTTGCTGAATTCAAGGTTGTCTAGTGATTTCTGTTCCACGGATTAACCCAGATAGATAGATTGCCGGCCACGGATGGACACGGATAAACACAGATAGATAATTGCCGGCCACGGATGGACACGGATAAACACAGATAGATGCAAGAACCATGTGACATTGTGTAATATTAATATGTATGGGTTCAGCATGCTGAACCCATACGGTTCATACTGACGTTCAAATCGAAACGTTCATTTCGAAACATTCGTAGGCCAACGTCTGAATTCGACGCCTGTTTGCAGGCGGGTTATTCGACGGTGACGGATTTGGCGAGGTTGCGGGGTTGGTCGACATCGAGGCCCCGGAGGTCGGCGACGTAGTAGGCGAACAGTTGCAGCGGCACCACATTAATGATGGGCGAAAAAATGTCAGAGACTTTTGGAACCTCGATGACATGATCGGTGAGCGAGCGGATTTCGGTATCGCCCTCGGTGGCGATGGCTAGCAGGCGGCCTGAGCGGGCCTGAACTTCTTTGAGGTTCGATATGGTCTTGTCGTAAAGCTCTGAGTCGGTGACAATGGCCATAACCGGCATTTCGTGGTCGATCAGAGCGATTGGGCCATGTTTCATTTCGCCGGCCGCGTAGCCTTCGGCGTGGATATAGCTGAGTTCCTTGAGTTTGAGGGCGCCTTCGAGGGCAGTCGGGTAATTCAGACCACGCCCCAGAAAGAGGAAACTGCGGGCATCGAGATATTGGGCAGCGAGTTCGCGAATCTGGGCGTGTTTTTCGAGCACTCTTTCGATCTGCTGTGGCAGCACTTTCAGTTCGCGGATTTTTTCCTGAACGTAAGCCGGTTCGAGAACTGAGCGGATCTTGCCGAGCATGAGCGCGAGAAGGGTCAGGGCGGTCAGCATGGCAATATAGGCCTTTGTTGAGGCGACTCCGATTTCGGGGCCGGCGTGAATATAGACGAGGCCATCGACTTCGCGGGTCAGCGAAGATTCTTTGGCGTTAACGATACCAAGCACCTTGGCGCCGCGTTTGCGGGCTTCTTTGACCGCTGCGAGGGTATCGGCAGTTTCGCCTGACTGGCTGATGGCGATGACGAGGGTATTTGCATCGACCAGGGGCGAGCGGTATCTGAATTCGCTGGCGAGGTCGCATTCAACTGGTATTCTGACCAGGCTTTCGATGAGATATTTGCCGACGCAGGCCGCGTAGTAGGCGGTTCCGCAGGCAACCATGACGATACGCTGGGCCCGGTAGATATCAGGCCCCGAAAGCTTGAGTTCTTCGAGATAAATCTTGCCTTCTTCTTCAGAAGTTCGGCCACCGATGGTATTTCGAATAACCTGGGGTTGTTCGTAGATTTCTTTAAGCATGAAATGCGAGAAACCGCCCTTTTCGGCGGCAACCGGGTTCCAGTCGATCTGCACCGGGGTTTTTTCGACGGTTTTGCCATGCAGGTCAAAAAATTCGATGCCGGCGCGGCTGACAACGGCCCCTTCAAAGTTATCGAGGTAAACGACCCGGCGGGTATATTGAAGAATGGCGGTGACATCAGAGGCGACGAAGTTTTCGCCCTTGCCGAGACCGACGATCAGGGGGCTTTCTTTGCGTATGCAGAGAATTTTATCAGGGTGGTCGCGATGGATAACCGCGATCGCGTAGGCGCCTTCGACCGATTTGACGGCTTCGAGAACCGCCTGGCGCAGGTCGCCTTTGTAGCAGGCTTCGATCAGGTGGGCAAGCACTTCAGAATCGGTTTCTGAAGTGAAAGTATGGCCCGAATCAGTGAGTTGCTTGCGCAACTTCATAAAATTCTCGATAATGCCGTTGTGAGCGACCATCAGAGTGCTGCCGCAATCACCGTGCGGGTGGGCGTTGAATGCCGATGGCCGGCCGTGCGTCGCCCAGCGGGTATGGCCGATGCCGATCGTCGAGGTCGAGGCAAATTCGTCGAGCAGCATTTTCCGGATATTGCGCAACTTTCCAATATCTTTGCGCACATGAATGTGCTTTTCATCGACAACCGCGATGCCGGCCGAATCGTAGCCTCGGTATTCAAGCCTGGTCAGGCCGTCAAAAATCACCTCGTTAGCGGGCTTGCTGCCAATGTATCCAATAATTCCGCACATGCAGGGAAGTTCCTTTCGGGGGGCTTCTTAGAATTTAACTTTTCCGGGGCGCAGGTTCTTGTCTGCGGTTTTGCCCGTTGCAGCGGGGGTTTTAGCGGGTTCGCCGCCGGCTTCGCCCTTTTTCGCATCGAGGCGGGCAATACCCTCAACAGCCTGAGCGGCATAGGCCGTATCGGCGTATTGTTCAGAAATTTCTCGGTAGGCCACCAGTGCGTCAGCGTCCTGATTTGAGGTTTCAAGGAAGGTGGCATACTCAAAAGCCGCACGCGGCTGGCCAGGCGAGCGTTCAAGATATTCGGCGAAAAATTCTTTTGCCTTTTCGGTTTCGCCATCGCGCAACGCCCCTGAAGCCCTCAAGAATGGAACCATCGGGTGTTTCATGCGCTTTTCGACGTTATTGAGATGTTCTTCGGCGTCGCCTGAAGCGCCGCTCATGATCAGGCCTTCGGCCAGCACCAGTCGGGCGTCAATGTTATCGGGGAATTCGCGAAGAATTTCGCCGGCTTCTTCAAGGCCCTTGGTGACATTAAAAGCCCGCACCTGGCACAAAGCCATTAACGAACGAAATTTCTGGCTGCCAGGCGAAGCGGCGACCGCTTTTGCGGCTTCTTCGACTGCTTCGTTGAACAGTTTGCCTTCAAGCAGAATCTGCGCCTTGAGGTAGTTGGCCTCGGGGTTGCCGCCGCCTGAGGCGATTACCTTGTTGACCATTTCAGATGCTTCTTCGACCCGACCCTGGGTCAGCCTGATCTGGGCAATACCGAGCTGGGCGTCAGAAACTTCGCTATCTTTGCTGAGAATCTTCTGATAGACTTCGTCGGCCTCTTTGACGCGCCCCTGTTTGAAAATGGCGTCAGCCAGATTCAGCATCGCAAAAACGTCTTCTTTGATTTCGATGGCCTTGCGAAACTGCTCTTCGGCTTTTGAATAATCATCGAGCGCACGATAGCAGTCGCCAATAAGAAACCGGCTCTGAAAACTCTTGCTGTCGGCTTTAAGAGCAGCCTCAAAATCGGTAATCGCTTCTTTATATTTGCCGTCGTTGAACTTGATCATGCCGAGGTGATGCAATGCCCGGGCGTTCTGGGGTTCTTTGGCGAGAATTTCTTTGAGAATCTCGGTCGCTGAAGCGTAGAGCTCTTCGTCGATCTTTTCGATGGCAATATCGAGGCGGGTGCGTTCTTTAGGCGGGGCGATATCGCGGGTCTGGGTGCTGAGAACCGGTTCATGTATCGTGCCGAACGATTGATAACCGCCAAGAATTACTTCTTTGGGAACAGCACGGTTCGATTTCTGCTGCTGCTGTTTAGCCTGCGCTGATTTGGAAATTTCGCCTTCAAGCTGCTTAACCAGGCCGGTATATTGCGGCTCGGCAGGCTTGCGGCTCACGAGCCAGCGGGCGTGCACGATGGCCTGTTCGCTGTTTCCAGACATCGCAAGGCTGTAGGCCAGATAAAACCGCGCCTGTTCATTCTCTGTATCCATGTCGACGACCTGACCGAGATAGTCGGCCGCGCCGCTGTAATCTTTGGCCGCGTAAAGACGAAGACCCTGGTCAAGCAGTGCCGGCACAAGATTCTGCGCCTGCATGGCCGGGCAGGTGGCAACCAGAGCAAAAAGCAGGGCGAGCAGGATGTTCTGGCGCTGCGTAAGCAGGCGGGCAATCAATTGTTTCATAATAGCTCCATTCGGGGAAATACGCGGCCCGATAGCCTGTCAGGCTTCGAGGGTGGTCAGCGCTTCGGCTTCACCGCCGACCTGCTGAGCCATGAAAAACAACCCCGACATTTCGAGCACCACCGAATGATGCTTGTCAAGGCCCCAGGTAACAATCTGACCGGCAAAATCATCTACAACCATGCCGCTTATATCAAGCAAAGCAGCAACGCCAGGGCTGCTGATCAGCTCAATGCTCGAAAAGTCGATGGCAAAACGACAACGACCCGCATCGAGGCATTTCACGACGTGGGTTTTGAGAGTCGTTCCGCCGGTATCTTCAAGATAGCCCTTCAACCTCAGTATTTCAGCCTGGCCGCGGGTTTCTGCTATGAACGAAAATTGTTGATACATCCGAACCTCCCGTATTTATAGAGGCCTAATACTAACCCATCCCCCCAGAACAAAACAACCCCCTATTTATACCCCTGGCATGTAGCCTGCCAACCCGCAATATGAATAAACAAAACATCAACCACAAATTAACAATCACCGATCACCGAATATCAAACACCGAATTTTAAACAATGTAGGGGTTCAGCATGCTGAACCCCTACGGTTAATATTTACATAGGGTTAATATTAATTTTATCCCATATTCTTTCCTGTTCATCTGCGTCCATCCGCGTTTATCCGTGGGAAATTCCTCATTCTTCCCCGTTCATCTGCGTCCATCCGCGTTCATCCGTGGCAAATTCCTCATTCTTCCCCGTTCATCTGCGTCCATCCGCGTTCATCCGTGGCAAATTCTTTATTCTTCACTCTCAGCGTTCATCTGTGGGCTAAAATAAAAAATGTGCCGTTTTAAGCGACACATTGAAAGGGAGTTAGGGATTTGGTTGTCCATTCACTTCAGGTTCGCCTTAAGTTAAAGTTGAACCTTACATGAACTTCAAAATTTCTATCGGCCAAAAAAGTTAAAGTATTTAGCACTTTAATTATTTTTTTTCACATAAATATTGTAACTCTGCACCAGAGCGCATTTTGCCGGCAAAAACCGGTGACGGCGAAATTTAAAATTTCGGCTCTCAATATCAAAAGTCTTTTTGACGATAGACAAATTACCGGTTAGTAAAGAACGAACAAAAGAAATACTTCGGAGGTAAACTCGATGATGAAAGAAAGCCTCATGACAATTCCAGAGCTGATGGACTTTCTGCAGGTCAAACGCAATACTATCTACACTCTGAGAAATCTCGGTTTGCCGACGGTCAAAATAGGCCGGTCAGTGCGCTTTCGCGCTGACAGCGTTATCAGATGGCTGAGCGACCTCGAAAAGACCAGCAATTCTCCGGTTAGTGGCATTATCCCCGACAACGCGCACCTGCTTTGAGCGATGAACGAATCTGCACGCGAAATCTTCTATCTGCTCAGTTTTTCGGTCGGCACCGGTTTCATGTTGAGCAAAACCCTGTTTGCCCTGTTTAAGGAGTGGCAGAATGAAAACCGCCTCGGCAAAACGCGCAATCGCCGCCTGAGGCCCTGAAGCACAGTTTACCCTACCCAAAAAGAACAGCCTGCAAACAAATTGCAGGCTGTTTTTCTACAAGAATTCATTATTGTTAACTGATAATTAAAGCTCTCTCTAATAAATCATAAACAGGACCTGAGAGAAGCCGAACCGTAGAACAGGTTCAATTTGGCTTTATTGAATCCTGCAAAAATAAAACCAACTTACTTCACCGGCGCGGCCATCAGT
>DAOPYA010000128.1:0-11829 GCA_035352635.1 Candidatus Rifleibacterium sp.
GGCTCGATACCACCTGATTTTTTTTTTTTTTCAAGCAGAAGACGGCATACGAGATAAACCTGACGTTTTTGTCGCTGTCAAAGCGCTGGGCAGCCCTCATAAGGCCGAGGTTGCCGACGGCGATCAGGTCTTCGAACGGCACTTCGTTGATATGGCGGTAGCGTTTGGCAACGGCGACAACGAAGCGCAGGTTGGCAAGAATAAGCCTGGCTTTGGCCCGTTCGTTGCCTTCCTGGACCTGCTTCAGGAGCGTCATTTCTTCTTCGCGCGAAAGGGGCGGGTGCTTCTTGAGGTCTTTGAAGTAGTCTTTGAGAAGCTGATTGTCGTGTTCGCGTTCGTGATTATGATTAATACTTGCCATATATGAATCTCCGTTTCTTTGAGGATTGCCAACGGTAAAGTACAGACGGTGGTTCCTCCTGAACCTGCGTTTGTACGGCAACCCGGTTGTCTAATCGGAACAAGTAAGCAAATCTTTAATGAAATAATGAAAATTTGTACTGTGACCGCTCCGATGCTGCACTCTGGAGTTAATGCAGGCAAAGACCGCCCATCGTTCGATGGGTCTCACTGATTCTTTTTTTCTCTTGACCCAATTATACCACTTTTTTAACCTGTCAACCACTTTTTGTAAAAATTTTTTTACCAGCCGGTCAGCTGCGTTGCTGTGTCAGGTTTGCGGGTCTGGCTACGAAGAATGTGTTCATTTTTCTTGACCCTCTGGCGGTTTTGTGGCAAGCATTAGGGCGACAGATACATTTGCAGCGGAGGTCGGATGATGAAAAAATACATGATTGCCGGGATGGGCGGGCAACTTGGCTTTGAGCTGGCACGCACTGCCCCGGCCGGGGTCGAACTGCTTGCCCCGACCGAAGCCGAACTCGACATAACCGACCGGGCTTCGGTGGCTGCTTATGTTGCCGGCAACAACCCGGCGGTCATCATTAACTGCGCGGCCTACACCGCGGTCGATAAGGCCGAAAGCGAAGTTGCCAGGGCTTACGCGGTCAACGAACATGGCCCGAAAAATCTCGCCGAAGTCTCACGCGACCATAATGCTCTGCTGGTGCACATCTCGACTGACTTCGTCTTCGACGGCTCTCAGAGTCGCCCTTACCGACCAGATGACCAGCCAAACCCGCTCAGCATCTATGGCAAAAGCAAGCTGGCCGGCGAGGCCGCAATTCTTGAATCGGGTGCCGCGGCTTGCATCGTGCGCACTGCCTGGCTTTACAGTGCCCATGGCAACAACTTTGTCAAAACCATGCTGCGCCTGATGAACGAAAGAGATAACCTCGGGGTGGTGGTCGATCAGATTGGTACCCCGACCTGGGCCAACTCGCTCGCCCGCGTCATCTGGCAGTTGATCGACAAGGGTGCCCGGGGCGTTTTTCACTGGTCAGACGCCGGGGTTGCCAGCTGGTATGATTTCGCGGTGGCGATCTACGAACGGGGCCGAGCCCTCGGTCTGCTCGATCACGCGGTCAATATCAGGCCGATTACCGCCAGCGAATACCCGACCCCCGCCATTCGCCCCGGCTACAGCGTTTTTGACAAATCTGCCACCCACGCGTTGACCGGCCAACCCCACGAACATTGGCAGGCCAACCTCGAAAAAATGCTGCGCGAATTGCCCTGAAGCCCTCGGCCAAATTGTTCTTCGGCCTAAAATTCTTTAACTTGAGATGTAGAGCATTTAAATGAGAATAATTCACTCTCTTGAGGGAACAGCCTGGAGCGGCGGCCAACAGCAGGCTTTGTTTGTGGCGCAACAGCAACAGCAGGCTGGCCATGATGTCCTGCTGGCATGTCAGCTCGGAGGCGAGCTCGAAAGAAGAGCAGGGGCCGCCGGTCTGCGTTTATGGCCAAATAATTATGCCGGCGAAATGAATCTGCTGTCGATCGCCAACCTTCTTCGGGCCTACAATTCATTCAAACCTGATGTAGTAAACGTTCACCGTGCCTGGGCGCACACTCAATGGCTGTTAATCTCATTGTTCAAAAGATTTCGCGGGCTTGTCGTTTCGCGCCGCGTGCTTTTCAGGCCAGACTTTAACCCTCTGAGCCTGATAAAATATCGAACTCCGGTGGTCAAGGGCTTTATTGCTGTGAGTGAAGCGGTTGCCGAGTGCCTTATGGCGACTGGCGTCAAGCGCGAAAAGATCAAAGTTGTCTATTCTGCAACCGATACCGACCGCTTTTCTCCTGACGTCAGACACGAACCCGACGGCCCGATACCAGCGGCGACTCCCGACGCCGATGGGCTGATTCCGCCGGTTGCCTTGATGATAGCAAATTTTCACCGCAACAAGGGGCATCATGTACTCGTCGAAGCTTTTCGACAGATATCTTCTGAGTGGCCACAGTTGCAGCTTATGATTGCAGGTAATAAGACAGACTGCGAAGAACTGCGCAACATGGTTGCCGGAACTCCGGCAGCAGAAAAGCTCCACCTTCTGGGTTTTCGCAGCGATGTTCCGGCTCTAATTCAGAGAAGCTCATTCACTATCAATGCCTCTTTTCAAGAAGGCTTCCCCGGAACCGTAAGAGAGTCTTTGTGCATGGGCAAGCCTGTCATAGCCTCGGCTATTCCGGCAAACATCGAAATAAGCCGGATTGTGCCGATAGCGTTGTTTGAGCCAGGTAATTCACGATCGCTCGCCCAGGAAATTCTGAAAATGAAAAAATCCGCTTCCACGGCTGGCTGGGTGCACAATGCCCGCGAAGCCGCCATGCGGTTTTTTTCTGTTCCTTCGATGGCAGCGAGAACCGAAGCGGCTTATCGCGAGCTGACAGGGTTGAAGTGAAATGAAAAGATCGATCCCCGTTCTTTACTATCATCGCGTCGGCAGCCCTGACCGAATTCACCTGAGTGTTCCGGTTTCTGATTTTGACCGACAGATGCGATTTCTGGCCCAAAAAAACATCAGCGTCATTTCTGTTTCGCAGCTGTTCGCCTGGCTGCAGGGCAACCTGAAGGTCAAGTTGCCGGCCGTCTGCATAACTTTCGACGATGGCTTCGTAGACAATTATCGCCACGCTCATCCGATACTGCAAAAATACGGGTGCAAAGCAGGTCTGTTCATTGCCACCTCGCTAATTCGCCCGGCCGGCATGCGTGCCGCCGAAGAGCTGCTACCTTTCAACGAATCGCATACGAAAGCCCGCCAGGGTGATTTGAGCCATTTCCTCGCCGCTTCTGAATTACAGGAAATGGCAGCCTCTGGCGTCTGGGAAATCTATTCGCATACGCACAGCCATTCGCAGGTTTTTATAAACGACACGGTCACCGGAACCTACCCCGACACCGACAATCATTGGGGCATTCTATCGGCATATTCACTGGGTCTTGAAGAAGGCCGATGGCCGGTTTTCAAGCGAAACGCCGGGCTGCTTCAACCGGCCATGAAGGTTACAGCCTTCAGCCAGGGTGCTGACAGGTGTGCTAAGGTCGATCTGGCTTCTGAGAGCGCTGACGAATTTGCCGCCAGGGTCAAATCTGATCTTGAACGGTCGCGCCAGATCATCAGCGGGATGTTTCCGCAGCAACCGCCGCTGGTATGCTGGCCATGGGGCAAGGCAGACCCAAGGCTCGAAAAACAGGCCGTAGACTGCGGTTTTATCGGAGCTTTCAGAACCGATTCAGGCGCCAATTACCCCGGAATGAACCTGATGCAGATCAAAAGATTCCCCGTGAAAAAAAGAGACATATTTCGTTTTGCGGTCGGAATCTGGCTGCGAAGTTACCGCTTCACCGCTGACGTTTACGCGTTTTTTCGCAACAGCTGACCCGGCGGGTCTGATGTTTCCGGTTTCGGCGATCACAAGCACGATTCTGTGTGGTATGTTTGAATTACGCTCATGAGCGAACAGTTACAATTTGTCAAAGAAATTGCCCTGCGCCTTGTCTCAGCGGCGATTGAATACATGTTCACCGGCTCAATTGCCATGGTCTTTTACGCAACCCCGAGCATGACGGGCGATATCGATCTGGTCGTGCAGTTGCAGCCGACTGATGCGCAGAAGATCTTTCTCGTCGCCCCCGAAGACCGGATTCTGTCTGATCAGGCTTAAATCGAACGAACTGGCTTATATCACTCTCATTTTTCATTGCACGATTTTGGGAGTTATTGTCAGGGAAAGGGGCCTTGCGGTATACTGGTTGTATGTCAGATTTTGAACTTACCAGAAGCATTATCCGGGCAAATAGCCCAAGGGTTGGCTCTTTGCGACTTTCAGAGGCTTGTCAAGATTACAGAGGCGATAAAAAATCATGAATATCGTTGATAATTCAGAAGTTAAATATTTCGGACTTACTAACGACCTGCTGTTCAAGATTGTATTTGGCAGCAAAGGCAATGAAAAGCTTCTGACTTTGATGCTGAATGCCCTGCTCAGCCTTAAGGGCAGTCAGCAGATCGAAGAACTTGAAATCCTCAACCCGATAAATCTTCCTGATTGGAAAAATGGCAAGCAGTCTGTAATTGACGTTAAGGCCCGTGACATCAGCGGCGAAGTCTATTGCGTCGAAATCCAGGTTAAAGCCCATGCTGAGATATTAAAGCGTGTATTGTTCTATTCTGCAGCAAGTTATACCAGGCAAATCGTCCGTGGCACAAAATATTCTGATCTTAATAAAACGATCTGCTTATGGATAATGTGTGAAACGACCCTGCCTGAGCCAGAGATTTATAATAAATATCTGATCAAGCACGATAAAAATAACAATATTCTCACAGACCTTATGGAATACCACTTTGTTGAGTTGTCAAAATTTGACAAGAGCAAGCCTGCTGAGTTGCAAAACCGATTTGAAAAATGGCTTCATATTTTAAAATTCGGTGATTATTACCGCAGCGATTCTGAGTTGCCAGGTGAGCTCAAAAAAGAAAAAGGAATATGCGAGGTAATAAAACAAATGAGCACAGCCAATACTGACGAGCAGATGAGATACGAGCTTCTCGCGAGAGAAATGTTTTTAAGCGACCTGGCCACCGACCTGGATGCTGCTGAAAAAAAAGGCATCGAAAAAGGTATTGAAAAAGGCATCGAAAAAGTTGCTTTAAAAATGGTTGCCAAAGGAAAGTCTTTTGAAGAAATCGCCGAAGCAACTGACCTGCCCATTGATCAAATAGAGGCTCTTGCTGGAAAAAACAAGCTCTGTGAACCCGTCGCCACCTTTAAAGCCGACCGGAAGCGAAAAACCACCATATAAAGCGGTGGCCCGATTTGCTGGTCAGGTTTTTGTGATTTATAAGTCGCGACTGGGTGGCAACAGGTTGCGATAGTCGGCAAGCGGCATGGTGGTCTGATATCGCCCCCAGGCATGCGGTTTTAAAACGCCCTGACGAAGCAATCTGGCGATATCGGGGCGCGAAAAGCCCATGGCAAGCATTTCACCGGTGCTGACAACCGGAAACACTTTAGCGGCTGCCTTGCCCGACGGTCGGCCACGCTTGCGACCGGCCTCAGCAGGCATTGGCTGTGGCTCGGTTTTTTTTGGCGGCCTTCCTCGCCTGGCAGGTCTTTCTGACGCTGTTGGCGCGGCCGGCTTTGCGGATTTTAGAAGTTTCTCATTTTCTTGGGCGCTTGCAGAACAGATTGAAGTCGGCAGCAGTGCCAAGCAGCCCGGGGTTGAGAAAGTCGAAGATCGACCAGAGATCGCCGGGCCGGTTCTCGACCGGCGTGCCCGTCAGAACCAGACGACTGCGGCAGACAAGCGATTTGACCGCGTGCGTCTGTCGCGTGCCATGGTTTTTGATCGCCTGCGCCTCGTCGAGAATAACGATTTCCCAGGGCTGCTTCTGCAGCGGCGGTTGCCGGGTCAGATAGCCGTAGGTGGTTATTACCAGATCATAGTCTGCCAGACCGGCTGTTCCCGGTGGCGCCGACGGGTGCTCGATGCGGTATTTAAGCGAAGGCGTGAAGCGTCTGATCTCGTCTTCCCAGTTGCCGAGCAGGGAAGCGGGCACAACCAGCAGATGCGGCCGGCTGCGGCGGCAGGCGAAAAAAAAGCCGCCCGTCGGGTGCCAGTTCAAGTTCGTTGTCGCAATTAACAGTATGCACGCCGGCAAGAATACCAGATATGATGCTGAATGGCAAAAGCGCCGCCGATTATCGTTTCCCACAGCCGTAAATTATCGGGAAAAAACCCAAAATATCGCCTGCTCGACGATGCAGAACTGCTTCTGACCATCTTCACCGCCGAACCCTGAAAGAATTTAACGTCTGGCTAATTAGGTTTGCGTTTTAGAAGAAAATTCGCTAACATAGTTAGCACTATGAGGCAGAAAATATATTATCCCCGGGTTCTTGATCTTTCAGACCTGGTTTGCGATCGTTCCTGCTTTCTTTTTGGGCCCCGCCAGTCAGGTAAATCATCATTTCTGCAACGACAACTTCATGAGAAGCCGGTCTTGTATGTCGACCTGCTCGACCGCGCCGAGTTTGGTGTTTTTTTTGAGCACTTTGTTTTTCTTGAGCTGCGTGCTTTTCTCGACTATTTTGAACCGCGCAGCGAAATCGGTCTGTGGCGAACACAGAAGGGCGAATTCGAGGTTGATTTTGTTGTCGGGCGGCGCTTGGGAATTGAAGTCAAGGCAGCCGGGCGCGTCACGCCACGCCATCTCGACGGACTCAGAAAACTGCGTGAAGAAGGCATTGTTGCGAAACTGGTCGTCGTCAGCTGTGAGCCTCATTGCCGGCATCTCGAGGAAGAAAATATCAGGATTTACCCCTGGCGCAACTTCATCAGCGAGCTCTGGAGTCGCCGCGGCTGGCTCTGGGAATGACAGCAGGCTTATCTGGTGACTATGTCTTTGACTACTCTGATAGTGTCGTTGATGTTTTCTGCGTTCAGGGTCGGGTGAACCAGCAGCATCAGGCTGGTAACGCCAAGTTCCTTCGCCGCCGGTCGAAATGATCTTGTCCTGGCAGTGATTTCGCATCTGGCCATAAATTGCGTGTTACCAGATAGAAACACTCGCTAAAGATGCTCGCCAAAGGAAAGTCATTTGAAGAAATCGCCGAAGCAACAGACCTTACCATTGATCAAATAAAGGCCCTTGCCGGCAACAACAAGCTCGGTGAACCTGCTGCACCCTATAAAGCTGCCAGGAAACGAAAAACCGCCACATAAACAGCCTGAGAGGCCTGCTCTGTTTCAGCTAAAATTCTCCGAGAAAAGACCGCTCTTTTCATAATTGTTTCGGCTTGACCCGGGCTGGCATGTTTAAATATACTGATCAGGGTTTGAAACGTTCACTGAGAGGAATCGACATGCAGCGGGCTACCTACCTTAACCCTTTTACCGACTTCGGCTTCAAGAAGCTGTTTGGCGAAGAATACAACAAAGACCTGCTGATCGACTTTCTCAACCAGCTCCTGAAGAAAGAGCAGGGCTGCATCAAAACCCAGACTTCCCTCAAGAACGAGCATCTCGGCCGTTCAGAAGCTGACCGCCGTGCCGTTTACGATCTTTACTGGAAAATCTACCTTGAAATGCCGAAGTTCGCAAAAACTCTCGAAGAACTCGAAACCCGCTTTGACAAATGGCTCTATGTCCTGAAAAACCTCGAGCGTCTGCATGATATCCCGGAAAAGCTCAAGGACCGCATCTTCAGAAAACTGTTTGCCGCTGCCGAGATAGCGAAATTCACCCCGGAAGAAGCCATGGCCTATGAAGACAGCCTTAAGGTCTACCGAGACCTCAAGAATTCACTAGACACCGCACGCGAAGAAGGCCGAGAAGAAGGCATTGCGCAGGTAGCGAAAAATCTGCTGCAAATGGGTCAGTCAATAGCAGACGTAAGCAAAGCCACTGGCCTGTCGCTCGAAGCCCTCGACAAGCTACAGGCTTCAGACGAAAACAGCGTAAAAGAACCCGCCGCCCACTACAAAACCACAAAAAAGCCAAAAAGCTCACGCAAAGCCTCTAAGCCACAAAGATAAACGCCGACCTGCGTCATTCTGCGCGAAGTCGCAGAATCCATCACGGGCCTGCTCAAACCTCTAAATAAAATCTGCGCCATCTGCGTAATCTGCGGATGGTCTTCTTCTTATTTTTCCTCGCCGTGACTCTGCGGCTCTGCGTGAGAATTCGATTACGACTACGATTACGATTTCAGGACTTATTGTCAGAATACAGGCTTTGCAGTATGCTGTCATTGCGAGCGCAGAGAAGCAATCTCACTGTTCGATTACGAGCCTCTATTGACTTATATTTATTTTAAGATATAGTGAAAATATCACATCCGAGGTGGCTTCTGTGAAGAGACGTGATGCTAAATACAACCCGAAAAGACAAATCATGAGCCTTGAAAAATGTGATTTTTCTACGATTGCAAAACTTTTCGACCAGATACGCTACGGCGGAAATCCTGAGCACAAATTCAATCCGGGAGATTTTAATCTGACCCCGCCTTCTTACCCGCGCAAAGCCAAATCACTCTGTGACTCGGCTGAAATCTTCAGTCACAAAGAAGCTCTGGCGCTGTTAAAAAAAGGTCTGAAAGCCGGTTTAATCAGCGACCGGTTCGAAGGTGAATGGCCGAAAAACATCTGGTCGGTTACAGATAAAAATCTGCCACTGGAAGCCCAGCTCGAAAACCCGGCCAATGGCACGTATCATGGTTATCCGCTGCAAGAAGAAGACCCTTTTGGTGAAATCGTAAAAAGCGAGTGGAGCAGGCGCAGTGCAGAAGCTTGATTTTACATTTGAGTGGGAAGGATCAGGCAAAGATAGCCCTGAAATAGAGCTGTCCATGGGCATGTTCAAGCTCACCAGTGGCGAAACCTGCCTTACCCGCAATGTGGATATCTGGGCCAAAACCGTCAAAGAAAAGGTTATGCTATCTGCTTACCCTCTGGCCACCTGGCTTGCCGGCAACTGGTGGCGTCTCATGTATGAGCCGCTTCCGCCGCAAAGTCTCAAGCCGACAGCAGACTGGCGCATGGCTCATGAAATGACAGCTGCCGACCACGGTTTCCTATGGCCGAATGTCATTATGGCCACAGATTCTGAAAAGATGCAGATCTGGGCTAAGCCTTCAAATACAGATGCCAGACAGGCGATAAAATATCTCAACGGTCTGGCAGTTCCTGTCTCTGTAGATGTGAAGGATTTCATCAAGATCATCGATAATTTTATCGATAATGTCCTGTCGCGCCTCGATGCAACCGGAGTCAAAGAAACCGATCTTTTCCATCTCTGGAGCCAAACTCTCCAGGAGCGTGCCGATGCTGAATCGGCAAGATATAGAAAAACAGAGGCAGAAATGGGCTTTGAGCCGGACGAATGCTCTGAAATAATTGTTGCCGATTCAATCGAGCTTGCAGCAAGATTAGGAGCAGGCAATCTTTCAGAGCTGGCCCCGGTTTGCGGAAAGCTTTCGGCAAAGGGCCCGCTGCAGGAAATTCGTGAACTGCTTGCCACGAGGGGAATCAAAGGCAGACCCGATTTTCTTTCCAACGGGTTTTCCGTGGCGGAGGCGTCTGCCCTTTATCAGCCCTGGCATCAGGCCAATGAGCGGGCGCGCCAGACCAGAAAGATGCTTGCCAACCCCTCAGATGCAATTTCCACTCAGACTATCTGCGATCTTCTCGGACTGGGAGCAGACGATATCATAGCCTGGCAACCGCTTTCACGCCAGCAAATATCGATAGCGGTGCAAAATGATGACGGCTTTCTCGACTTTTTTCCGAGGAAAAAGCATCCGACCGCCAGACGGTTTGAGCTGGCAAGATTTATCGGCGATTACATGCTTTCTGACCAGGACAAGTGCACAATCAGTATTGCCTGCACCGACCTCAGAACCTGCCGTCAGAAATTTCAGCGGGCCTATGCGGCAGAACTACTCTGCCCGCTGGACGGACTTCTTGAATTTCTCGACAGTGATTTTTCAGAATCTGCAATCGAAGATGCTGCAAACCATTACGAAGTAAGCCTGACCACCGTCACCTCGATTCTCGCCAACAACGGTTTCATCCCCAGAACCGAAGTAAACGACCTCAACGAAGGCCCTTTACCATACTGAATTTTGTCGTGCCATGCGCATAGCTGACACTCATTGTTCGGCGTTGATAAGTTAATGCAGGGAGGTTTCGTGCTGCTTATACGAAGAGCTCTGATTCGCTCAGGAAGTATTCTCCGAGAAAAGACCGTGACGTTTCATTGAGATGTAATGCCCCCGTCCGCAAAAGGCTGCCTGAACCACCCCTTTCCGTCATTATGCGCGCCCAGGCCTGGCAAAGACGAAAGTCGTTTTAACTTGACTCGCAAAAAAGGAATGCTATATTAACTATAACGCAATTTTTAAATTTTGAGTTTAATATGGCTAAAGATAGAATAGAAGAACCACCTGATCTGACTAAAAAGTTCAAACATCTTGAGCTTGGTAAATTTTCTGAATTTTTATTCAAGTATCAGGCGGTTGATGAAAAGGGGCGCTACCTGCACTGGAACGAGTTTAAATGGCGGGTTTCTCCGAATGATGATCCCGAAAAGGCCTGGTATGCCGTCAAGTTTAACCGTTCTCTGATGCTTAAAGAGTTGAGTTTATACGACAAAAAAAGGCAACCCTTCAAGTTCTGTATACCAGACTCGCTGCAGAGCAAGCTTTATCAGATCGTCAAACTGGCTGGCAGCAATGTTGGCGCTATCGCCAACACAAAAGCCGGCTCTCACATTCAAAACAATTTTCTGGTTTCATCATTGCTGATGGAAGAGGCTATCAGCAGCGCCCAGCTGGAGGGCGCAAATACCACGCGGCGCATTGCCAAGGAAATGCTCGAATCGGATCGCGCGCCGATGAACGAAGATGAGCGTATGATCGTCAACAATTACCTGCTGATGAAAGAGGCAAATAGACGCTGTCAAGAGCCATTGAGCACCGACCTGATTCTCGACTTCCATCGCATTGCTACGGCCGGCACAACAAAGAATCATGTTGTTCCGGGTGAATTCAGAAAAGATAACGATGCCTATATCGCCGATGGACTTGAGGGAAACATCGTTCATCAGCCGCCAGAAAGCAAAGACATTCCGGATCGCATGCAGAACTTGTGTGAATTTGCCAACAGCAGTCATGACCGCGAAGACAGCCCGGTATTTATTGAACCGGCAGTTAAGGCAGTAATTCTGCATTTCATGATCGGATATGACCATCCCTTTGCTGATGGAAACGGGCGCACCGCCCGCGCGCTGTTTTACTGGTTTCTGCTGAAAAATAGTTACCAGCTGTTTGAGTATATCCCGATCAGCAAGCTTTTGAAAAATTCACCAACGCAGTATGGCGCTGCTTACCTGCGCACCGAAACCGACGAAAACGATCTGACGTATTTTTTGTATCATCAGGTCGATGTGATCATAAAGGCGATCGGCGAATTTACCGATTATCTCGAGCGGAGAGCTGCCGGATATTACGAAGTTCTCACCTGGCTCGAACATGCGCAGATCAACGCCGTGCTCAACTTTGTCCAGAGAGAAATCATCAGAAAGGCGGTTAAAAGCCCCGGCCGCATTTTTACTGCAAAAGAAATCAGGCATGACTTTGACGTCTCCGAAAACACTGCAAGAAGTTATCTCAACCAGCTGGCAGACCTTAAACTTCTGCTGGTTTCAAAGGAAGGGCGCACAATGCAATACATTGCCCCTGCCAACCTTCGCGAACGCATCAAATAGCTGGCAATCTGCACCACCCACCTACCTCCTGTGGGCGACTGAGAATTTGCGGTTCATTTTTTGTCATGCTATAATTTCAGTAGTAGAACTAATGGAGTAAGCATGGACATCGCCAGCATCAAAAAAATGACTTTAGTCGAGCGCCTTCT
>DAOPYA010000129.1:0-11703 GCA_035352635.1 Candidatus Rifleibacterium sp.
TATCAGCGCAAGCAGGCGATATTCAGCGAAAACAGGGTTTATCCCTTTGCCGGGCTAAAAGATCTTCGCGCCGACCTGATCGAGAAATGCCGAAAAATGGCTGGTCTCTGGATACCCGGCCACCCCTGGCCACAGATGAACGACCTGGAAATGCTGCAAAGCGCCCAGCTCTATCAGACCGACCACGAAACCGGCAAAAGCGGTGTAACTCTGGCCGGTATTCTGCTGCTCGGCCAGGATAATCTGATTCTGTCGATTCTGCCATACCACAAAACCGATCTGATTCTGCGCCGCATCGACCTTGACCGCTATGATGATCGTGACATCGTGGCCACCAATCTCATTGACAGTTATGACCGCATTCTGGCCTTTGTCGGCAAGCATCTATCAGACCCGTTTTATCTCGAAGGCACCAACCGCATGAGCCTTCGCGATACCATCTTCAGGGAAGTGGCCTCGAATATTCTGATTCACCGCGAATACATGAACGCTTTCCCGGCCAAACTGATCATCGAACGCGGCCAGGTTAAAACCGAAAACGCCAGCAAACCGCACGGTTTCGGCGTTCTTCAGCCTGAGACATTCACGCCTTTTCCAAAGAATCCGGTAATTGCCAAGTTCTTCAGACAGATCGGCAGGGCCGACGAGCTTGGTTCAGGCATGCGCAAAATGATGCGCTACGGCAAAGCTTACGGCGGTGCAGACCCCGAACTGATCGAAGACGACATCTTCAAAATAATAGTCAAATATCCCGACACAATGACTTATCCTGAGCGCCCCGCCATAGTCAAAATCACCGATCCGGCACAAGTTACAACGAGGCCAGAGTCAGGAGTAGAATCAAGGGGCAGAGTCAAGGCACAAGTCGAGGCACAAGATAAAGCACAAGTCGAGGCACAAGTTGATATCGATATTCTGCGTGCCTGTGCCGACGGCCCAAAATCATCTGCTGAAATAGCTGAGTTTCTTGGTCATAAGCAGCTCAGTGGCAACATACGCAAGGCGCTGCCAAGACTTCGCCAGGCCGGCCTTATTGAATACACTATTCCCGACAAGCCAAAGAGCCGGCTGCAGAAATACCGACTGACTGAAAAAGGCCGCTAAGAAAAAACCGCCTGAGCGGCGGCTTAATTTTCTTCATCCTTAACACCTGGGCCAGGAAGCATGACTTTACGGTCACACCGGCCGGCTCAAGCACACTCTCAATTTAGCAGATTTTACTCAAAAGGCAACCTTCTCAGAAAATACTGCGGTCAAGAGGCCAACAGATTGCTTTGTGCAGGCTCTATGTTGGTAAGATTCTGTAGATGGGCCTTATGAATGTCAATTTCATGGGCTTCACCGAAAAAATCATACAAAAGGATACAGTTCGAGAGTATGTGAATTTTATGGAACATGGCATATTTAGTGCAAACATCTTTGGAGTAGCGGTTTCGCAGTAGTTCAAATGCGGTCTTGTTTTCTTTAACAAAATCAACTGGAGTATCATCTTCGACAATCAAATGGTTCTCATGTTTTTGCTGAAAGTGACTTTTATTAAGCGTTTCAACCTTTTTGTTGATGGCCTGAATCATTGTTTCAGCCCATTCCAATTCCGCTTCATTGCCTTTCCAGCCTTTACCTTTGAGTTTAGCGCCTGGCTGAGAAATGCCAACGCCCGCTCCTTTATTGGAAAGCGGTTTAAAGGGAGAGTAGTGGAATAATTCAAGAACGCAGCCATCTTTCCGTTTTAAATATTCCCTGCGGGCGATTTGATAACTTTCTACGGTGGCGCGAGTGTGCTCAAGACCTATTTCAAGCTTGCCATCGGCGCTTGTTATCACAAAATCAGGCGATTCTTGCTTGGCTATTGTTAAATTACCGGCCAAGAATCGAGATTTAAAACAGCCAATCAGAAACACATACAGGCAAAATCTTTCGTGAACGTCGTTGTTTTCAGAACCCGAGAATTTTAAGCCCAATAACTGCTTCACCAGGCTTGGAATTTCTGTTTCGAGACACAAATTTACCTTGTTTGTTTCAGCCTTAAACAGGCCGGTTAACATTTCTCTGTTGCCAGCAGCTATCTTATTCATGCTTGTAGCACAAAATCATTGCAAACATCTTTTTTACCAGGGTTCGCTGAGTTTGTTGATGATGTCGCGGCGGGAGAGGACTTCGGCGCAGCGTTCCCAGCGGTTGGCTTCGGGGTCTACTGAGTTGCGGTATTTTACACTGAAGGCGTTCTGGGCGGCTTTGCGCTCGTGAATGTAGGTGTCGATTCTTTCTTTTAAATCGTTTTCGTCTTGAATCCAGTCGTCGTCGATTGTGTCGGGCAGACTGCCGAAAATGTCGTAGGTGTCGCGCATGCGGTCAGACAGAACGCCGTAGATTTTTTCGTCTGGAGTGTCGCTGTAGACGAGATTCAGCATGTCTACGTATTTGCGGGCCTGGCCGAAACGTCTGATGCGGCCGAGTCGCTGTTCCAGGCGCGAGGGGTTCCAGGGCAGATCGATGTTGATAAGAGTGCCGAGGGTTTGCAGGTTAAGACCTTCGCAGGCGGCATCGGTTGCCACCACCAGCTTGATTTCGTGTTTGCGAACTGCCTGTTTGATGGTTTCGCGCTCAACGCTGTTGAACTCAGTGCCTTTATACAGACGGCTTTTGCCAACACCGGCGTAAACAGCGACAACCTGATCTTTGTATGTTTTTGCCAGTTCGCTGGCAACCCACTCAACCGTGTCGTAATACTGGCTGAAAATAATGCAGCCGTGTTCCAGCCAGGTTTTGCCATCGGTGGGAAACTCGGTTAAAAACCATTTGACCGTATCGAGCTTTGAATCGACGGCCTCAGGCCGCGAGAGCTGGTTTTCAATTTCTTGTAGACAGCCGACTTCCTCTGGCGACATTCCGGTCAGAATATGCTCAACCTTTTCAATGTCATCATCGTCGTTATCATAGTCATCAGCCATGCTGTGTTTAAGCATCTTTTGCGCGGTTTTCAGCCCTGAAGCGAAACTTGAGCAAATGCGTTGCAGCAACAGGGTTTTCATGAACCCGCCCACCGAAACCCGGCTGCTTAAAAGGTCGCAAAACTCGCCGGCCTTTTCATAGGCAACCTGGAAAGGCGTATTGGTCGAAATGCCAAGCCCCATGAATCTTGACTGGTAAAGGTAGCTTTTTGCCAGCATCGGGTGAGTATTAACACCAACCTTTTCAAGCAGGCCATCATCTTCGAGCTGTTTGCGCTTGCGCACCACCACGTGCCTGAGAACAGGGTTGTATTGCTGAAAAAAGCCGGGCTCAAGGCATTCAGAGAGCCACATATCTTTTACAAAATAATCGAGATTTTCAAAGTCATGTGAACAGTCGAATACATCGGGTCTGATACCAAGATTATCTCTGATGTTAGAAACAATCTGGTGTTCATTGGCCGGCGGCAAAGGGTTGCGCAGCCAGTGCCAGGCGTTTTCGGTAGAATTTACCATGGTATTGCCCGTTATTAAGGGTATGGCAGTGTCATGCTTGCGCCAGGGCGAAAGAGTGTCACCCAGAACAAAGTCTGCTCCGCTGCCAAGTATGCTGAGAAGATCCCAGAGTTCTCTGACATCGGTTTGAATCGGTGTGGCAGTGCCCAGAATCAGATGTCGCGTTTTTCTGGCTATTTCGCGCATGAAGGCAAGAAGATTGTTCGCTTGCCCGGCCTTTTCGCCAAGACCACCGCGCAGTCTGGCCCGATGAGCTTCATCGAGAATCAGCGTGCCGTATCTTTTTTCGAGCAGCATACCCGCTTCATGAATATACTGGCCATTTTCGCGCTGATGCATGATTAGACCGGTAGAAACTATAGCAATTCGATAAGGGCATTTTTTTATTGATGCTCTTTCACCACGGGGCGACAAAATCTGCCCCTCTTCGCCTATCCAGACCTTTTTTTGCGACGACCAGACAGCGGTAGGTATGCCGAGCTTGTCTTTCATTTCGACCTGCCATTGAATGGTCAGGGTAGAAGGTGCCAGAATCAAAACCGGGCCGTCTTCGAGCAACGCGCTTACCAGACCACTCGTCGCCATCGACAGGGTTTTGCCAACCCCGACTTCATCGGCCAGCAGCAGGCGGGCCTTGCCGTATATCTCGCGATGTTCGAGAAACATGGTTACAAAAGAACGTTGCCAGGGCTGCAACTGCTCGCCGCCTCTGTAAATAGGCGCTTCGGCCATTACTGCCGGCGGCACCGCCTGCGGCAAAAGCCCGGTAATAGTAACCTCGCGGCGGGTAGCAACGCGATGAATTTCGGTCAGAATAGCTTCGGGAAGCGGCACGCCATCCTGCCAGAGCGCCCAGAATTCCTGCTCAACCCAGTCGGCACTTTCGGGAGTGTCATCTTGCCATACCAGTTCGTAATTGCTGGCAAAGGCACTCTTAGACTCGTTTACTGAGCCGACAAACGAACGCCGGCTGCTGTCAGCGTAATGAATAGACCCGGCCTTGCCGTGCAAGAACAGTCTTTCTTTTGGCACCACTCTTATTTCGACATTACCAGAGTGAAGCAGCTGGTCGAGAATCTGGTAATGATTCTGCCGCGTAAAAGCATCGGCGGCAACGTCTACTTCGTTCCAGCGTTGTTTAAGAGCGGTTTCACGACCACTGGCCACCAGAAAATCGTTTACATCTAGCTCTGAATTGCAGATGATCTTGACTTCTGGAATTTTGGCAATCTCTTCGCCGACGAGTTCAAATATTGAGCTTCGGAAATAGCCGGCAATACGATAATATCTGGTCGCGCCCTCAAGGGCTTTGGCCAGAAATTCTTTGTCGAGACGTTCGGTTCTTGATGAAAATCGGCTCAGAGTCATGGGTTACAGCCTGTGGTTGGCAATTGCGTCAGCTAGAATTCGGGCTGAGGCAGCTTCGACATCGGGTTTGAAACTTTTGCCGGGCTTCAGGGCAGCGCGTTTTTCGGCGAGATAACCGGCCATTTTTGCCAGCAGGGGCTTATTGGTGAGGTAGCTGGGGCAGTTATCCATGAGGTGCAGCAGAACATCGCCGGTATCGATCTCTTTTGAAACTTCGAACATGGCATATAGCAGTGCTCGCAGCGTTGTGCCAGCGAGTTCAGAGTCACCAGACATCAGCGAGCCTTTAAACTCGGTCGAGAGTTTGAGGCGTGCCGAATTGGCTTTTGAACTGTCGCTCATCAGCTGATCGAAGTGGCGAACCTTGAAGGCCTTGGCGAAATTCTGGTAGTTATCGAGGGTTTTGTTGCACTGGTGTTCCATCTCGGCCATTTTAAGGTAGAAACGCTCGACAGGAGCCATTCTTTGCCATTCAGCGGTTTCGAAGCCAATTGGCACCAGAAATTTAACGGCAGTCTGAACGGCAAATTCAATCAGTTCATCGACGAAAGTCTTGCTGCCGGCGACACGTGGCGCTTCGGCTTCGACCATCATATCTTTGCCATCGATTCTGGCATAAGCGGTCAAGACACGCAGCGCCGCCGCGTAACCTGCCATGTGCAGGTCAGCGTCGTTATAGATGCCCTCAGACCCCTGGTTGCGAACAGACTTGTCTAGCCCGGCCAGCATTTCGACCTGTTTTTTTACTTCTTCTTCGATTTCCCAGCCAAGATCATCACGGAAAGTTTCGTGCTGCTGGTGGCGTTTGCGCAGAATCAGTATGTTGGTGCCGGTTACGTTAGCGCCCTGGCGCAGAGCCGAGTCGGTTTCTGTAACGATATACCAGGCAGCGGTTACCTGCAGGCCGCTCGCCCAGATAATATTTGCCATATCTGCCCAGATCGAACCGCTTTGGTGGGTAAACATCAGCACCTGAATGCCGTTATCAGGCATTTTTTCGGCCATGCGGCGATAGGCGGCGATCATGCCGCGTCGGAACCCTTCATCTTCGCCTTTTATGGCCAGTGAGCGGCGGCTGTCCCATGTCCAGTGGGCAAATTCCTCTGGCGGGTTCTTACGCAGCCAGGCAATAAAAAACTCGGTGATTTCTTCGTATTTAACTGCATCACCATAAGGAGGATCAGTAACGTAAATGTCACTATGGACTTCAACCTCTTGAGCGGGATGAGCTTGAACCGAGAAATTCACTCTTGAGCAGTCAAATTTCTTAAAACTCTCAGGTCGATATGGTCAATGACGTTGCGCATGGTGTAGCCGCTGGAAATCTTGTTCTTGATCTCACCGAAGATCTCACCGATCTTGTATTCAAGAGTGTCTGGGCTGGCGGCGCGCTGCCTGAAACCATGCAGATACGGAAACAGCTTGAGATTAACAAAATCTCTCAGGTCATCGCCTTCCAGGGCTTTTTTATGGTCGAGCTTGCCGTCTGCACATTTGGGCGCAGCCCACTTTTCCCAGCGATAAGGCTCGTCGAGAATATAGCTGTATTTTTTGCCGGACAATGCCGCTTCGGCTGCTTTATCCTGTTCAAGGCCATCAAGATACTTTAAAAACAGCATCCATGAGGTCTGTTCAGTGTAATCAAGTTCTGTGGTGCAGCCAGCCTCTTTCCAGAGTGCATCATCGATATTTTTGAAGGCCTGTTCAAACATTTGCTGTTACTTCCGTTTCGTGGTTAAGGCGTCTAAGCATATATGCGGAAGCAATCGGAAAGGAACCCCCGATTTAACGCGGCATTTTTCCGGAAACACCGCATACGCCTTCCGCTCAATTCCGTGCGGGCTGAGTTTCCCTGCACGCTATCTGTCGTGGTCAATTTAACCACGGTTGCGCCTGCAGTGCAAGATAATCGGCAGAATGGCTTAAATTCAGGAACAAGCTCGTGAAAGTTTGAAAACAGACTGGCTGCTTCTGAGGACCGAATAAACCAGCAACACGAAAAGCGCCAGGTCTCGATCAAAACTGCCTGGCCCATCCTTATGCAGGATGTGTAGGGTTAATTGAAGTTATTTTCAGAATATAAAACTATCTGCTGTATTGGTTTTTCATCTCAAACTCCTACACACCCTACACTATAAGGGCTCCGAGCGAGTTGCGGCATCGTTCCCGACATGCTTGAGAATACGCTGAACGGCCTGTCGGAGTTGCTGCATCGGGACCGGGTGCTGGATTTTCTTTATGGCCTCATGTAAAGTTTTTAAAGAGTATGCCTTACCATAGCGGTCCAGAGATATGGAACCGTGTGTATGCCCCAGCAGGCCTTCGATGATGCCTGATTGGACCCCTTTTTCCTTGAGTTGGCTTGCGAAACAATGCCTGAAGGAATGAAATACCTTCCTGCGATCTTTGGTGACGTATTTTCTGTTCAGGCGCTGGAATACGGCACCGAACATCTTGGCATAGCTGTTTTCTCTGATGGTGCGCCAGACATCAGTTTTTCAATTTCATCTAAGGAGTAGCACCTGGACCTGATCAGTTCAAAATACTTCGCCCACCCGAGCGACAGATGTGCCGCCTTCAGACTGGCCTCTTCTTTGTTGCCTGTTTTTAACGAGGACTTGATGTGGTTCATTCTGCGCTGATTTTCTTCCATTGCGGATAAGAAATCAGCAGGTATTCTTCTCCAGTAGTAATAGACTCCATTTCGAAGCTTCAGATAATTTGCCATACGCATCTCCCTGTGGGCCAAATTGTGGTCCAGTGGGAAATTTATGGTTTTTTATATTGCTGCGACATTACGTATAAACGTGCGGGAGTAGCTCAGTTGGTAGAGCATCAGCTTCCCAAGCTGAGGGTCGCGGGTCCGAATCCCGTTTCCCGCTCTGATAAAGAGTTGAATTAAAGTTTAACTCGACCTAAAACCGGCTTAAACAGCCGGTTTTTTATTTATACAGATTTAACGACATTCATTGAGATTCATTATTTTGTTGACAAAAGTTGACAAAATGTTGACAATTTAAGTGAGATCAAGCAAAACCTGATTTTTTGTCAACATAGTTTTTCCCGCCACTGATGGCCAGCGTCGAGGGGTGTTGACAAAAATCGAGCGAACAGACGGGGGTGACTCTTTTGTCAACAAAAACCGGGAAAACACCTGCTAAAAAAGCCAGAGCTCTGACTAACGAGCGCATCAGCATGATGAAAGTCGGCAACATTACCGAATGCCTCGACGGCTGGCCGGTATTGAAAGATAACCAGAGAATCAGCGACGGCACCGGCCTGTATATTCAGGTATCAAAGACTGGCCGCAAGATATTCAGGTTCGTCTACAGAAACGCTGAAGGCAAACAAACCGTTGTCAGCATCGGTCGTTTCGACAACAAAGGTGATGCCACCAACAGCTTCACTCTTGAACAGGCCCAGGCGCACTACCTTACCGCCATCGATGCGTTGAAACGTGAGAGAATAGACCCAAAAGAAGCCAGAATCGAAGAAAAGACACAGGCGACAGCAGCCAGAGAAATGAAAGGCCGAACCTTTGCAGCTTATGTTGCCGAGTGGATAGCCGAACAGGGCTTCGCTAAGAATCATCAGGTCAAAGTTGAAGAGCGCATAAAAAAGTGCTGCAAATCTATCGAGAACAAGCCCATAGACGCTATAACAGAAGCTGACCTGAGATTTATTCTTGATACTCTGGCCCTGGCCGGGAAACACGACACAGCACACCGGCTTTATCTAAGCCTCAGGCAAATATTTCAATCCGCCCGGCGAAAACGCTATATTCCATCAACCCCAATAGCCGAGATCTACCAGGACGATTACCCGGCTGTTAAAAACAAGCCATTCAAGCACACGACTGATCTGGTAACTCTGCAAAGGGTGCTTTGTGCCATTGATGAATACGCCACCGGCGAACCTCAGACAATAATTGCGTTAAAGCTGATGCCGCACATTTTTCTCAGGCACTCTGAGCTTAGAACAATGAAATGGTCAGATGTTGACCTGAAAAAGGGAGTCTGGAACCTCCACAAAGCCAAGGTGCAGGGGCGTTCGATCTATGATAAAGAGCTGGCCGCCACGCCTACAGATTTCAGTGTGCCGCTATCAGAAGCAACCACAGCATTTTTACGACAGCTGCAGATATTCTCTACCGGTGAATATGTCTTCGCTCTGAGAGACAGCGACAAACCAATTTCTGACAGCACCTTGTCGAAAGCATTGCGTGAGGTTCTCAAGAAAGCCGATATTCCGGGTGCCACCACCGTTCACGGTTTCCGATATACCGCCAGAAGTCTTATTCCTGCCAAGTTTGGCGTAGCATACCGGGTTATTGAGCAACAACTCAGCCATTCAACGCTTAAAAGCTCTGATAAATACGGATACGATCAGTATATGTATTTTCCCGAACGCCGTGCCATGATGAATGTCTGGTCAGAATTTCTCGAAGGTGTTAAAACGAAGTATCGCGAACTTTCACAAAAAGAAGCGTTTATGCTGGCCGACAAAAACCAGAAAACAGAGTGGGAACAATTTGTCGATGATCTTAAAAAGCGCTTTCACAAGCTTTCAAGAGCTTTCGAGCAGGTCGGCAAATGACGCTACCGTAGATTCTTGCTACTGCAGCGACAAAAAAATCACAAAAAAACACAGCTTAATATCAAAACACCAGTCAAGGAGCCATTGATAATGCCAGAGAGAAAACTGCAGATCCCGTTCGACCCATGGACAGCGACAGAAGAAGAAGCAAAACTTGAAACCAAGAGACGTAGAAAGCTCAAAGAGAAACTTGCCGCCAAACTTAAAGACATTGCCGCCGACACAGAAGAATGGCATGATGCGCTTCCGGTCGCAAACAGAGAAACACGAGCTCTCGGCCCTGTATGAAGAAAAGATTCAGCGCATGGGCAACGCCGGGCGCAACGGCGGCGAGTATTACACCCCCCGGCCTTTGATCAGGGCAATCGTGAAGGTGGTTAACCCGCAGATCGGCGAACGCATTTACGATGGTGCAGTAGGCTCCGCAGGCTTCCTGTGTGAGGCTTTTGACTATCTTAAGGCCAACAACAAGCTGACCACCTCTGATCTTAAGACGCTGCAAGAAAAGACCTTCTACGCCAAGGAAAAGAAGTCGCTGGCCTACGTTATCGCTATTATGAACATGATTCTGCATGGCATCGAAGCCCCGAATATCCTGCATACCAACACGCTCACCGAGAACCTTGCCGACATCCAGGAAAAGGACCGCATGCATGTAATTATCGCCAATCCTCCATTTGGCGGGAAAGAGCGTGCGGAAGTGCAGCAGAACTTCCCTATCCGTACTGGCGAAACCGCTTTTCTGTTTCTGCAGCATTTCATCAAGATGCTCAAAGCCGGTGGCCGGGCCGGGGTTGTCATCAAGAACACTTTTCTGTCTAACTCCGATAATGCATCAGTAAGCCTGCGCAAGCTATTACTGGAAAGCTGTAATCTCCATACTGTGCTCGATTGCCCCGGTGGCACGTTTCAGGGTGCTGGTGTAAAAACTGTAGTGCTGTTCTTTGAGAAGGGTGCACCTACCCGCAAGATCTGGTATTACCAGCTCGACCCCGGCCGCAATCTTGGCAAGACCAACCCGCTCAACGACGCCGACCTGGCCGAATTCGTCGAACTTCAGAAGAGTCGCGCCAATTCGCCGAAAAGCTGGAGCATCGATATCGGCGCTATCGGTAAAACCTCTTTCGACCTGTCAGTAAAAAATCCCGACGGCGGCGAAGTCGTGGTTCACCGCACCCCGCAGGCAATCATGGCCGAGATCGCCGCCCTCGACGCCGAAAGCGCCCAGGTGCTGGCCAAAATCCAGGAATTGTTATGAAGACTATTCCTGAGCCCATCCAAAACTGCAACCACCGGTTGCAGAACTGCCACGATACCCAGATTTTAAACCCGTCGAATTCGACGGATTTAGAAAACCGGCAGGGCTCGACAGCTTACCTTGATATCAAAACAATAGATTCAGAGCCATTATTTAATTGTCTCTGCACTGCGGAGACAATTCTGCACACAATGTGTGCAGAATTGGTTGGTTTTTCTGTTCGAGTGCTTTTCGCCAACCGCGGCAGGAATGGGGAATACGGCCAATTTGAGCACTGGCGGTCGAAAATGAATAACATGCTGATTGCCATTCACAAAAAGCAAAATCCCCAACCATTGGTTGGAGAAAATCAACTCGCTCTATTACCAGATCGGAACGCAATGCTTACCAGATTGAGCTGGGCGAAAGATCTGCCAACAACTATCCGCAAGCAGTCAAATCTCGAACCATTGGTTCAAGAAATTAATGTGACCAAAAATCCGATGATTGAGTCCACACAGCCTCCAGAATCCAGTCACAGCCCTGAAGCTATCGCTGAACGACTCCGCCTGCGTGCCGGTTCTGCTAATACCGCCACCGGCGATGATCAACCGGAGGTAGAGGAATGAAAAAGGGCTGGCAGTTGAGAAATTTAAGTGAGGTCTGTCTTATAAAGCCTCCAAAGCTTGAGGCGAGGCAGAAACTTGAAACCGATGACCTTGTTTCTTTCATGCCGATGGAAGATTTGGGCGTAGGCGAAAAATATGCAGTGCCTTCGCAGATTCGGGTGCTTGGTGAGGTTCAAGGCAGCTATACCTACTTTAGCGACGGCGATGTTTTGTTGGCAAAAATCACACCGTGTTTTGAGAATGGTAAGCTGGGTATTGCAAAGAACCTGAAAAACGGCGTCGGGTTTGGTTCTAGCGAATACCTGGTCTTCAGGCCGAATGAAAGTTTAAAAAATGAGTGGCTGTTTTATTTCTTATCTCAAAGCAATTTCCGAGAAGAAGGGGCTGCGAGAATGATGGGAGCTGT
>DAOPYA010000130.1:0-11665 GCA_035352635.1 Candidatus Rifleibacterium sp.
AACAAAGCGAGAATGGCCGCTTGAAAAATTGTCCATTTTTACTTGACCATTCCAGCCATAATAAAGAAGCTAAATGTTCATTTTCGAACATTTTTTGCATGTAGAATGCTAAGAATTGAGGAATTGAGGAATTGTGCAAATTTTTATTCTAGGCTATTTGGTAACCGAATTGAGCGAAAACCACCAAAAACAACTTTAAAGGCCAGAATATTTACAACGCTCTGAAATCTATCCATCGTCATGACTCTTGAAACATGGAGGATATAAACATGATAAACGTTTCATTTGTCGAGCTCATAGCTAGTGACAAACCTCAGGACATCCAGAAAGCCATATTGCATATTATAAATTTTACTGAAGAAGTTTCTGATGAAGAGTTGCCCTTAATTTTTTCGCTAATTCAACCCCATTCACAGTCAGAACATCACATACTCAAATGCTTAGCATGCGCAGCATTAAAAAAACTGACTGAAAAAAGGAACAGAATTGATGAAAACAAGACAAATGAGCGCGAACATTCAGAGCCCATCCAAACAGAAGCTCTAGATTCACAACATTACCTAATCAGCCGGCATCCTAAAATTCAAAATACACAGAACTCATCATCATTCAGAGAAATGTCTGTTACTGCAGACAAACATGAAAAAAGCTCAAAATCGAAGATATTCACTTTTATTGCAGGCATAGTTATACTTATTTCAGCGTCAGTATTAGCATTTGTTATCCTTAGCAAGGATCAATCTAATATACATGGAAATTATCCAGTTGCTATTTCGATCCAGCGTGGTGAGAAAAACATCCCTCGGGCAGGGGTAGAAATGCAAACAAAAAGGTTTAGAGTAAGAATTGAGTCTTTTGACGAAGCAAAATTCAGATATACCTCATGGCCGATTGAAAGGCCGATAACAGAAAAACCGTCTTTAATATTGACGGGTGGTAAAAAGCTGGATGATGGTTTTTATCTGTTTCAAAACGGGGAATATAGTTACAGATGCTATTTTAAGGGCTCTGCGGAAAGGCTTGAAGTATATAAGTGTAACAATCTTATCCTAAAAGAGCCAGTTGAAAGGATTAGAGCCTTAACTGCTGAAGAAATTTCGAGCACCGACTTTGAGCAAAAGCAGGGTAAAGGTGCTAACCCTGAATTGCTGATAAGTCTTTTTAAACAAAAAAGCAATCAACCATCATTAGAGCATGTTGTTGATGCTATAAAAAACGGTGCTGATGTGAATGCCACGGATAAAGAGCATGGTGAAACAGTATTAAGCCTTGCTGTTACCTACAATAGCAACTTGGAGATTATCAATGCGCTGATAGTTGCAGGTGCTGATGTGAATGCTAGAAATGATGCCGGTATGACACCTCTAATTTGGGCTGCATCATTCAATGATAATCCTGCAATCGTTAAAGCACTAATTAGAGCTGGTAGTGAATTAGAGGCTTTAGACAATTACCAGAGGACTGCTTTGATTTCAGCTGCTGCATCTAACCAAAATCTTGATATAATAACTACTCTCATAAATGAAGGCGCTAATGTGAATGCACAGCGAGAAACTGGTGAAACAGCTTTATCCGAAGCTGCTGCATATAATAACAATCCAGAAATTATCTCTATCCTTCTTCGAGAAGGAGTTAATCCAAGCACTAAAAATATTTATGGTTTCAGCGCTCTCGATCGTATTCTTGGGAATAAGGCACTAAGTAATTCTACGGCCCGTCAAGAACTAGAAGCTGTAACACGTTAAATAATATAAATTGACTTACTTTTAATCTAGAAGCTAAGTTTGCAAAAAACTCTGTGAAAGAAGCAATGAAATGATCGACATTGAATTTATTGAAAAAATAAATAGTGATAAAACGGAAGATGTACAAGAGGCACTCTTATTAATCATTGACTCACATGTTGATTATAGTGATGAAGAACTAGAATTACTTACAAAAATCATTGAACTTCATTTGCAATCCAACATTCCAATTCTCAGAGGACTTTCTTTAAGAGCGATTAATAAACTGAGTACTCCGAGAGGTGGCACGGAAAAAACAACTGCAAAAAAAACCACCGAAGACATTCCAATCAATGAACCTCAAATACTGTCTAGTTCCGGGCAAAACAATTTTGATAGCAACATTAGACCTGAAAAAACAAATAGACTAGGGATTCAATTGTGTAACCCTAGTCTACTAATAGCAAAAATCTCAATTATCATTAAAGCTCTGGTAACCCATAAAGAAGCAAAAAGAGTTTTTGTATTTGCATGTATTTTCATCATGTTAGTTTTGGCCTATTATTACGCCGAAAAATCATCAAATATTCTGGAAATTGTGAAGAATCGAGACAAAAATGCACAACCTTCCACGGAACAAATAATTTCTGCATTGGAAAATCCAGCACAGATAAATATGAGGAACTCGCAAGGCAGAACAGTTCTTATGGAAACAATTTTCAATTATAATAATGATCCTAAAATTGCACTATTATTGGTCAAGGCCGGTGCTGATGTTAACGCTATAGATGAAGATGGATATACCGCTCTCATGTATGCAGCTTCAAAAAATGAACCTGAATTGACGCGTTCATTGATTAAGGCCGGTGCTGATGTTAACGCTAGAGCTTCCAACGGACAAACTCCTCTCATGGCTGCAGTGCTTTACGGCCCTGAAACTGTTGCTGTCTTGTTAGAATCAGGGGCTAATTTGGAAGCAACGGATGAAAAAGGATTTACCCCTCTAATGATTGCCGTAGAGAAATCTAGAGAAGAAACTGTGAAATTGCTTGTAAATGCCGGAGCTGATGTTAATGCTCGATCCAAGAATGGGGCAACGGCCTTAATGAAGGTTGGAAGGCTTAACTTCGGAACAGCAAGTAAAGCAATCTCACTTTTAGAAATGGGCGCCGATATAGATGCCCAGGACAATTCAGGGAGGACCGCTTTGATTTCCGCTGTGTGGTGGATAAGCACGTACAATTATCTCTGCAAGGGCGACTCAAGGAACTATAGATCATACGAGTCGGCAATAGCTCTATTAGGGCTGGGCGCAGACGGCAGAATTAAGGATAAATCTGGTAAAACTGCGTTCGATTATTTAGAAAAAGAAATTTGTCCTGATATGAATGACTATTGGTTGTTGAGCGAAAGCAGATTTAAAGAACCAGTAAGAATAGAATTGAAATATAAGAGTAATCGTAATGACAAAATGAAATTTATCATTTTAATTTTTATAATATTGTTAATACCAGCATACATTTATAGGATTCAAATTTTTGCCTGCTTGAATAATTGGATGACCAAAACAAAGAAAGCGTCGTAGTTGTGCAACACCCGGTCCTGCTGCTTATCCATGATAATTCGTTGCGGGTCTTTATGGAATTCAGTTCCGTCGCAGTAAATAATGAGCCCGACTGACCGGATAACAAAATCGGGGACAGAGAATTTTTTATTCTCAAGAATGATTTCTACCTGTTCTTCGAACTCTATTCCGCTGTTGATCAACTCTTCCCGGAACAGCTTTTCTATGGGCGAAGTAATTGAGCCTTGATGAGGAAGGTTATATCGGTCATGGTGCTTATTTTTCTGCAGCTTTTTGCCAACATCTTCTCCGCTCATACTTTCGCATGCGAGGCTGCCGAGTGGCGTTTTTCCATCGGGGGAAGTAAAGAATTTCCGCAAGAAATTGGCGAAAAGGTCTGAATTGCCTCTAACCAGTGTTTCTACGAAAAGAAACATGATGTTCTTCCGATTGTAACTGATTTTGACGAGACCATGCCAACCCATATCTGGTTCAGGCTTGATTTTAAGGGGTCTTCGATAAACATACCTGGTGATCCCGCTTTCTTCAATCGTCTGAATATAACTGATTCTAAGCTTTGTAAACCTGTGTAGCTCTGCATCGATTTGGGCATAGCCTTGTGGCGTTCGATACTCGGCCTTTGGCGGCACATTGATATAGCCTATGTGGTTCTCTGATTCACAGACTATCTTGAACTTGGGAAAAGCTTCGTAGTCGCTGCTGCAAAAATCACCTCTCCAGTAACTTTCATTTCTTCTCATTGAGCGCTCCTGTATTTATTCACCAGTATTATACATCAGGCGTTGAATCAGGCTTCATTGACGGTGGGCGTTTATGATTTTGACGGTGCCGGGCTTTTTTAACCCGGTCGTCCTGGTATAAAAAATTGGCATTCTCGCCGAAACAATACTGACTAAAGTTTAAAAGCCCCTGTTAGCAGCAGGGGCAGTCAGGACACAGAGTGCATCACACTCTTTAGCGTTTCATCGCAAGATAATCTTCGTCTTCCGGCACCAGAAGATTTAGCATCTTTTTCTGGTGCCTCTTGTTTTCTTTGCGGGAGCGGTTTATGGCGTAATGGTTGCCGCCAGAGACAGCGTCCGGTGCCAATTAAACTGCAGCGGCTTAAGTGTCGCAACCCGGCCTGTAAAGCACATTACACAATATATCCACCCGATATCCTGCCTGGTTACCGTTATAATCTCGAAACAATTTTCCAGCTTACTTCAGAATGCTTGAATTCGCCTTCAGGCATTGAGCCGGCATTGCGTAGCTATCAGTATAGTCGCGAGTGCCGAATCGAAGACGGTGAGGTTGGTGGTCCTGATTTTTCAACACTGCGGCGCTGGGTAAAGGCGCTTTCATCTCCTCTTTCGATTTTACTCCTGTTTTTATTGGCCCTGAAGCAGTCCATGGCGGCAGCAAAACCTCCTTCAGCAATCATGTTTCTGTCTGCCTCGCTTGTAATTCAGCTTCTGACCAGGTCATTGGTGGGGCACGACACTTTATCCCCGACAATGCCGGTTACAGATAATTTAAATCAGGCTAATGGTGTGGTGTTCTCGCAACAAAACCTCAATTTTTACAACCAGGAGCACCCACCATGACAAAAACCGGCAAAAAAACACCTCATGGCACAGTTTTACACGCTTCAGAAGGCTTCTGGAGCAACCTTCTATTTCTCCCGATCCATGAAATAGGCACCAGCTGGTGCGATCTTCGTTGCGGCGCTTCTCGCGTTAAAGCTTCAGAACTGCGTGACATGCCAATTCGCGTTGTTCTGCAAGACGGCCGATACGAAGTTATCGATGGTTTCAAGCGCCTTGAGCGTTGGAAGCATGCTGGCATCGACCGCGTTCCGGTTCTTGTCGAGTGCTGTACCGATGGTCTGAGCCCGAAGCGATTTCTTCTTGAAGCCAACAGCCCGAAACGAACTATCTGCGCGGTTGATGAGGCCATGGTCATAGAATCGATGATCACCGACGATGGCCTGACGGTTCGTTCTGTCGCTAATATTCTGGGCCGTCGCAAGGGATGGGTAATCGGGCGCCGTTCATTATTACGCCTTTCTCCAGGCGCCCGGCAACTTCTTGCGTCAGGACGTATCAACCTGATGGTAGCCCGTCTGCTTACGGCAATAAGCCACAAAGACCAGGATGCTGTTCTTGCGGCTGTTGAAAAACACGCTCTGAAAATGCGCGAAATCCAGCTGTTGATTCAGACCTGGCGTGCGGCTTCAGATGAAGAAAAGCCGGGCCTGCTGGCAGACCCGCTCTTTAAAAAGGAGCAACAGGAATCACCGAGTCATTCTGTAAGGTTAAAGGCTCTGGAAGCCAAACTTTCAGCGATACGAAATGCCCTCGACGAATTCCAGGATCTGATCATACCTCAGGATCTTGCTCAGGCCGAGCAGCGGCGGTTGCAGGCGCTCTGCTCTTCTATTCAAAACCAGATTAATCAGATGGCAGATGGCATCAGGAGCGAAGTCTCTGATGTTGTGCCAGTATCGTCAGACAACCAGCAGCCGGAAGACGTTCAACCTCTGATCAATAATACTCTTGAAGTCTCTGACAATGAATGCGCCGATGAATCTGCGTTTTCCGTCCGGTTTTCACAAGTGCCATTCTGTCATCTGCCGTCATCGGGTGGTCTGGGGTGTGGGCTATGAAAACCAAACAACCAATCAGCGAATTTCTTAAAAAAGAGATACTTCGCCTTGCCGCTCATGGCTATGGCAGCCGTAACATTGCGATAAGGGTGGATATAGGGCGTTCTCTGGTGCGCCGGGTTCTTGCTGAAAGCTCGCCCGAAGCTTTAAAAGTCGGCATTTCTAGCGGTTCAAAGCTTGCGCAATTTCAACAGGTAATCACCGAGAAGGTCCTGTTGGGGCTTACCACCACGCGAATTCTGCGTGATATAAGAGATATCGGCTATTCCGGTTCCAGAACCATTCTTGGCGAGCTTGTTGCAAACATTCGCGTTGATAATGGCATAACCAGAAAACCCACAGCCAAACGGCGCTTCGAAACCGACCCCGGGCAGGAAATGCAACTGGACTGGTCACCCTACCATGTTCAAATCAATGGCAAGCGGGTGAAGATTCATGTGCTGGGCGTTATTTCCTGCTACAGCCGCAAGCTGTTTTTCGCGGCGTTCAGAAATGAGCGGCAGGCAACGCTGCTTGAGGGCATAAGTATGGCTTTCGAATATTTCGAAGGCTGTGCCCTCCGGTTGGTTGTCGATTATGTTACCGGTAACATAATCGACATTATGTGCCCAGTTTCATTATGTGGCTGTTAACTTGTTCTCCTGCAATGCCACTGGTTGGATCAGTGGCCGCAGGGAACATAATTTTTACAGGGAAGTCAGCCATTTCATGAGAGATTCGTCGTCCTTCCAGACGGCCTGTCTGTGGTGTGCCGTCGAAATATCCAAATGAGGTTCGCATTTTCGCAAAGCGGCCTCCTTCGCTTTTATTGTCAGTTCTGCGTATCGGTTTGTAGTCTCAAGACTGACGTGGCCAAGCCATCCTCGAATGACGTTGATTTCAACGCCGGATTCCAGCAGATGGACAGCCGCCGTGTGTCTAAACAGATGGGGAGTTACACGTCTTTGTCGCGCCCCCTCTTTGTCGAGGCCGGATGCGTGTCGTCGAACTATTTTGTAAATCCCAAAACGGGTTAGCGGAACCCCTGGTCGTGAAATGAATACCGGATCGCTTGGCTCTCCTTCTTTTCGTTCATCGATAAGCATTTTCAGACGTTTGGCGGTTTCCGCCCACAAGGGGCATATTCTCCATTTATCCCCTTTCCCATGCAATCGCACACGCGGTTGAGATTCGAGATCAAGATTTTCTATTCGCAGATCCGCCACTTCTTGAACGCGAGCACCGGTGTTATATAGGAACAGTAAGAGTAGCTGATCCCGCGCGGCATTTCGACCCGTTTTCCGGAGATTCTTTAAAAGGTCTTTTACCTCTTCGCGTTCAAGGAAGTTTGTTTCCGGTGGTGGAGTTCGCTTTATCGGAATCGCTGCAACACGTTGGCAAGTATCCAATACTTCAGGGCAACGATAAGCAATGTATTCAAAAAATGTTCGAATCGCCGCCAATCGTTGATTGCGAGTCCGAATGTGATTTTTCCGCCCCTTCTCAAGATGGCTGAGGAAGGCAAGAACCAGTTCAAACGTGAGGTCATTCCAGGATAGTCGGGTAATTGGATGACTTGCTTGCTTGGAAGCGAATGACAAGAATAAACGAAGAACATCGCTATAACTTTTTATTGATGCTGGCCGAAGGCCCTTTTGCGTTCGAAGGTAGTCTTCAAAGAATGAATGAACAATTTGTCCAATGGTCGGCTTCATAGCAAAGGCACCTCATGGATGACGGGATCGGCAAAAATCTCAAATCGCTGGTTGGCTTCACGAAGGAGGCCCTCGGTGATATTGAGATAAACCGCCGTGGAACTGATATCCACGTGACCCATGAATGTGGATAATTTTAGCAGTTCCGAACCAATGTCCTTTTTTGTTTTGTACCATCGAAGCAATGTTCCCACGGCGAAGGAATGCCGCAAGTCATGCAGATGTGGTGCCGAAGTTCCTGGTGATAGACTCAATCCCAATCGAGGAATGAGAGCGTGAAATGTTTGACTTACCGTGCAGGGGTGAATTTCATTTCCCCGTGTGAAAGAGAAAAATGGGGCTTCTGGCAGAAGATTCCCCATTCGCTGCATTTTGTCACTCAGAAAATCCTGTAGTAGTGATTCCAGGCGAGGTCCGAACGGCACAAGCCGATCTTTATAGAACTTGGTTTTTCGGATCAACAAAAGATGGCGTTCAAAATCCACATCAGAAACTCGGAGCCGACAAGCCTCTCCCACGCGCAGTCCAAGCCCATAAAGAATGGCAAAGATGGCGTAATAGGTTTTTCCTCTGGCGATTGCCTTGGGATTATCCGGTAGGCCCATCGCCGTTTTGAGTAAGCACTGAGCTGCCGGAAGATCAAAGATAAAAGGAAGCCTTTGAGAGGTTTGCCGCCGGTATTTGGCTCGGACGGGAGATTTTTCGATTCGTTCCTGGGTGACCATCCAATCGAACAACCGACTTGTTGTACACAGCAGGTGGTTGTAACTACGAGGCCGTGGGCGGGGTCGAGAAACGAGGAATGCATCGATGAGAAGAGAAGTAATTTCCTCGGGATGCCGAACCTCATGTTCGAAAAGATACTGATCAAGAAGGCGCAAAGCAGAATCCTCTGCCTTGAAAAGTCTTCCGGAAGCGCGTTTCGCAGCGAGAAAATCTGAAATATCCGTGGCCAAAATGCTTTCAAAGCCGTTCCACCTTGATATCATATTGCTTCCTCCCCGTCACCCAACGCTACCTGACGAAGGACTTCGATGGCGACTTTTGTATAAATCTGTGTCGATGAAGGACTCCGATGCCCCAGATAGTCACCAATCCCTTTAAGGGTCAGACCAGCATCCAATAACCTTTGTGCGCAGGTGTGCCGGAAGGTGTGGGAACCTGCTCGGGGGATCTTGATCCCTGCCTTGGCCAGATAACGAGCAGCGCAACAGGTTACTGCCGTAGGCCCGACAGGCTGGATCGGTGCCATGCTTCGAAGGAAGAGATTTCGACTTGATGACTTTGGCCGCCCATTCTTCAGATAATCAACGATTGCCTCTCCAACAATTTTTGAGAGAGGATAACCAGTGGAATGGCCAGCTTTTCGTTCAGGGATTCGCAATCGGTCGTTTCGCCAATCAATGTCATCCAAGGTCAGGGCTGCGATTTCACGAGCACGCAGTCCATAGGTAACCAACAGCAAGAGAATCGCATAATCGCGCTTTCCAACGGCACTTCGGCGCTCAACGGTTTCTAATACCCGTCGCACATCATCCCAGCTGATTGATCTCGTAAGGCCGGAAAGACGATAATTCTTGGGGGCCTCCAAGGTATTGCTGAAATCCTTGGCCAGAACTCTTTCTCTATGTAGGTATCGGATAAAAACGCGTATAACCCCGCACGTGTTCCGTAATTCAGACCAGGAAGTTACCGGGCTTAATTCTGCAACCAGGCCGCTAAGGATGGGGGGAGAAAGATGCGCAACGTCCTTCAATCCGATTTTCTTGAAATAGGCAGCAAGTTTCCGGAGACTGTGTCTGTATTTCATGATAGTGGCCTTACGCAACCCTTTTTCTTCTTGAAGAAAATCGAAAAATTTCGGAGCACTGGTCTCGAAGGGATTATCAGGCTGGCAGTGCCGCTTCAATCCGACGTATCCGGGAACAGCAAGCCGAAGCATCTGACGAAGGGAATTGCGGACACATTGGCCAACCTTTTTGCGGTCATGGGCCGCCATTTTGGGGCCACATCGCTCGGCAAGCCATTTTTCTACGAATGGCTCAACTTGCAAAGGTAGGTCCTTCAATTCGGGGACCCCATCCCCCCGGGCAAATTCACCAAATTGAATGACAATGGGAATTCTGCGGGAAATCGTTGAAACCGAATATCCGTGATCGGAAAGCCAGCAGACATACTGCTCAACCTCTTTTCCGATCCATGAGGATCGGATTCGGTCGACTGATTCAGGACGAACAAAGAACTTTTCTAACATGACAACCTCCATTCAAATTAAGTGGTTGCAATAGTTTAGCCCCTCTTGTTATGTGTCCGAATGAACCATTAATCATAGGATTCATTAGGCATTTCCCTGCCATCGCCACATAATGAAACTGGGCACATAATGTCGATAACATGACTACTGCTGTTCTCGGTCGCAGGGAAAAGGGTCAGATTATCTGGAATCAAGGCTTTCTGGACTTTGCAAAGCATTACGGCTTCAGTCCTTTCGCCTGTGCGGTCAGGGATCCTGACCGCAAGGGCAAACAGGAAAAGAGTTTCAGGCTTCTGGAAGACGATTTTATAAGGGGTTCGACTTTCGCATCCTGGGATGACTTCAGTCGCCGGCTTCGTGTCTGGCTAGATGAAATACGGGGTGTAGCCAATAATCGCATTCATGGCACAACCGGAAAAGTTCCCAATGACGAGCATCTGTTCGAAAAGTCGCTATTCATAAGACTTCCGCATGAGCGGTTTCCTGCTTACAGCGAGGAACTTCGAGCTGTTGACCGCGATGCCACAATCTCGGTGCATGGCATTCGTTACACGGTTCCGTCCGGCTATGCTAACAGAAATGTCGTTGTCAGGCTCTTTGCCGAGCACTTTGAGGTGCTCGAAAAGAATGGTGCTATAGTTTTCAGCTCGAAATATCTCGACACTACCGTGTCTCCGACAAAGCTGGTCATTAACCAGCTTCATTTTACCAGTCTCTCCCGTAAACCGCGTGGCAATGAAAACTACTACGGCCTGCAGCGAGACTTTATTCGCAGGTTTCCAGAGCTGGCTGAACTTATCGATGGAATCAAGCTCAGATTCAAATCGCTGTCATCAATTCACCTGAACGCGCTGATACGCCTGGCGGAGCAATATGGTGACGATGCGCTTAACGACGCAGGTCGTCATGCCATGATGCATAAAAGGTTTTCATCTGATTCGGTTAAAAGCATTCTTGAACTGCGTTATCCGGAAAAGCCTGAACAGCTTGTTCTACCGATGAACGGTCTTGGTGGAGTAATCGTTGGCGATGTCGAAGAGAGCGATCTTGAGGAATTCTCAATCCTGGATACTTCTGAAAGCGAGGACACAACAGAATGAAAACAATAAAAGCTTCAACGGGGAATCTACAAGAAATAATCGCCATGGCAGCAGCCTTAAACCTGAAGGCAATATCGCTGGAACTCACGGAAATCCTTAATCGGGCACAGCAGCAGAATATCTCATATACCCAGCTGGTATGTGACATGTTGAAAAAAGAACTTGATGCACGCCTTGAAAAGCGTGTGGTTCGAAGCATTAAGCGCTCAAAAATCGGAGCTGTGGAAGACCTGGAAAGCTTTGATTTTTCGATCAGGCCGCAACTCCCCCCGCACATAATCAAGGAACTCTGTGAATGCCGCTTTATCGAAGAAAAGCGCAACGTCATCTGCCTCGGCAAACCTGGCCTCGGGAAAAGCCGCATAGCAAAAACCATTGCCAGGTCGGCATGTCTGGCCGGTTATTCGGTGCTGTTCGTAAACACGGCAAAAATGCTTGAGGATATTCACGGTTCAAAAGCAGACGGCACTTTCGCCAGAGCCATGTTGCGTTACACAAAACCGGCGCTGCTGGTCTGCGACGAGTTCGGTTATGAGCCTTTCGACAATAACGCCAACAAGTATCTTTTCCGCCTTGTTTCTGCCAGGCACAACACCGGCTCGATCATCCTGACTTCAAATACCGGATTCAGCAGATGGAAAACTTTCTTTTCTTCTGAAGC